>NZ_JBHVWT010000044.1:0-46376 GCF_042882135.1 Streptomyces sp. NPDC058240
CTCAACGCCTTCGACATCACCTTCGACGGCCGGCTCTCCGCAGCACGCCAGTAACTCCAACAACCTGAGTTACACCGCTCGTTTGACAGACCCCCGCCAGCGCGCGGAGCGGTCGCCGGTTCTGGAGCACGGAGCCGTCGGGCCACTGTCTCGCCAGCTCGTTCTCGGGGCGCTGACCTGCACGGTCATTCTTCGATGACACAAGCCGTCGTCTGTCAGTCTTCGGTGGCAATCGGTCGGGGTCCGATGGCGCAGGACAGCGAGTGTCCTGTGCGGTTGGAGCTTGATCGTTGATAACGAAGACTGACCTTGCCGATTCGATCCCTACGACATCGACCGGCTCGACTGTGTGTCTGCCTCTTTGAGCTGATACAGCTCGGGCACGGAGACCTTGATCGGCTCTTGGGTGGTCCGAGCGATCACGACGACTGCGGGCTCATTCGGGTCGGGGTTCTCCTCTCGGTGCGGGACGTACGGGGGGACGAGGAAGAAATCGCCTGGGTCGGCGGCGAGCCGTACCTCCTGTGTGCCGTCGTGGTAGACGAACACGGGGTGACCGCTGACCACGTAGATACCAGCCTCCGAATCGCCGTGATGGTGGTTGTCCGTCGAGCTCAGCGGCGGGTTCTCCACCAGGCCCATCCAGAGCTTCTTCGAGCCGACTGTGCCTCCGCTGATAGCGGCGTAACCGTCCAGCTCGCCAGATGCAACGTGGTGGACGCGGTTGTTGATCGGCGCGCGGTCACCGGAGTCTGGTGCGGGCCCGGCGCCTTCATGGGTAGTCATTGTGCAGCCTTTCGGTTTCGATTGCCTTGACCGGAACCAGACTGCAACTCCCTTACTGAAGCATGCAATTACTCTTGCTGTTCCGGCAAGGTGCACACGTCCGGCACATGGGAATCCGATCAGCCAACCCGGTGGTGGTCTCACCTCGAAGCCGATACCGCTGTACGGACGGCGGGGATGTCGAGCAGCAGTACGGTGAGGACGCGGTTGAGCCAGTCGACGATGTCGTCAGCGGTCTGGGGTGGGTGGCAGTCTTCGCCCGCTTCCAGGAGGAGTTCGCCGAGCCCGGAGGCGTCCGGCTCTCCGTCCCGTGCACGCTGCAGGGCGACATGGACTTGCCACAGGGCGTCGTTCCCCCACGCGGGCACCGCTCGGAGAAACACCGTGTCGGTGTTCCTGGGGCCGGTGGCGAGCGAGTCGGCGGGGGCCTGGGGAAGGGGGTGGCGAGGTTGTTGATGGCGTCTGCCGCGGCCCGGTACGGAGCAGCTGAAGAAAGAGCTGTCCACGGCCGCGAAGGCCGCCGCCGGCGGCGCATTGTCGGCGGTAGACGCGTACTGGATGCGCACATTCGGGTTTCGGTGCGCAACGAATACGGAACGTGACTGCTGGTCTGCGGCGGGATGCGGTCTCGGGTGTGCCGTGATCCACTGAAATGAGCAGACGTGATGGCGTCCGTACGAGGGCGTGGGACGAAACAGCCGACCCGTAGGGTGTCGGAAGGGGCGTCCACATGAAGATCGTTGTGGATCTTACGCGGTGCCAGGGATACGCCCAGTGTGCTTTTGCCGCGCCGGATGTCTTCGCGATACGCGGGGACGAGGCGCTGCTGTACGACCCGGATCCGGACCACGCGCAGCGGGAGAAGATCGCGCGAGCAGCGGCGGCCTGCCCGGTCCAGGCCATCTTCCTCGACCGTGAGGACGCCGGGCACCGGCTGCCCGAGGCGCAGGTGGCCGCCCCACGCCCTGAGGAGGCGTGCAAGCGGACCGGCAAAATTGTCATTGTCGGGGCGTCTCTGGCTGGGCTGCGGGCTGGACTGGTGCTGCGCCGGGATGGCTTCACTGGCTCGCTGACCATGATCGGGGACGAGCCTGATCCCCCTTATGACCGGCCGCCGCTGTCCAAGCAGGCCCTCATGGGGCAGGTTGATGCGCGTCGGACCGCACTTCCCCGCCGTGAGGAGTTCGACGCACACTGGCGGCTGGGAGTCGCGGCCACGGAGCTTGACCTGGGCGGCAAGCAGGTGGTTCTGGCCGACGGCGAGAGGGTGGGGTTCGACCGGTTGCTCATAGCCACCGGGGTGCGGGCCCGACCGTGGCCGAATGAGGCAGAGGCCGGGCTCGACGGGCTGTTCGTGCTGCGCACCCAGGCCGACGCGGAAGGGCTGCGGCGGCGGCTGGAAGCACGACCCGGCCGGGTGCTGGTCATCGGTGGCGGCTTCACGGGCTGTGAGGTCGCCTCCGCCTGCCGCGAGCTGGATGTGCCGGTGACGGTCACGGAGCGGGGCCTGACCCCGCTGGTTGGGGCGCTGGGCGCGGTGATCGGCGGCGTCGCGGCGCAGATGCTGCGTGACCACGGGGTCGATCTGCGGTGCGGGGTTCAGGTCGAGGCGCTGGAAGGCGATGGGGCCGGGCGGCTGCGGCAGGCCCGGCTGTCCGACGGCAGCGTCCTGGACGTCGATGTGGTGGTGGCCGCGCTCGGCAGCGTCCGCAACGTCGAATGGCTGGAAGGCTCGGGACTGGCGGCAGGCGTGTGGGGTGTGGCGTGCGATGCGGGTTGCCGCGCTGTCGACGTCAACGGCGTCGTCACCGACGATGTGTTCGTCGCGGGCGACGTGGCCCGCTGCCCGCACCCCGTCTACGACTACCAGTACCTCTCCCTGGAGCACTGGGGCAACGCCGTCGCCCAGGCTCAGATCGCCGCACACAACATGATCAGCGCCGAGGGCGAACGATGGCCGCACCTGGCACTGCCGGAGTTCTGGTCGACTCAGTTCGGCACCGAGATCAAGTCGGTCGGCGTTCCGACCTATGCCGACCAACTCGTCATCGCCCAGGGATCGGTGGCCCAGCGCAGGTTCGTCGCCGTCTACGGCTACCACGGGCGCATCACCGCCGCAGTCGCCTTCAATCAGTCCAAGTGGCTGGAGTTCTACGCGGGGTTGATCGACCGGGCGGCGCCCTTCCCGCCGTCCTTCCGCATCACCGACCAGCCCACCGACGCACGGCCGGTCGCGGCCGAGGTTCCGGACCGGCCCACCCCTCACGCCACCGTTGTGGTGACCGGTCACGGACCGAGCGAGCGGCGGGCCACCTTGGTCCGCAGAACGTACCTGTGACCCATGCGCGAGCCGCTACACGTCCGGACCTCCGAGTTGCGGGAGATGCCCCCATGACCCAGACCAGCACCTGGCAGCAGATCCTCGACTACTCGCACCGTGCCGACCCGTACCCGCTCTACGGCGAACTGCGCAGGACACCCGTGGCACGGATGGAGGACGGGAGCTATGTCGTGAGCACCTACCGGGAGATCGTCGCCCTGCTCCACGACCCACGGCTCAGCTCGGACATGCGAAACCTTCCCGAGTTGGCCGCCGACACGCCGGCCCAAGCGGCCGAAGAGGGCACTCCCATACTCCCGCCCACCTTCATCCAGACCGACCCTCCCGAGCACGACCGACTCCGGCGCCTGCTGACGCGGAACTTCGGCCCGCCCCACCGTCCTGATCGCATCGACAGCATGATTCCCCACCTGTTCGAGATCGTGACGAACGAGATCGACGGCTTCGCGGGGAAGGAGTGGTCGGGCACGACCCGGGTCGACATCGTCGACGACTTCGCCTACCCGTTCCCGGTCACGGTGATCTGCCAACTGCTGGGAGTACCGCGTGAGGACGAAGCACGATTCCAGGCAATGTCCGACGCGGTCGTCCAGGCCACCGACCCGACCACCGGTGGGATCGCGGAGCGGCAGCGCCGACGCGCGAAGGCCATCGCCGACCTCGGTCAGTACTTCGCCGAGCTCCTCGGCGCTCGCCACGGCCAACGGGGCGACGACCTGCTCTCCGGGCTCCTCAGTGGCGACGGCGACGAGGCGCCGATGTCACCCGAAGAGATACTGAGCAATGCGGCACTGCTGCTCGTCGCCGGCCACGAGACGACCGTCAACCTCATCACCAACGGCATGCTCACCCTCCTGCGGCACCCCGAGGTGCTGGACCGGCTACGCCGCCGGGAGGAACCCGATCTGGCTGCCCGGGTGGTCGAGGAACTCCTGCGCTACGAACCACCAGTGCAGTTTCTGTCCAACAACCGGAACACCCTGGACGACATCGAGATCGCCGGCACCACCATCCCCAAGGGCTCACCGGTCACCCTCGTGCTGGCCGCCGGCAGCCGCGACCCCGACTTCGTCCCGGACCCCGACCGTTTCGATCCTGATCGCGAGCACAACGAGCACCTCGGCTTCGGCGGAGGCATCCACTACTGCTTCGGTGCCCCGTTGGCCCGTCCCGAGACGCAGATCGCCCTCGCCGAGCTGACACACCGGCTGAAGAGCCCCCGACTCGTCGCCGACCCACCGCCCTACCGCGCGAGTCCCGGTCTGCGCGGCCCCCGCCACCTTCTGGTCGAGATCGACGGCGTCAACCCCGCCCACCCATGACCGCGCACCGCACCCACCTGCGCACACCCCGCCGTACGTCGACTCCTGGTCCTCACGATGGACGCGTACTGGCAGCTCCCTCCTCGGCTATGACCTCGCTGTCGGCGATCGCGTAGAGATGCCCGACGCGGGCCTTCTTGGCCGCGTAGTCCGGATCGCGGGAGGTCTTCCAGGTCGTCAGGCGTTGAAAGGAGACGCCCTCCTCGCGGAGCAGAAGGTGCAGGCCCTCGTGGCTGATGTCGTCGACCACCCCCTCGGTGACCAGGAAGTCGGCCGGTTTGGTCAGGCCCAGGTCGAGAACGGCAGATCATGCTCGGTCGGCTTGGACTTGGCGATCTTCTTGATCTCGCGGCGCTCGGGCAGCGTGAAGGTCCTCGGCCGGCCGCCGGAGTACTTGGGGCAGAGCGCGTCGAAACCGACGGCGTTGAAGTCGTGGATCACGTCGCGGACCGGTCGTCACTGGTAAATGACACCTCGGCGATCTTCGCGACCGGCATGCCCTGAGCGGACAGCGGCACCATCTGCGCGCCTCGCCAGGTCACCACCGAGCCCGTGCCTCGGCGGACTGTCCGAAGTAACCGCCGGCCCTCGTCGTCATCGATATCGCGAACACGCACTCGTATCGCCACCTGCACAGCTTGGCGGCCCGATGCCGCTGGAGCGTCAGGTTCAGGAGGAGTCGTTGGAGTCGGCCGTGAGCGTCTTCCCTACAGCTCCTGACCGGGTGACGCCGTCGACTGTCACACAGATACCAAAGACACGATCGTGGCTGGTCCAGCCGTTGACGCGGCCACGGTTATTGCTGATCTGCACCCGCTTCCTGGCGAGATCCACGGACGACACCAAGTGCAAGTAGACCGTCCCGGCGACACGGGCGAGGACGATGTCCCCGACCTCCAACTTCGACGGGTCGACCGGAGCAACGACCACCTGCTGCCGACTGCGTATCAGCGGGACCATCGAGGAGCCGCTGGGCCGGAACGCCACGGTGGCCCCGCCAGCAATCCTGCCTGCCACTGCATTCAATGCACCCATCCGATGATCGTGGCAGATTCCCCTGTATCACCCCACCGATTTACTGCTTCGCACTCCACCAGCGAGGCGAACGTTGCCTGACGACAGGGCCTAGCTGTCCTCACCCTGTACCTGACCTGCTCGAACTGAGGTTGAAAAGGCTCACTGCTGGGCCGGTACGAACTGCTCCCACCCGTGCCGCTGCGCGCTTACCCATCGCCCGAGGTCCTCGCCCTGGACGACCACCTTCCCGGCCGCCATGGGCACGGTCCCGCCGCCCTGGACGTGGGCCTGGACGAGTCGGAAACACCGCTGCCACCCTGCATCCCAGGCTGGGCGCCATCCCGGATCGATCTCTTCCAGCACTTCGCGCCGCGCCTCGGGCAGGGCACCCGCGCTGGTCTCGACGGGGAGGCTGGCTTCGCGCCGCTGCGCGATCTGATCCGCGATCCGGGCAGCGAACCGCAGATTCTTGGCCCAGGTCCCGACTGGGTACCCGTGCTCACCGACCGCGGTGGCGGGCGGCAACAGGTGACCATGCACGGTCGCCCAGGCGTGGGCGGCTGCGAGGCCTCCTCGAACGCGACGCCCTGGTGTGACCAGACCATGCCGAGCCCGTCGAGCTGTTTCACCCGCTGTCGCTGGTCGTTTCTTGTGCGCAGCGTGTCCGTACGTGAGCTGGGGTCTTCTCAGTTTTAGCGGCTGGTTGCGTTGTTGAGCGTGGCGGCTGGGGTGGGCGGGGAGAGGTACTTCGGGCTCTCGGCCTGGGGGTGTGCACTTTGTTTGGGTGGTGTGCAGGTGGTCTGGGCCGCTACTTGAGGAGTGGGGCGCTTGCGTTCTCGGTCGGTCGGGGTCAGGAGAGGGAGGCATGCGCCGCCGCCCTCTCCCGCAATCTCGCCGAGCTGGCCGGCGCCCGCTGACCGGCGGGACGGGGTCGTGTCCGCGAGGTCCCGCAGAGATGGTGTCAGTGCGCGAGCGCGCTGTGCCCGCAGCTGAACAGCGGTTCGGAGGTGTCGAACGGGACGTCCTCGCGGGAGTCCTCGACGGCCCGCATGGAGGACGGGAGGTCGAAGGGGAGGCTTCCTTCGGCCACCGCGCGGCCGAAGGCCACGTCGAGGACGATGTCGTCGTCGGCGCCGAAGCTGCCCAGGAGCAGGGCCGCCTTGGTGGCGAGCCCGGTGAGGATCGCGGGCCGGTCGAGGTACACGTCGATGACGGTGGGGACGGCCGCGCACAGCGCCCGCAGCCGGGCCAGTTCGGCGGCGGGAAATTCGAGGGACCCGGCGTGGAAGTGCTGCTCCAGGAATCCCTCCCGCTTCTCGTACGGGGCGGTCAGGCGCAGCACCGCGAGGTCGGCCTCTTCGGGGTGGTCGACGAGGCGGCCGTACCGGGCGACCGTCTCGGGGGCGATGTTCTCCACGTAGAGGGCCGGCACCTCGGGCAGTGTCCTCGAAGTCTTCGCGCGGCCGGTGAGCTGTACGAGGGATCGCAGCTGGACCCGGCGGCCCAGGAGACGGGTCTCGGTCGCGCCGACCAGGGTGCTTGCCTTGTCGGTGTCGACATAGGGATCGTCGAAGAGGCCGAGGCGGAACTTGTCGCGCAGGATGCGGCGTACGGAGGTGTCGATGCGTTCTTCGCTGACGGCGCCGGAGCGGACGGCGTCGACGATCCAGTCGGGGCGGGTCTCGCCGCCGAGCTGGTCGATGTCGGCGTCGAGCTGCATGAGGACCTGCTCGGCGAGGGAGAGGTGTTCCACTCCCCAGTTGCGGGGCGGGAGTTGGACGATGCCGGGGATCTCCATGCCGGTGAGGGAGTTGAAGTCGGTGCACACGACGCCGTCGAAGCCGTAGCGGCCGCGGAGCAGCCCGGTGATCACTTCGCGGTTGAAGTTGGCGGCGACCTCGGGCAGGCCGCTGCCGGTGGGGATCGAGTAGCAGGGCATGACCTGGGCGGTGCCGGCGGCGAACGCCGCTTCCCAGGGCTTGAGGTGGTATTCGAGGTTGTCGCCGTGGAACGCCTGGTACTTGCCGTAGGCGAAGTGGGAGTCCTCCCCGCCCGCCTGCGGGCCGTGGCCGGGGAAGTGCTTGGTCATGCAGGCCACGCTGTCCGGACCCAGGGTGTCGCCCTGCATGCCGCGGATGTAGGCGCCGAGCATTCGCGCGGCGCGGTCGGCGTCCTCGCCGAAGGTGCCGCTGATGCGGGCCCAGCGCGGTTCGGTGGCCAGATCGGCCATCGGATGGATGGCCAAGCGGATTCCGACGGAGCGCAGTTCCCGGGCGGCGGCCGCGGCGAACTCCTCGACGAGTGCCGGATCGTCGGTCGCGGCCAGGCCGATCGGTTCGGGGCCCGGGCTGAATCCGCCGTCGGTGTGGGCCGTCATGGGGTTGGCGGTGAATCCGTGGCGGGGGTCGGAGGAGAGGGTCACGGGGATGCCGAGGCGGGTGGCGGCGGCGAGGTCCTGGACGTGATTGTTCCACGCGGCCATGGTGCCGGCGGAGGGGACCTGGATCATCGCGAAGTGGGTGATGTGCCGCTCGGCTATGAGGTCGGCGCCGGACGGCATGAAGGTGTTGTCGCCGGCGGCCATCCGGCCGTGGCACATCTGACCGGTCTTCTCCTCCAGGGTCATCCGGCCCAGGAGGTCCTCGACGCGGTCGTCGACGGGCAGGCGGGGGTCCTCGTAGGGCTCCATGGTGCCGTTGTGGTTGAGGTCGCGAAACGGTGTGCCGTCGGGGTGGAGGAGGCGGGAGGTCACAGTCGTGCCTTTCGTCGCAGGGCGCAGGGCGCAGGGGTGGGGGTGGCGGGTGTCAGTCGCGGGTGAGGCGGGGGTGCCGGATCAGCGGGGTGAGCGCGACAGCAGCGAGCGCGGCGAGGGTTCCGCCGAGGTAGAGGGCGAAGTAGTTCTTGCCATCGGCCGCCGGTCCGACCGGGTCCGTGCCGAGGCCCAGGAGGAGCGGGGCGAGCAGGGGGGCGATGGACTGAGGCAGGGATTTGGCGATGTTGAACACGCCGAGCCAGCGGGCGGCGTCGGTGCTGGTGGGCATGACGCGCAGGACCAGGGCCATGTCGACGGCGTAGAAAGCGCCGAGACCGATGGCGGCGACGGAGGTGGACAGGTAGATCGGCCACACGGACGCGGACAGCATCTTGATGGTCATGGCGGCAGCCATCAGCAGGCCGGAGCCGACGACGAAGGCCCGGTAGGCGCCGGTGCGGGAGGCCAGCTTCCCGAACACCGCTGCGGCGACGACGTTGCCGGCGACGGAGAGCATGCCGGTGGTCGAGACGAGGGCGGCGGCCTCGGCCGTCGACATCTCCAGGCGGGACATCAGGTAGTAGAGGCCGAACGTGCCGATCAGGGCGTTGGCGCCCTGGAGCAGGAAGCGCTGCAGCCAGACCGCGGTGAAGGCCGGGGAGGTGCGCGGGTCGAACAGCAGGCTGGTGAAGACCGAGCGCAGGCTCACCTGGGTCCGCCCCCCGGCGGGGACGGCCTTCTCGCCGCGCAGCAGGGTCCATGACACGGTGGCGCCCGCGGCACCGGCGATGCCGGGGATCAGCAGCAGGGCCGCGGTGTTGTCGGGTATGAGGCCGACGAGGAAGAAGGCGGGGAAGACGGAGGCGAACTGGGCGGCGCCGAACAGGCCGGACACGGTGGCCTGTTGCGCGGCCGGCACCCGGTCGGCGATCACGGCAGCGAGAGCGGCGAGCGCCGCGTTGTACGCGGCCTGGGCGAGGATCCAGCCCAGCATCAGCTGGGCGGGCGAGGATGCCGTGGCCATCACCACGGCGGCCGGCAGCCCGGCGGCGAGACCGCCGAGAATCCACGGCCTGCGTCTGCCGAAGCGCCCTGTGGTGCGGTCCGACAGATGGCCGAAGACCGGGTTGAGGAGGAACGCGGTGACGGCCCCGGCCGCCATGACGGCGCTCAGCACGCTCTCTTTGGCGTCCGGTGCGATCTCGTTGACCTTCAGGCTGAGCGAGGCGACCAGCGGCATGGCGAAGCCGATCCCGATCAGGAGCTCGGTGAAGACCAGTCCGGCGATGACCCGGCGCGGAGCCGGTACCTCGTGCCCGGGAAGGCGGTCGGAGGGCGGTGGTTCGGGGGCGGGGGTCTTGCGCAGCATGTCAGTCATGCGAGGGGTTCTCCTGCCGGGCGGGAGGGCGATGGGGAGGCGGAGGCGGAGAGGGCGGGCCGAGGCGCCGCAGCGGCGGTCGCGGGCAGGGCGGCCTCGGCGGCAGCCTTGGCACGGAAGCCGTCGATGGCCGCCGCCTCGACCCCGCAGCCCAGCAGGAAAGCCTCGGCGCTGCCGTGACGGACCCGCATGGTCTTCAGGAAGACCTCGATCGCTTCGCGCGGGGCCTGGAGCAGCGGCGCGGGAACGACCGGCCGTCCCGCGGCCCCGTACCCCTCGTCGTCGCCCGCGCCGTCGTTCAGGGCGATGCGGTGCCGGGTGGCGAGAGCGGAGAGGATCTCCGGGAGCGCCGTGGCCGTACGGACGTAGTCGTCGGCGATGTTGTCGTCGGGCACTCCCGCGAGTTCCAGCAGCAGCGCCACCAGGAGGCCGGTGCGGTCCTTCCCCGCGGCGCAGTGCACGAGTGCCGCGCCCGGTCCGGCGGCGGCCCGGACCGCGTCGGCCAGGGCCGTGGGGGCGGACTCGGCGAGGTCGGCGTAGAACCGGCCCAGATCGGCGGAGGTCCGCAGGGAAGCGATGCCCGGGCCGGCGATGGCGTCGGTGTCGTCCGGAGCGACGGGCGCCCGGACGACGGTGATGCCCGCAGCTTCGGCGGCGGCCCAGTCGTCGTCGCCGCGCTCGTCGGGGCTGCGCAGGTCCACTACGACGCGGATACCGTGGGTGTGCAGCTCCCCGACGGTGCCGGCGTTCGCGACGGGATCGGGCTGGGCTGAGCGGAACAGGATTCCCGGGCGGATACGGTCGCCCCGGGGGTCGGCGACGGAGGCCGGGTCGCGGAAGTTCAGCAGCGGCATGGGAGCCTTCCTGAGTCGGGAACTGCACAGAGACGAGCAAGACATCTAGATGTCTATATGCCCTGGGTGGGGTTCCGTGTCGAACTCAGTGGTCGCTCCGCTGAACCTTGGATGAACGGGCGGTCTGCCGGGCCCCCTTCGTGCGCGATCGCGCAGGTCGCCCGCCACCTCGGCTCGTAGATCCAGGGGTGTCGAACCGCAGAAGAACCGCCCCGATCTACCTGCAGCTCGCCCGGAAGATCCAGGACCGGATCGACTCCGGCGACCTCCCGGCCGGCTCCCGGCTGCACAGCGAGCCGGAACTGTGCGAGGAGTTCGACGTCAACCGGCTGACAATCCGCCAGGCCATCGCCGAACTCGAACGCGCCGCTTCGGTCGAGATCCGCAGGGGAGTGGGAACGTTCGTCCGCGCCCCCATCGCGCGGGTCTCGATCGCGGTCGACCCGCGAAGCCAACGCTTCGACCTGGGCAGCCTCACCACTGCCACTCCCCGCGGGGCGGCCGACGCCGGTGACGCAGGGGACAGCGGCGAGCGGATCACCGCCGTCATCCCCGCGCCCCGCACCCCGGCCGACACCGAGGCCGCGAGCCACCTGCGGTGCGACCCCGCCGAACTCTCACGCCTGGAGAGCATCATCGTCATCGGCCCCGAGCCGTGGGGCGTCAGCAGCTATTGGCTGAAGTCCTCTCTCCTGCCCGAGGAGTTGTCCGCCCCCGGACGAGTGGACAACGTCGTCCGAGTCCTGGCCCAGAGCGCCGGCATCGTCCTGGAATACGACTGGCGGGCCTTCAGTGCCATCGGAGCCGACATCGGCGACGCCGACCTCCTCGGCGTCCCGGCGGGCACCCCGCTCCTCGTTCGCGAAGGCGTGAGCTGCACCCCAGACGGGGAGCCCGTGCTGTTCGTACGGCGCCGCATCAACGGCGAACGCGCCCGCTTCGTCCTCAACTTCCGCCCGGACGTCAAGAGTTGATGGAAGGAGCGGGCGGCGGTCTGTCCCACAGGCGCGGACCAGGGCACCCTCGGTGAGCTCCAGATCGAGCGGGGGATCGCCCCGGGGTGCCCGCGTATCCGGGAGCGCTTCTCCGCGCTCGGCTGCCGGCCCTGCCCGGTTCGGGGCGAGTGCATCGACTCAGCTACCGCCACTCGCCGTGAACTGCGGCTGCGGCACTACGATGAGCACCACGCGATCCGTGCGGCCAGGGCAGAACAGCAGACCGGGCCTCGTCACCATCGGCGAGTGAGCCATTTAGGTCGTCGCCCCCGCGCCCGCGGGGATGGTCCGCCCAGTTCTCCATCGGCTACCGCGTCCCACCGAGTCGCCCCACGCCCACCAGCTGCCCCCGGTGAGCGTGCACCGGGGGCAGCTCGTGGGCGTGGTGACGGCCTCTGAGATGACCACCTCGGTCCGCAAATGCTGCAGCGGTCGGACGGGTTGGCACCGAAGTTCCAGTGGAGGAGGGCGCCCCCCCCATACCCCTGCATCACGAGCAGAACGGGAGAGCCTCAAGTGGTCTGCTGCTCGCCGAGGATGGCCGAGTTGAACAGGATCTCGGCCTCCCCGTCGGCCAGCGAGAGCGCCAGTCCAAGTTCTGCGAGGACCGGCTGGCGGGCGTGCTTGAGCATGTCCTTCTCCGCTGAGGAAAGCGCGCGCGCCTCCTGACGTCGCATGAGGTCACGAACGACGCCGGCGGTGAGCAGAAGGTCGCCGACCCGGAGTTTCTCACTGTTGCTCTTGAACCGCCGCGACCAAGCTTCCTCCTGCTCACCTGTGGGAGCCCTCAGGACACCGAGCAACTCTTGTACCTGTGTCGCGGCGTAGACCGATCGCAGTCCCACCTCGTCGGCCTTCTCGACCGGAACGGCGATGCGCAGGTCGGTCCGGTGGATTTGGAACTGGACGTATCGCCTGCTCCTGCCGTTGACCGAGCGATCGAGAACCTCGGTGACGGTGGCCGGACCGTGCTGGGGGTGGATGATTGTCTGCCCCTCGGAGAACTGCATGCTGTTCAACCCTCGCTGTGCGTGCGGCGCCGCGCTCGGCCGTGCCTGAGTGTGTTGCAGGGCGTACGGCCGTCCCACCGCCCAGTCCCGGCCGCAGACGGCCGGTAGCGGGCAAGTGTGGGAGCGCAGAGATCGGCGCGGTCATACGGATGAGCGCGCAAAGCCTCTGCGAACCAGCTCTTCCATTTTCCCACTTCGCCGCGCGTGGCTATGTATGTAATTCCGGTCACATCCTCGGAAACGCACCGGGTCGAAGAAGGAACTCGGGCAGGTCGTAGGCATCAGCGATGAGTCGATGGGAGGTGAGTTGCACCTCAGATGGACGGATCCGGCGCAGAAGACCAGCGCCCGCACGCCTTTGGCGCGGGCCTTCTGCGTCATCAACGTGTGGCGGAAGCTGTTGGCTTGTGCGGCATGGCACTCTGCTTTGTGGTGTCTGTGTACTGAATACCCCTGCGACGCTTGCGTACTGGCCGGACACCTCGCAACAGCCGACTGTGACGCTCTATTGATACTCTGTGAGAGACACGCATATCGATGAGATGCGCCTCACTGCACGCACGCACGTGCGTGCGCGAGTCTTTCTCCTCCGCGTCGGGACCCGCTGTCATGTCCTCCGGGCGACAGCCGTGCGGAGCGAAGAGTGAGAAGTGGGATTGCGCATGGCTGACAGGGACAAAGCGCTGGATCTGGTACTGGCGCAGATTGAACGGCAATTCGGCAAGGGCGCGGTGATGCGCCTCGGTGAGCGGCCGAACGAGCCCATCGAAGTGATCCCCACCGGGTCGACCGCCCTCGACGTGGCCCTCGGCGTCGGCGGCCTGCCGCGCGGCCGTGTGGTGGAGGTGTACGGACCGGAGTCTTCCGGTAAGACGACGCTGACACTGCACGCGGTGGCGAACGCGCAGAAGCTCGGCGGCTCGGTCGCCTTCATCGACGCGGAGCACGCCCTCGACCCCGAGTACGCGAAGAAGCTCGGCGTCGACATCGACAGCCTCATCCTGTCCCAGCCGGACAACGGCGAGCAGGCTCTCGAGATCGTGGACATGCTGGTCCGCTCCGGCGCCCTCGATCTGATCGTCATCGACTCCGTCGCGGCGCTCGTGCCGCGTGCGGAGATCGAGGGCGAGATGGGCGACTCGCACGTGGGTCTGCAGGCGCGTCTGATGAGCCAGGCGCTCCGGAAGATCACCAGCGCGCTCAACCAGTCGAAGACCACGGCGATCTTCATCAACCAGCTCCGCGAGAAGATCGGTGTGATGTTCGGCTCGCCGGAGACCACGACCGGTGGCCGGGCGCTGAAGTTCTACGCCTCGGTGCGCCTCGACATCCGCCGGATCGAGACGCTGAAGGACGGCACCGACGCCGTCGGCAACCGCACCCGCGTCAAGGTCGTCAAGAACAAGGTCGCGCCGCCCTTCAAGCAGGCCGAGTTCGACATCCTCTACGGCCAGGGCATCAGCCGCGAGGGCGGTCTGATCGACATGGGCGTGGAGCACGGCTTCGTCCGCAAGGCGGGTGCCTGGTACACCTACGAGGGTGACCAGCTCGGCCAGGGCAAGGAGAACTCCCGCAACTTCCTCAAGGACAACCCCGATCTCGCCGACGAGATCGAGAAGAAGATCCTGGAGAAGCTCGGCATCGGTGTTCGCTTCGAGGAGTCCGCAGAGCTGGTCCGCCAGGGCGTGGTCGACACTTCATACGCCCAGAACGAGTCCCAGCCCTCTGCCATGCCGATCAGGGCTGCCCTGCCGCACCGCACGGACGTCGCGGCAGAACCATTGCTCACACTTTCTGTGAGAGGTCAAGTGTCACTCATGCGTTCTTCTCGCCGCTTTTTGAATCAACTCAGATTTCCTCTTGTGCGCGCGATGAACTTCTCTGTCAAGGGCGATATTTTCCACGCAGGGCTGGTTCTGGAAAGTGGGCTTGGCGTGTGACGGCACGATGTTACGGTTGGTCTCGGCTAGTTCTCGAAATCGCCTGAGGTTCACGAAGTGATAAATCGGCTCGTCGTCAAGGGTGCACGTCAGCACAATCTCCGTGACGTGTCCGTCGAACTACCCAGGGATGCGCTTATCGTGTTCACGGGCGTATCCGGATCCGGAAAGTCAAGCCTGGCATTCGATACCATATTTGCCGAGGGGCAGCGGCGATATATCGAATCCCTCTCCGCATATGCGCGGCAAGTTTCTCGGGCAGCTCGACAAGCCCGACATCGATGCCATCGAGGGACTGTCCCCGGCGATCGCCATTGATCAGAAGACGTCGAATCGGAACCCGCGCTCCACGGTGGGCACCATCACCGAGGTCTACGACCACCTGCGCCTGCTGTACGCCCGGATCGGCCACCCCCACTGCCCCGAGTGCGGCGAGCCGGTCAGCCGGCAGACACCGCAGCGCATCGTCGACCTGCTGCTGGACGAGGATGAGGGAACCCGCTTCCAACTGCTGGCCCGGTCGTTCGCGACCGCAGGGGCGAACATGTCGAGATCTTCCGGCAGTTGTCAGCCGATGGGTTCAGCCGGGTCCGGGTTGACGGGACGGTTCTTGCGCTGGCCACGCCGCGGCCGGCGGACTCGTGGTGGCCGTGGCAGACCCCGGCCCAGGACGCGAGGTGCTTGGCGGTGGCGAACCGCGTCATGTCCTCGCCGGTCTCCGCGATGATCACTTGGGCTGTGGCCTGGTTGATGCCGGGGATGGTGTCGAGCAGGTCGAGGGCGTCACGAAAGGGTGCCATCGCCTCTTCGATCCGTCCGGTGAGCTGGTCGATCATTGTTGTGAGCTGGTCGTACTGGTCCAGGTGCAGGCGGGTCAGGAACGCGTGGTGTTCGCGGAAGCGTCCGGTCAGGGCCTCGGTAAGTTCGGGGATCTTGTTGCGGAGCTTGCGTTTGGCCAGGTCCGCGAGGATGTGCGGGTCGGCTTCGCCGCGGATGAGGGCTTCGAGCATGGCCCGTCCAGAGACGCCCATGATGTCGGAGGCGACCGCGGAGAGTTTGATGCCGGTGTCCTCAAGCAACTTCTCCACCCGCTGGACCACACGGCCGCGTTCACGGGTGGCGGTGGTCCGGGCGCGGTTCAGGTCCCGCAGTTCGCGCACCGGCTCGGGCGGCACGAAGGAGGGCCTGACCAGGCCGTGGGCTCCGAGCTGGGGCAGCCAGGCCGCGTCCGAGACGTCCGTCTTGCGGCCGGGCAGATTCTTGACCTGCCGCGCGTTGACCAGGATCACGTTCAGGCCCTCGGCCAGCATGTAGCAGAAGGGCTTCCAGTAGTCCGAGGTCGCCTCGATCACCACCAGGGTGACCTCGGCGGAGGGCAGGTGGTCCCGCAGGTCGAGGACCGCGTTCGTGGTCGATCCCCACGTCGTGGTCTCGGTCGTGAAGGAACCCCGCCGCTTCGTACTCGGGGTTCGGACGCACACCTTGGCGTCCTTCTTGCTGATGTCGAGGCCGGCGCAGCGTTCGTGCAGTACGTCCACGGCCTTGCTCCCTCCCTGGCCCTCCCGGACCGACCGTCGTATGCCGTTCCGGGAGGGCCAGGGTGAATCAGGAATTCTGACGCACGTGCTTCGCAGCAACACTCCACGGTTCCCGTGGATGGCCCCCAGCACCACGCTGACCTGCGAGCTCACTGGCATCACAGAGGCATCGGTTTCGGCCGGAACGAACTCCTCCAGCGTCCCGGACGGCAATCAGCCCTCGTAAGGGCAGACAGAAGTACCTTCGGCGCGCGCCACGGGATTTACCACGCCCCCGGCGCGCACCGAAGGTGCGCTGGATCGCTGACCTGCAAAGACTCACGACTTAGTTCGGTTAACGGACCGCTGACCAGCCACGAAATCATCGTCCAGTCCATCGCCGCAACCACCACCCGCACCGGACTGCGCGTGAAGGCCGCACTCGACACCAACACCTACCCCACCGGAGTCCGTATCGCCGACGCGGAGATGGCGGCCCTGCCACTGACCCGGCACGCATTTCACGGCGACTGGAACCATGCCCTGCACCCGCAGCCATGCCCCGCCGTCCCGGCGGCCCGGGCTCCGCAGAAACCGCCCCCGCCGCGGGATCAGGTCCTGCTGTCCGATCCCGCCCTGACCGGGATGTCCCGGCAGCAACTGGACGCGCTCGCAGAGAATCTGGCCCCCGACGGCGATGCCCGGCGCGGCCGACCGCCCCGGCTCACCTTCCCCGAACATGTCCTGGGCACTGTGCTCAGTCTGCGGGCCGCCCTGGCCGCAGAACCTCGCGCCGTCCTGTTCGGCAGCAGCCGTTCCGCGATGCACCGCACTCTCCTGAAGAACAGGAAACTGCTCAAGGCACACGGCATCACCATCCCACCCGCGACGACACCACCCGTCGTCCTCGCGGCCCTCCAGGCGAGGGTCCTCGCCCAAACCGCCGAGTCCCACAACAAGATCAAGACGACGTGTCAATGATCTGCAAGCCCTTTAGTATTTATCTTTCATGATTGGCTGTCAGCTCTGGCTGGCGGCCAATCTGCGTTTGGCGGTGTTCCCCGGGCATGACGGCGACCCGACTGTCGCGTCGGGGGGCCCGCCCGAGCATCTGGGAGTCGGGAGATTTGCGATGCCGCGACACGACGCGGCCCGTACCCGGCTCGGCCCTGCCTCGTCGTCCCCGAGCAGGTGGCGGGGGACGATGGCCGACGTCAGTGTTGCGGAACGGGATCGGCGGGCGACATGAAGCACGGTGAGGGGCAGGACGCCGGGATCCCTGGCCGGCTGGACCGCAGGCTCTTCCTCGCTGCGGCGGCGAGCGGGGTGATGGCTGGCGGTGTGGCGGTGACCGGTTGCCACTCCTCCGGGACCGGCGGGTCCACCCCGCCCGGCGCCGGTCGCCGCGCCGAGAGAGGGGAGAACGCCCGGGCGGGGGACTCCGACTGGCGGGTCCGTTCGATGGGACCGCCCGGGGCCATCGAGGGTTATGCCGACAAGGTGAGTGTGCTGCCGGGCGAGGAGCTCGGCCTGTACGTCTCCACCACCGCCCCGGCGTTCCGGGTCTCGGCCTACCGCGTCGGCTGGTACGACGGGGCGCAGGCGCGACTGGTCTGGCGTTCGCACCGTGTTGCCGGGTCGGTCCAGGGCCGTCCCCGGCTGGTCCAGGCCACCCGTACCGTACGGGCGGACTGGCAACGCACACTCCCCGTCCGCACCAGCGGCTGGCCGGAGGGAGCGTATCTGCTCCGGCTGGACTCGGACGACGCCCACCAGCACTATGTGCCACTGATCGTCCGCTCGGCGAGCGCCGCTGGCAGAATCGTGTTGATGCACGCCCCGGCAACATGGCAGGCGTACAACCTGTGGGGCGGCTACAGCCTTTACCAGGGCGAGAACGGCGCGTACGGCACGCGGTCGCTCGCCGTTAGCTTCGACCGGCCCTACGACGGCAACGGCGCCGAGAAGTTCATGGTTTACGAACGGGCGGTGGTGGTCCTGGCGGAGAAGCTGGGTATCCCGCTCGCCTACACCACGGGCCTGGACATCCATCGCGACCCCGACATTTTCCACAACGCGGCCGGAGCTGTCTCGCTGGGACATGACGAGTACTGGACGCCGCAGCAACGGGCGTACGTCACCCGGGCGCGCGACACAGGCACGAACGTGGCCTTCCTCGGGGCCAACACCTGTTTCCGCAGGGTCAGGCTGGAGCCGGACGCCACCGGCGCCGACCGCACCGTCGTCTGCTACAAGACCAACTACCGGAGCGACCCGTACCTCGCCGACCACCCGGACATGCCGACCAACAACTTTCGCCAGCCACCCGGCGCCTCCCCCGAGTCATCTCTGACCGGTGTCCTCTACGAGGGCTATCCCGTGGACGCCCCGTATGTCGTCCGCCGGAGCGACCACTGGCTCTTCGAGGGGACAGGCGTGAAGCGAGGAGCCTCCTTCGACCATCTGGTCGGGGTGGAGTACGACCGGGTCACTCCCGGCATGCCCACCCCGGCACCGCTCGAGATCATCGCCCATTCCCCCCTCGTTTGTAAGGGCAGGCCCAGTTACGCCGACTCCGCCTACTACACCGTGCCGAGCGGGGCGGGCGTCTTCGCCTCGGGGACGATGCGGTGGGTCGAGGCTCTGATGGCGGGAACCCGCGAGAACGGACGCAACCACGGCATGGACGCTCGTACGGGAGCTTTCGTCACCCGCAGCACGGAGAATCTGCTCCACGCCTTCGCGGCGGGCCCGTGCGGCCGGAACAGGCCAAAGCCCAGGGACGATGTGAGAGACGTGTACGCGTCCGCACCACGCTGACACCAGCGGTACCACCCCGCCGGAGAACACCGTTCCCACGGGCGCGGTCGAGCACGGCCGGATCGTGCGGCCACAGGCCAGCCACCTGCGGGAGGTGAGGACGGTGATCCGGTCGTTGCCGGTCAGCACGGTGACCTGGTGGCCGATCGCGGCGGGGTCGGTGACGACGAACTCCTCGCCGCTCCAGCGCACGACAAGCTCCCGTGCCACGGCCGGACCGAGGCGTTCATGCAGCGCGTGAACGAGGCGGGCGCGGTTCTGGACGCAGCGCACGATGCCCTCCAGCGTCATGGGCAGCTGGCCTTCCGCCTCGCGCAGGACGACGTCGGCGAGCGCGTTGGGCCCGCTGTCGGCCTGCTCTCCGTTGTTCCCCATCCTCGGTTGTTCCTCTGCGTTCGGGGGTTGTGGCCT
The DNA here is from genome assembly GCF_042882135.1 of Streptomyces sp. NPDC058240. Classification (NCBI taxonomy): domain Bacteria; kingdom Bacillati; phylum Actinomycetota; class Actinomycetes; order Kitasatosporales; family Streptomycetaceae; genus Streptomyces; species Streptomyces sp. NPDC058240. Next base: position 19,144 of record NZ_JBHVWT010000044.1, read on the forward strand.
CATGGTCGGGGCAGGGTGCTCGTCACGGCGGTGCGTTGACCCCTGTGGCCCTGGCAGTGAAGGATTCGAGACCACTGCCACCGGGCAGTCATCGACCTGCAGCAGCTCGCCGACCTGTCGGCCGGTGGTCAGGTTCCGCACCCGCACCGTCTCGTCGGCGCTGCTGGTAACGGCGACCGGGTGTCCGTCCACCGCCGCCGTCGCCATCGAACACATCCCCTTGCAGGACCGCGAAGAACCTGATGGGGCGGCTCGAGTCGCTGCCCCGCTTCGTAGGTGAACCGGTGTTCATCCAGTGCTCATTGACGGTGGTCGTCCGCCGCTGCTGTAATCCACTCGCCCCTGAAAAAACGATGTTCCGCATTGCAGAACAAAGGGAGGGTGGAATCAGATGAAGCTGGGCAGGATCTCGGCGGTCGCGTTAGTCGCGGCCGCGACACTCATCGGGAGTGCGGCGTCTCCCGCAATGGCCGCGACCTGGGCACGGACGGCGGACTATCAGCGGTGGACAGGGCTCAATGCGCTGGAGCGCGGGCAGGGTGTGGCGACGGACGGGTCGTATTTCTACTATGCCGGGCCCGGCGGGATGGTGAAGGCCACCGTCGCCAACGACTCCGAGGTCGCATCATCGGTGGCCCCGATTCCCCGGGAGCTGAGCGGGACGTACGGCAGCGATCACATAGGGGACGTGGAGTACTACGGCGGCTATGTGATCGCGCCGATCGAGGATGGTGACAGTGGCTACCAGCATCCGCTGCTGGCGCTGTACAACGCGAGTGACCTGAGCTACACGGGTCGCTATGTGCAACTGCCCCTTGCGCAGATGCCGGGCGGCGTGCCGTGGGTCGCGGTGGACGCTGCTGCGGGACTGGTCTACACCTCGCCCTGGGATCAGGATGCCGCGCAGGGCACGAACAAACTAGTCGCCTATAGCCTGAACGACCTGCTGAATCTTCCGGCCGGCTCGACGCTTCCTGTGGTGAGGACCGTGACGCTGTCACAGCCCCTGAGTAGGATCCAGGGTGCCGCGATGTGGCAGGGCAAGCTCTATGCCTCCGTGGACGACTCGGCGAAGTCAGTTCACTCGATCGACATCAACTCCGGTCAGGTTGCCTACGAGTTCCATCAGGACGTGGAGTCCGGAGATGAGGTTCAGGGGATCACCGCCTGGGACTTCGGTCCATCGGGCGGTCAGCTGCACATCGTCAACGTGGGTTCGGGCTGGAAGTCGATCTTCCTCTATCTGCAGCACTACACCCAGACCGGCTGAACCGGCGCAGCATCAGGAATTCATGGACGAGCAAGGTGGTGTCCTATATAGCGATCGCGCGTTGTGCTGTCCACGGGGCGGGGCACTTGGAGTTGGATTGTTCCGGACGGGCTGTGGGAGATCGCGAAGCCGCTGATCCCGCCGTCGAGTGTGCGTCCGCAGGGCGGCGGGACGCAGGACACCCCTGATGAGACGCTGTTCGCGGCCATTATCTACGTGCTGGTGAGCGGGTGTGCCTGGCGGGCTCTGCCACCGTGCTTCGGGATCTCGAAGTCCACCGCCGAGCCGGGTGGTCTGAACCTGATCCGGCTGTATTTGGCACTGTCCTGCCCGACTCTGGCCTGCTCCTGACTGTGGATCAGGCCGATGTACGGCGCCAACCTCATGGCAGTGCAACCGATGGCACGCACGTTGCGCACGAATCCGCGTCGCGGTGCGCATGGCGCGAGCAGACGCGAGAGGGGCCTGGATCCACATCGGATCCAGGCCCTCGTGCGTCTGCACCCCATTTGTCTACCAGCGCATACCGAGCGCATCCAGATCCGCCCGGCGCTGCCCGGCGAGCTTCCCGGCCCGTTTGTGGACCGGCCGTCGAGCGGACCTTCGCCTGGCTTCACCAGTTCAAGCGGCTCCGGATCCGCTACGAGATACGCGCCGACCTCCACCTCGGCCTACTCCAACTCGCCTGCAGCATCATCTGCTTGCGACGCCTCCGAACCTCGTTCTGAAACGATCAGTAAGGGCTGTCCCGAACCGGGTCCCGTGCGGTTGTGGCTCCGATCGGCTTGCTGTTGCGTGCCGCCAACTCCTTTGTCGATACCGCCACTTGAAAAAAGTTCTGCCGATGTCGATTCGTTTCCGCAGCTCACCGGAGTGCAGATTGGTCTAGACCACTAACGAACCGGAAAACTGTTTACCGCGCGCACGCCCCTGTGGCTCACTGTGTCGTGTCCGCGTCAATCAACTGCGCGAGATCCCTCTGCGGGAAGCGAGCGGCCGACTCCTCCAGACCGGACGCACACCGACCTTTCTGTTTGCCGCGCCGCTCTCACACTGGTGCGCCGAGATCCACCGCACCGAAGGACCACTCGGCGCCACTGCATTTCCCCCCCCACCAAGCAGGAGGAAGCCTTGTTCCCCCGGAGCCTTTCCCTCAAATCCACACAGCAAAGACTCACTGCGGCCGGTGTTATCGGCATGAGCGCCGCACTGGCCCTCAGTCTGATGTCGGGCACCGCCTCCTCGGCACCGCTGCCGTCGGACGGCGGCGTACCGACGGGTAAGGGCTACATGGGCGTGGGCTACGTCCAGGACAGCAAGGACTTCAAGCCGGACACCCGGCAGCTGCACCTTGACGCGACGCCGGATGCGAACCTCCTGGCGAACCCCGTGGGTGTGGACGTCTCCAGCTGGCAGGGCAGCATCAACTGGGGCGCGGTCCGCGGCGCGGGCATCGAGTTCGCCTGGATGAAGGCGACCGAGGGCACCTCGTACAAGGACCCCACGTTCAGCGCCAACTACCTGGGCGCCTACAACGCCGGCGTGATCCGGGGCGCGTACCACTTCGCGCGGCCCGACGTGTCCGGCGGCGCGGAGCAGGCAAACTTCTTCGCCAGCAACGGTGGCGCCTGGTCCCGCGACAACCTGACGCTCCCCGGCGTGATGGACATCGAGGGCAGTTGCTACGGCAAGACGCCCGCGGCGATGCAGTCCTGGATCCTCGACTTCTACAACACGTACAAGGCCCGCACCGGCCGCGACGTCGTGATCTACACCAGCCCGAGCTGGTGGAACTCCTGCACCGGCGGCTGGACCGGCATGTCCACCAGGAGCCCGCTGTGGGTGGCCCACTGGACCTCCGCAGGCAGCCCCAGCATCCCGCAGGGCTTCCCGTTCTGGACCGTCTGGCAGTACACGTCCACTGGCTCGGTGAGCGGCATCTCCGGGAACGTCGACCGCGACCGCTTCAGCGGCGACCGCTCTCGCCTGCTGGCCCTGGCCAACAACACCCCGTGACAGCGGGTGCCAGTACACGGTGACCACCTCCGGGGGTGTGACCCCGGCGTGATCGGTACCGCGGTCGGAGCAGGTCAACTGACCTGCTCCGACCTGGAGTTCCGGCCGACGGCCCGGCCGGGCGCAATGACAGTTCGCGAAGGAGCAAGTCATGAACCCGACCCCACAGCCCCTCAGCAGGCGCGGCGCTCTGCTCGCCGGAACGGCGGCCCTGGCCGGCGGGCTGGGGCTGGCGGGCAGTACGGACGCGGCCGTGCGAATTCCCGAGAGGTCGCGCTCCCGCTTGCCCGCCCTGACCCCGGCACAGCGCGCCGGGCAGTGCGTCATCCACTCCTACCCGGGACTTACGCCTCCGGCCCGGCTGATGGACGCGATCAGGGAGGGTCGTACGGCCGGGGTGATCTTCTTCGCGGAGAACATCAAGAGCCTGAGCCAGATCGAGGGCGTCATCCAGGCGATGAACGAGGCGAACACCTCCGCCCCTTGAAGACCCCGCTGCTCCTGATGACCGACCAGGAGGGTGGCATGGTGCGCCGCCTGCCCGGCGAGCCCGTAATGTCCGCGAAGGACGTCGGCGCCTCCACGGACCCGGAGACACAGGCGGAGTCCACCGGCAGCGGTGCGGGCATGAACCTCGCGGGCGTCGGCATGAACGTCAACCTGGCGCCGGTGCTCGACGTGTACCGCACGGCCGGCGACTTCACCGACCAGTACGAGCGGTCGTACAGCAAGGACCAGGAGGCGGTCGGCACCTGCGGCTCGGCCTTCATCACCGCGCAACAGAACACCGGGGTGGCGGCCACCGCGAAGCACTTCCCCGGCCTCGGCCCCGCCTCCGCGAACCAGAACACCGACCTGGTCCCGTCACCCTCACCGCGTCCGCGTCCACGCTGCGCAGCGTCGACGAGGTGCCGTACCGAGCGGCGATCTCGGCCGGGACCAAGCTGGTCATGCTGTCCTGGGCCGTCTACCGGGCGTTGGACGCCGACCGGCCCGCCGGCCTGTCCCCGACCGTGGTCGGCGAGCTGCGGAACCGGCTCGGTTTCTCGGGCGTGACGGTCACCGACGCCTTGGAGGCCGGGGCTCTTCGGGCCTATGGCAGCACGGCGGAACGCGCCGTACTGGCTGCCGCGGCCGGCATGGACCTGATTCTGTGCTCGGCCCGCGACGCCGCCCAGGGGGAGGAAGCAGTGACCGCACTGAGCGAGGCCCTGGCGGCCGGCACTCTCGACGGAACCGCCTTCGACGCGGGCGCCGCGCGCGTCAACGCCCTTCGCGCCGGCCTATCCTGACCGGGCACAACACCCACGCCGGTCAGGAATCCTTGGCGCGCCGGGTCAGGCGATGTCGTCCGGTGCGAGGTCGGGGCGCAGCCGGTGGCAGGAGGGTGTCGCAGCAGTCCCGCGCGGGTCCTGGCGGTGTAGCGGACCTCGCCGACCACGCGGGGCAGTACCCACCGCGCTCCGGTCCCCCCAGCGCCTTCTCGAAGGGGCAGTCGTCGATCCCCGCGACTTCGAGCAGGGCGGCGAGTGTCGTGCGTTCGGTGTTGCTCCATCCGGTGCCGACACTGCCCACGTCCCGCAGTCCGCGCCCATACGCCTCTCCCACCAGCAGGGCGCCGGGCAGGCCGGTGAGCCGGGCGCGGCCGGGCGCCCACCCGCCCACGATCACATCGACGGTCCGGACGTGCGGGACCTTGACCACGAGCGGGAGCGGATCCCGGGTCCGTGCACGGACGCAAGCTGCTCCGCGAGCACCCCCTCCAGCCCCGCAGCCGGGGTCATCTCCGGCGCCTGCGTCCCGTGCCCGACGACCGCTGCGGGCGTCGGGCACCGTGCCTCGTCCAGCCCCAGGCCCTCCAGCAGAGTGCGGCCACCGCATTGGAGGCCAAGCAGGACGGGCAGCGGTCCATGGTGTATCTGCCGAACGAGGGGCCCACGGTCCTGCGGTCCCGGTCCGGGGCGGACATCGCCACCGCCTACCCGGAACTCGCAGCACTCGGTTCCGCAGTCGGACAGCCCGCGTTCCCGGACGCGCGCGCCGAGGATGCGCCCGGGGAGCCGAGCCGTCTCACGCGCGCGACAGCATTCTCGGACGGCTTCACGTCCGGTTGTCGCCGGTCACGACGCGTCTCCGCTGGCCGGGAGTTGCAACGAGTGTTCTGGCTCCCGATGGCGGAACAATGCGCGCCGGAATTATCCACAACGTACTTAACTTGAGGTATCTCCGTAGAGGCTAAGGACAGCGCGATGGGCGCATCCACTGATGACGCTTGGGATCGGTCGTTCTCGTTCGACGACATCGCGACGGCGGTGCTCGACGATCAGGGCATCGTGCTGCGCTGGTCCCGGGCGGCCGCAGACCTGCTGGAGCACACAGCCGAGGAAGCCTGCGGCTCCCCGGTGTGGAGCCTCCTCGCCTACCCCTCCCACGGGCGGTGCCAGGACAGCCCCCAACGGTCCGGGATCCCGTTGGCGGGCCGCGCGGTGCTCCGCCGCCCCTCCGGTGACCAGGTCGAGGTCATCTTTCGCGCGGTGCGGCTGGAAGGCTCGTCGCAGAGCCTCGTCCTGGCCCTCCCCGCCCAGCACCTGGACCTGTGGAACCAGAACACCGCCCTCGCGCGGGCACTGTTCGCCCAAAACCAGATCGAGATCGGCATCCACGGCCTGGACCTGGGCACGGTGCGCACCAATGCCGCCACCTCCGGGACGTCCGGCGGTTCCGCCGCGCTCGTGGGCGGCCTCCTGGGGGAGGCGCTGTCCCCCCAGGACGCGGAGGAGGTCGAATCGGTGCTGCGCCGGGTCCTGGACACGGGGGTGCCGCTGATCGGGTGGGAGCAGCGGGTGGGGCCCCCACAGGTTCCCGGCCGACAGTGGTCCCTGTCCGCCTTCCGGCTGGAGGATGCCCAGGGACAGCCGACGGGTGTCGCCACAATGCTCACGCCCTCCGCCGCCCAGCAGCGGGACCTCCACCACCTGGATCTGCTTCACGAGGCATCCGAGCGGATCGGTACCTCCCTGAACGTCCTCCGCACCTCCCAGGATCTGGCCGAAGTCCTCGTCCCGGCTCTCGGTGACATGGCCTGGGTGGAACTCGCGGAGGCCGTGTTCCAGGGCGACGAGCCGCCCAAGCTGGTCGGCGCCGGACTGTGGCACCTGCGCCGCGCCGTGGTGGTCTCGGCCACCGGATCCGTCCCCAGCGGCCTCCTGCAACCGGGCAAGGCCGTCCCTCCGTTGCCTGACCCACCCGTTCTGCGGAAGCTGCGGTGCGGAGAGACCGTCCTGGCCTCCGTGCAGGAGGCGAGCGAGCAATTGGGACCTGAATTGGCTCCCCTGTTCGTCCCCGAGCGCGGTCACTCGGTCCTCTACTCTCCTCTGTTCGCGCGCGGCCTGTTGCTCGGCGCCGTCGTGGTCTGGCGAACCGACCGGCCCGACCCCTTCGTCGAGGAGGACCGGAGACTCCTGGCGGAGATCGCCTCCCGCGCCGCGCTGAGCGTGGACAACGCCCGCCGGTACACCCGGGAGCACCGCGCCTCCGAGGCACTGCAACGGCGCCTGCTGCCCCGTACCACCAGCGACATTCCTGCGGTCGAGGCGGCGGGCAACTATGTGCCCGCCGGAGGCGGGGCCGACATCGGCGGTGACTGGTTCGACGTGATCCCGCTGCCGTCGTTCCGCGTGGCGCTTGTTGTAGGAGATGTCGTCGGCCACGGTCTGCACGCCACCGCGACCATGGGGCGGTTGCGTACGGCGGTGCAGACCCTCGCGGATCTCGAACTGGAACCCGACGAGCTGCTCACCCACGTCGACGACCTGGTCCAGCAACTCGCCGAGGAAGCCGACCCCGCCCAGCCGAGTGTCGCGGGCGCGACCTGCCTGTACGCGCTGTACGACCCGGTCAGCCGCCAGTGCGCGCTGGCCAGCGCCGGCCATCCGCCACCCGTTCTGCTCCACCCCGACGGCACGGCCCAGGTGATCGAGATCGACCCCGGCCCACCCCTCGGGGTGGGCGGCATGCCGTTCGAGGTCACGAACCTCCGACTGGAGCCAGGCAGCATCCTCGCCCTGTACACAGACGGGCTCGTCACCCTCAACGGGCAGGACATCGAAGACGGTATGTCACAGCTGGTCGAAAGTCTCGCGACGCTATGTGATGGCGACGGGGTGCCGTCCCTGGGCGAGGTCGGCCGGTCCCTGCTCTCCCGGGCAACCGAGGTGCCGTCCCGCGACGACGTGGCCCTGCTGCTCGCGCGCACCAGGGCGCTGCCGGACGACTCGACCGCCGCCTGGCAGTTTCCCGCCGACCCGGCCATCGTGGCCGAGGCCCGGGAGGCCGCCACAGGGCAACTGGCTGCCTGGGGTCTGGACCACCTCGCATTCACCACAGAACTCATCGTCAGTGAACTTGTCACCAATGCCATCCGCTACGCGGGCGGCCCGATCGTCCTACGGCTCATCCGCGACAACGTGCTGATCTGCGAGGTGTCCGATCCCAGCAGCACCCAGCCACGGCTGTGCCGGGCCCGCTGGACCGACGAGGGAGGCCGCGGTCTGTACCTCGTGGCTCAGCTCACCACCCGCTGGGGCAGTCGCTACGGCCAGCGGGGCAAGACCATCTGGAGCGAGCAGCCCCTCGCCTCGGCCGTGGAGTAGCCGGCGCGCCGCGTACGCGGCCGCGAGGTCCCCCAGGTGCGTCTCAGTGATGCGCGCAGGCCGATCGCGGCGGCGTCCCCGATTCTCACGAGGGCGAGCTCCGAGGAAGGTGGTGGAAGAGCTGTACCACCCACGAACGCACCTGCCCCCGGTCCTGCGGTGTGTTGAGGGCGAGGGCGGTGGCGAGTGCACGGACGGCGGGGGTGTCGAGCAGCAGGACGGCGAGAACGCGGCTGGGCCGGTCGACAATGTCGGCAGCGGACCGGGGTCGCCTCCCGCAGGACTTCCCTGGCCCGGGCATCGTCGAGCATCACGCGTCCCGATCGGCAGTGCTGCGACGGAGCATGGTGACAGATCATGCCGGCGCAGGATCCGGAGGGCGTGACGACGGTGTCGTGTCCGGTAAAGACCTCTGCGAAGCGGCTCACCGTGGGCAAGGCTTCAGGGCGGTAGCCGGTGATGAAGCGCATCTGCCCGCAGCACGTAGCGCGACCAACGACACACCACCACCAAAGTCACTGGTATTGGTACTAGACGCTGTCCTATGTGGGAGTCGGAGGAGTCGTTTGTAGCAGCAGAGGGTGGCGGCGAGGCCGAGGAATGCCAGGTAGTTGCGGGCGATGCGGACGCCGATATGTTTTCCGCGGAGCCATTTCCGCAGTTCAGGTATGTCGTAGCCCCGGTAGCCCCGGAGAGGGACCCTCGACAGGCTCCAGGGTTCACTGGGTGGGGCCGAGGCGCAGGAGCGGGCGGTGGCGGAGTGTGGTCCTGGCGAGCGGGGCGCCGGATGGGTCCTCGACGTGGTGGACGCGGGTGCTCCCCAAGTGAGCCGAGGGGCTGTTCGGTCGTCACCCGCGCGATCGGGGGCCGCCCGTCGGGATGTGGAAGGTGCGCAGTGAGCGAGGGGCGTCACGGCTCAGGGCCGCCTGGGTCACGGCAGAGACGGCCGACTTCACGGGCCGCGTCGCGCCGTTCACCTTCGCCCCGGCTGACGACGACTGGTGGAGTCGTCGCGTATGCCATTCGGTACCTCACTCGGCCTTGGGAAGCGTCCTGTTCTCTCCCGTTCTGCGGCAGCTCGGGGGCCGTCATGATCTCAACTCGGGGTGACCGCCCCGCGGCCGAGGAGATTCCGTGCCGTGAACCCGAGCAGCCTGCGCGCGGCCGAGGTGTCGACCGGCGCCGTGCGACCCGGCAGCGGGCGTCGCAGCACGGTGGTGGGGTGGTAGCGGCGCAGCAGTTCCTCCGTCGGGTACGGCACGATGATCTCGGGGGCGCAGAGGTGTACCGTGTGCGCCGCACGGCCGGGTACGTCCAAGGCCAGCAGCGCGGCCCTCGCCGCGTCATGGACCTCGAGGTACGTCCACAGGTCCCTTGCCCCCGCGGCCGGGTCGGCCGTGAGCCGGGCGGCGTGCGCGTGCAGCCGTTCCTCGAATCCGCCCACGTACGGATAGCGCAGGCACACCACGCTCATCCCGTGCCGCCGCGCCATCATCTGCGCTGTCAGCTCGTCGACCTGTTTGGACAGGCCGTAGGGGTCGGCCACCTGGGAGGCCATCGCCTCATCGACCGGTGCGTACGGTGGATGCGGATCCTCCGCGTCTGTCCAGGGCAGGCCCGTGACACCCCAGGAGCTCGCCACCGCCGCATGCCGGATCCCGGCCCGACCGGCCTCCTCCAGGACGGTGAAGGTCGAGAGGCTGTTGCCCGCGAAGACCTCGAATGCGGTGTTGCGCGCGGGAGTCGGGATCGCCGCCAGGTGGATGACCGCGTCGGCGCCCTCCAGAGCCGCCCGCACGGTCTTCGCATCGGCGGCGTCACCGGTCACGACCAGGCGCGCCGCGAGATCACCGGGATCATCGAGGACCAAGGCGTTCGCCTCGATCCCGCGCTCGGCGAGCAGCGTGAGGACCGCTCGCCCGATCCGCCCGGCGGCCCCGGTGACCATCGCTCTTCCGACCATCCAGTCACTCTCCTGCGTTGTGCTTCTACTCGTAGGCGCGCACGGCGACGACGTGCGCCGACGCCGCCCCGTTGGTGGCTTCGACGACGACCCGGATCGCCGATGTGGTGACCGGCTCCGCCGGCGTGTGCGTCTCGCGTCGCCGCCGATTCTGCGCCGCACAGGCGATGACGCGCCAGGTGCCGTCAGTATCCAGTGCCTCGACGCGGTAGTCGCGAAGGAGGGTGGGGAGGGTGTCGAAGGGCGTGCGGTGGTGGTGCAGGTTGATCAGGTCCTCGTTGACGTCGTCGTCGGCGATGACCTCGATCCGGCCCAGAGCGACAGGTTCGGGCCAGGCCAACTCGATCCAGGGGGAAGGGGCGTCCGCCAGTGGTGCGGAGACCCACATGTGCGGTCCCGCGTACGGGCGGGCATAGCCGTCGATGGCCTTGGCGGGGGAGTAGGCCGCGGTCTCTCCCGTACGGAAGCAGAAGGTGCGGCGCAGCAGACCCATGTCCGTCCACTCGCGCAGCGGCTGCGGCGATTCGTCCGACGGGCGCAGCGGGACCCGCGTGAAGCACAGGACGCCGGGGGTCGGGCGGTCGGAGCGGTGCAGGGCGAGGGCGTCGTTGGCGCGGACGACCAGGAAGGCGTTGCGCGGGGTTTCGGGAGACCAGTCCAGGCCCGTTTTGAGCCATTGCCGGGCACCGGCGGCGACGGGCAGGGTGGTGGAGGTGACGAGGCGGCGCGGGACGTAGTTCTGGCCGAGTTCGGGGTCGTACAGATCGATCACGATCTCGGTGTCGCGGTCGGCGTCGACGAGCAGCTCCACCCCGGAGAGGTCCGGGTCCGCGGGGAGGACGAGTCCGGCGTCCGCCGCGAGCGGCCATGGCTCGTCGGAGTCCTCGACTGCCAGGCTGCTCAAGGTGGACGATGCCGTGGCCGTCGCCCGCAGGGCCAGGTCCTCCGGGTCCGTCGAGGCGAGGCCGATGAGCGAGGCATCCTGGCACAGCAGCGCCCGGTGCAGCTCGGGTACGGGGAGTTCGCGCGGGGTGACATCCCCGGTGGCGCAGAGCGCCGCCGCCGTGCCGGCCGCCTGGCCGATCGTGGCGCAGGTCGCCATGACGCGGGTCGAGCCGAAGGCGACATGGCTGGCGGAGATGTTGCGCCCGGCGAAGAGCAGGTTCTCGGTGTTCACCGAGTAGAGGCTGCGGTACGGAATGTGGTAAATGCCGTCCGCGTAGAGCTGTCTGGCACCTGCCTCGGTGGCGTACATGCCCTGCGGCGGATGCAGGTCGATCGACCAGCCGCCGAAAGCGACCCGGTCGGCGAACTCGGTCTGGCCGAGGATGTCGCCCTGGTGCAGGACGTAGTCGCCGAGGAAGCGCCGGTACTCCCGTTTACCGGGGATCGAGCCCACCCACTCCAGGGTCATGTTCGCCGCGTCGAACTCGCCGGAGTTCTTGATGTGGTCCCAGATGCCGTGGATCACCGACCACAGCTCGTCGCGGATGCGTTCGTTGTCGTGGACGGTGTCGAGCTCGCCGCCGAACTCGATCCACCAGTACGCGCAGCCGTTGTCGCCCGCCTTGATGATGCGGCGCTGCGGGATGGAGGTCCGGGTGATGTCCTTGGCGAAGTTCGGGGGCACGAACTTGACCGGGTGACCGGCATCCTTCGTATAGAAGAGGAGAGTGGAGCCCAGGGTGATGTCGTCGGCCGTCTCCGGAGCCCATGCCTCGTCGTACTCGGTGCGCGATTCCCGGCCGATGCGGTGGTGGGCGCCCGCCAGGTGGCCGATCAGGCCGTCTCCCGTGCAGTCGAGGAAGAGCGAGCTCTCGAAACGTATCCGTCGCTCCGAGCCCATCATCCAGCCGGTGACCGAGGTGATCCGCCGGGCCTCGTCCGGACCTTCGGCGTCGACCTCGCGCACGTCGGTGTTGAGGTAGAGCGTGATGCCGGGCTCGGCGCGCACGGCGTCCAGGACCACGGCGTCCCAGTAGTAGGGGTTCCCGTCCGGGTTGCGGAACTGGTTCTCCACGAGCAGCTCGCCCATGATGCCGCCCTCACGGGCATGGTGGTTCTTGCCGTGGCCGGTCGCACCGCACACCCAGACCCGGACCTCGCTGCTCGCGTTGCCGCCGAGCACCGGCCTGTTGTTGATCAGCGCGACGCTCCGGCCGAGCCGGGCCGCGGCGATCGCTGCGCAGACCCCGGCCAGGCCGCCGCCGACGACGGTGATGTCGTGCCGTGCGGTTTCATTCCTCATGTCGTACGTCACTTACTTCCAGTCGGGATTGGCGGCGAGCCCGTAGTAGATGCGCGGGGCGCCGTCGAGGGTGAGGGTGATCTTGCTGCCGGAGGCCTTCAAGGAGCGTTCCTGGCCGATGCAGTTCAGCTCCCGCACCGTTCCGTTGACCGTCCCCGAGTGAGCGACGACCGCGGTCCTGGTCGTCCAGGTGTCGATCCAGGGCTCCGGCGACGCGTACCAAGGATCCTCGCCGTGTTCGGAGTTGAGGATGTACCCGTCCTTGCGGCTCCAGAGGATCGACACCGGTCCGCCGGGAGTGGTGAAGAGGAGCCCCTTGATGTCCTGGTCCGCGAAGGCGAGATGCCGGACGAACTCGGCCTCGTCCAGGACCCGGGCGGCGGTCGCGAAGGCGAGGAGCGAGGGCTTGGCGCTGGTGTCGCGGTTCATCAGGCCGTAGTGGTACTCGGGGTTGGCCGGGTCGGCCTCCTGCGGGTGGTAGAGCACCGAGTCGTGCAGCTGGTACCAGTTGACGGCGCGCACCTTCTCGGACTTGGCGAGAGCGAGCGTGAGCAGCGTGTTCTCGGCGGCGTGCCGGTAGGTGTCGCTCCACCACACGTTGGGCCGGGTCGGTGCGTACGCCTCGGTGAGCCAGAGCTCCTTGTCGCCGCCGTACTCTTCCAGGACCTGGTTCGCCTTGCGCAGCGCGCCGAGGAAGTTCCAGTACGAGCCGGCCGACCCCTGCGTCCACTCCTCGGGCGGCGGCGCGAAGTCGGGGGTGAAGTTGCCGCGACCGGGATGGAAGGCGAAGGCGTCGATGAGGTCCCAGCCGCCCGCGTCATGGAAGTTCTTGGTCCATACGTAGTCCATGCCGCCGAGGCCGGCGTTCATGACCTTCATCCGCGAGCCCGCCGCGTCGAGGCGCGTGGTGACCTGGCGCAGACCGTCCCGGACGTAGGCGTCGGCGCCGCGGCCCGACATCCAGGGCTGGTTGACCTCGTTGCTCACCTCGAAGTACGCGGCCTCGGCGTCCAGGGCCTTGGCGACATTCGTGTCGGCCCAGGCCGCGATCTGCTCCGGACTGCCGCCCACGGGGATGCCGCTCAGCTCCACGTTGTGCCCGATGCCGTTCGCGTCCAGAGTCGCGGTGTCGATGCCCGGGGCACCCGCGTAGGCGATGCGGATCCACTTGATGCCGAGCGTCCTGACCAGCCCGAGTACGGCGTCCCTGCCGGGCTTGAGCAGCCAGGGGTAGTTGGCGAGGCCGAACATCGACTCCTTGCCCGCCTTGTACGCGAACTCCGGGAGCACGCTCAGATTCGTGCGGGCCAGCGCCTTGTCACTGCCGCTGACCGCCTCCACCTCGGTGAACACGATGTTCTGCGACGGCGAGGTCAGGGGAAAGGAGGCATTCCAGGCGGCGCCCGCCGCGAGGCTCTTGCAGAGCGTTCCACCGGCGATCTTCTTGCCGCCGAAGTCCCGCGCCCACCACGTCAGGGTCACCTTCCTGGCCGCGGCGGAGCCGTTGACGACCTGCGCCTTGAGCGTCATCGTCTGCCCGGCCGCCTTGTAGAGGTTGAACGGCTGGTCGGTCCACACCTCCACGCCGAGGGGCCTCTTGGCAGCGAGCGCTCCCGCCCCGCGCGGCCGCAGCTCGCCGAGGACCAGATCGGCCTCGGTGACCGCAGTGCTCGCACCGGTCGAGGTACCGGGGGAATGGACCCACGTGGCGTTCGTGCTCGCGGGGTTGGTCGACGAGAGGCAGAAGAAGCCCTTCGATCCCGCCCACGTCTCCACGTACGCGCCGCCCGCGTTCACCTCGTACGGAATGCCACCTCGGGCATCCCGCTCCCAGACGGTCAGCGCTTCGTACGACTCCGCCGCGCTCGCCCCGTACACCGTGCGGGAGAACATGAAGCCGGCCGGTGTGAGCGTGCTGGAGCCGCCGACCTCCCACTTCATGTGTGCCTTGCGAGGGGTGACGTCGAAGGTGCCGCGCACCGTGACTCCGGACGTGCCGCTCGCCATCGTGTACGTGACCTGAATCGCGGGCCGCCCGTCGGGGAGCGTGATCCGGGCGGGCGTACCGCCGAAGGTGCGCTGCTGGCCGAGCGCGGTGTCCTTGATCATGAAGTGGCTGAGCAGGATGCGGTCGGTGCCCGCACCGTCCTGCACGAGGACGCTGCCGTCGCTCCGGCCGACCAGGGTGATGCCGTCGGCCTCGATGGTGACCGGATCCGCGGCGTACGCGGGAACGGTCGGCAGCAGCGCGGCGCCGGTGGCGACGGCCGTGCCCTGGATGAATCTGCGGCGGGCGACTGACATGGAGGTGCCCTTCTCTTGTTCGGGGTGTTCCGGATGCTGCGCATGTTCCGAAGCGGAACGTGCGGTGGGGGAGCCGGGGCTCGGCCGTCGGCTCCGGTGGGACTCAGCCCTTGACTCCGGTGAAGCCGAGCCCGGCGACGATGTACTTCTGGCAGACGACGAAGACGAGCACCGGCGGGGCGACGGCGAGCACCATCGCGGCGATCAGCTGGTCCTGCGGAGCCTGCGTGGCGAGCTGGGCGAGAGCGACGCTGATCGGCTGCTTCTCGGGGTCGGTGATGGCCACCAGCGGCCAGATGAAGTCCTTCCAGGAGTGCATCACCGCGAGCAGACTGATCACGGCGAGCACCGGCTTGCTCATGGGCAGCACGATCTTGGTGAGCAGTTGCCAGGTACTCGCCCCGTCGACCCGCGCCGCGTCGAACAGCTCCTTCGGCAGGGCGTCGAAGAACTGCTTGGCGAGTAGCACCGTGAAGGCGTTCGTGCCGGCCGGCAGCCAGATCGCCCAGTAGGTGTCGCCCAGGTTGAGGTGGAGGAACGGCACATCGATCACGGTCATGAAGAGGCTGACCATGTTCACCGTGTACGGCACGAACATCGTGGCGAGGATCGCCCCGTAGACGACCTTGCCGAACTTCGGCCTGAGTACCGAAAGGGCGAAGCCCGCCGTGGCCGAGACGAAGAGCTGCACGAACCACGATCCGCCGACCACCAGGAAGGTGTTCATCAGATAGCGGCCGACACTCAGATCGGTGTACGCCGCCGAGAAGTTGCCCAGGGCTGGCCGGTCCGGCCAGAGGGCCAGGGGCTGAGTGGTGAGCTCGGTGGGCGGTGAGACCGCGCCCTTGATCATCCAGTACAGCGGTCCGATGCCGATGAGCAGCAGCAGGATCAGGGTGAACACCTGGATGGAGCGCACTGCGGCGCGCACACCGGGGCGCTGGCGGTCGCTGGTGGAGACGAAGGTGGTGAGCGTGGTCATGACGTGCTCCAGCTGCGGGTGGCCCGCAGATACACCGCGGAGAGCAGGGCGAGGGTGAGCACCATCAGGAAGGAGAGCGCGGCGGCCTGGCCGTACTCGCCGTCCTGGAAGGCGTACCGGAAGATCAGCAGCAGGACCGTGAGGGTGGAGTTCTCGGGTCCGCCGCCGGTGAAGATGTACGGCTCGGTGAAGACCTGCACCGTGTTGATCAGCTGGACGAGCAGCAACAGTCCGATGACGGACCGCAGCTGGGGCAGCATCACATGCCAGATCCGCCGCCAGATCCCGGCGCCGTCCACCTCGGCGGCCTCGTAGAGTTCGCCGGGGATGCCGACCATCGCCGCGAGGTAGATCAGGACGGCACCGCCCATTCCCGCCCAGGTGGCCTCCAGGACCAGCGAGAGCATGGCGCTGTCGGAGGACTCCAGCCACGAGTACGGGCCGAGCCCGACCTTGCCGAGGACGTTGTTGAAGAGCCCGCTCCCGGGATCGTAGAACCACTTCCAGAGCAGGATTGCCACCACCGGCGGGATGACCACCGGCAGATACACCAGGAAGCGGTAGACGCCCGCGCCGCGCCGCACCGTCGACATGATCGCGGCCAGGATCAGCGGCGCCGGGAAGCCGATCAGCAGGCCGAGGCCCACGAAGAACAGCGTGTTCCCGACGGCGGTGCCGAGCAGCGGATCGTCGAACAGTGTACGGAAGTTGTCCAGGCCGACCCAGACCGCGGGCTCGACCAGGTTGGTCTTCTGGAAGCTGATCAGCAGGCTGCGTACGATCGGCCACCAGGCGAAGAGCCCGAAGACCAGCAGCGCGGGAACGAGGAACAGCCAGGCCGTGAGCTGTTTGCGGGCGCCGGTGCCACGCCGCTGCTGCGGCAGGGTCGGCGGCACGGGCTTCTTGGACACAGCGGCCGGGCGCCGGGACGGAGTGAGCAGGGCCATGGGCCGGCTACTTCTGGTCCGCGGCGAGCTTGGCATTGACGTCCTTCTCGGCCGAGGCCAGCAGGGAGTCGATGTCGGCGTCGCGCTTGGTGAGCACAGCCTGGACCACCGGGTCGAGCGCGGTGTACAGCTTCTGCGCCTGGTACGGCGGCTCCGGCTTCAGCTTCAGCGTGGAGAGGCCGTCGATGTACGGCTTGAAGTTCTGCAGCTTCACATTGACGTACGGCTTGATCGCGGCGTCGATCTCGGTCTGCCGTTTCTTGTCGAAGACCGGCAGCGTCGGCACGCCCACCGCGGACTTCGGGTCGGCAGAGAGCGCCTTGGCCTGCTCGGCGGCCATGTCGGTGCTGTACTGCGGCTTGGCGTAGGCGAAGGTCAGCCACTTGACGGCAGCTGCCGCATGCTTCTTGTCGGCGGACTTCGGGACCATGTAGATGTCGCCGCCGGTGAGTGTCGCGTCGCCGCCGGACTGCGGCATCGGGGCCGCTCCGAAGGCGTCGGTGTTCTCCATGCCGAACTGCATCTTCGCCAGTCGGTACGTCCCCGGGCTGCCCATGAACATGCCGACCTGCCCAGCCGCGAACTGCTTGATCACGTCGTTCTGATTGTTGAGGAGGGTTTTGCCGAGCGAATCGTCCTTCCAGCGCATGTCCTTGAGCAGCCGCAACCCCTTCTTCGTCGGCTCCCCGGTGAGCGTGGCGGTGTACTTGCCACCCTGCTCCTTCTCCAGCTCGCCACCGAAGGCGTACGACAGCATCGTCAGCTGCCAGCCGCCCTGGTTGTCCTTGGACTCGTGGACGAAGCCCGCGTTGCCGGTACTGTCGCTGATCCTCTTGGCGGCGGTACGGACTTCCGCCCAGGTGGTCGGCGGACTGTCGGGGTCGAGGCCGGCCTTCTCGAAGAGTTCGCGGTTGTAGACCAGACCCTGGGCGTACGGATTCTGCGGTACGCCGTACACGTCGCCGGCGCTGTCGGTGAGCGGCTGGAGGACCTGAGGGTTGAACTCCTTGAAGTGCTTCCACTCCTTGAGCTGCCCGGTGATCGGCTGCACCTGCTTCTGCTGGATGAGCCGCTGCGGCTCGGTCAGCGGCACCTTGATGACATCCTCGACATTGCCGCCGGACAGCTTCGCGGAGAACGTCAGCGGGTCGAAGACCGTGGTCGACCCCTTGACCTTGATGCCCGGGTTGGCCTTCTCGAAGTCGGCCACCTGCTTCTTGAACAGGGCGAGCCCCGGCTTGTCGGTGGCCGGCGGCATGCCCTGCACCCGCAGCAGGAGATCGCCGTCCCCGCCGGCGCTGCTCGGGGTGAGGGAGGAACAGCCCGCGAGGGTCGCGGTCAGCGCCATGCAGCCAAGTATGGCCGCACAGCGGGAGTTTCTGGGCATAACGGCTCCAAGAAGGGCAGGAGTGGGCTCGGTGCTGTGTAGTGCGGTGCTTTGCTCGTTGTGGTGGTGTGCGCCGTGGATCAGTGGGCGGGTGCGGGGCCCGTCGAGGCGCGGGGGATCAGGCGGGAGCCGATCTCCACGAAGGGGGAAGTGACTTCAAGTCCTTTTCCAGTACGTCCTGTTGCGCTCGCGATCGTCTCGATCAGGAGGTCCCCCGCCCGCGTGGCGATCTCTTCGGGGTCGATCCTGATCGTGGTGAGGCTGGGGGTGGAGACGGAGGCGAGCAGCGTGTCGTCGATGCCGATGACGCTGACGTCGCGCGGCACACTTACGCCGAGGTTGGCCATCTGGTGCAGCACGCCGAGGGCGACCAGGTCGTTGTGGGCGATCACGGCCGTCGCATCGTGGGCGGCGACGAGGGTGGCGGCGTGCACGCCCGTCTCGAACCGCGGCTCGTACGGGCCGAGCTCGGACAGGGAGAGGTCGAGCGCTTCGAAGGACTCCTGGATGGATTTGCCGCGGCTCAGCTCGGCGCGGGACGCGTTGATGAAGACGCAGCGCCGATGACCGTACGCCTTCAACTGCTCGGCGGCCTGCGCGATGCCGGCGGACAGTGAGATCCGGACCTCGGGGATGCCCGGCACATGGCGGTTCACCACCACCAGTGGCATCCGGCCCGCGAGTTCATGGAGCCGGTCCTCGGTGAGGGTGGAGGCCCACAGGATCAGGCCGTCGACCCGCTTCGATACGGCCGCGATGGCGGCCAGCTCGTCCCCCTCGCGCTCGTCGCTGTCGGCGACCAGGACCGTGTAGCCCAGGTGCCGGGCGCGGGCCTGCATCGCCTTGATGATCGGCGGGAAAAACGGGTTGGCGATGTCCGGGACGATGAGGCCGAGCGTTCCGGTGCCGCCGCCGCGCAGTGAACGGGCCGCCGGGTTGGGGGAGTAGCCGAGCTTGGTCGCGGCGTCGAGGATGCGCTGCCGCGTCGTCGGCTGCACCTGGTCGGGTGCGGTGAACGCACGGGACACCGTCGACACCGAGACGCCCGCGGCGCTCGCCACCTCCCGGATCGTTACTGCCACGGACGGCCTCCTCGTCGTCTTGAGCCGGGGGACCCCGGTCGCCTCGCATCTGGATCCTGCGAATGCGGTTGATGTTTGCGAACGTTCCCAGGGCGTGTCAAGACGTGTGTCAGGAGTATTTCATCGAGGGAAACCTTCTGCATGCACGGGTCTTGCGCTTCGGCTCGACTGCTGCCGATGATGTGTTCTCAAGAACGGCACTGAAATTGCGGGAACGTTTTCATAGAGGAGTGGAATGAAGATCACCGGCCTGGAAGTGCTGACTCTCCCCGACCACGGCGACAGCATGATGCTGGTCGTGGTCGACACCGACGAGGGCATCCACGGCCTGGGCGAGGTCGGCATCAGGTCGCGCCAACGGGCGGTCGCGGGGGGTCTCGAGCACCTCGCGGAGCTGATCGTCGGCGAGGACCCGCGACGGATCGAGCACCTCTGGCAGGTCATGTTCCGGCGCGGGTTCTTCCCCGCCGACCGTATACTCGGCGCCGCCATCGCAGCGGTGGACGTGGCCCTTTGGGACATCCGCGGCAAGGCACTCGGCGTACCGGTGCATGAGCTCCTCGGCGGCCGGGTGCGTGATCACGTACCCGCCTATGTGCATGTCGGCGACGGCTACCACGACCGCGCGTGGTTCCTGGACCGCTGCCGCGACCTGGTCGCCGAGGGCTGGCGCCACCTGCGGTTCGCCTCGCCGCACGACGCCGACGGCACACTCGACGCCCGCCGCTGCCTGCGCGACTCGGTCGATCTCTTCCACCAGGTGCGGGACGCGGTCGGCGACGAGGTGGAGCTGATCCTCGACGTCCATACGCGCCTGGATCCGCCGGAGGCGCTGACCCTGTGCCGGGAGATCGAGGCGGCCCGCCCGTACTTCGTCGAGGACCCACTGCGCTGTGAGAACCCGGACAGCTACCGCATGCTGCGGGCCCGCACCGGCGTACCACTGGCCGCAGGTGAGCAGTACGGCTCCAAATGGGAGTTCAGGACACTCATCGAGGACGACCTCATCGATTACGCGCGCGTGGATGTCGGGGTGGCCGCGGGCCTGACCGAGGCGAAGAAGATCGCGGCGATGGCGGAGACCCACCACATCAAGCTCGCCACCCACAACCCGCTCGGCCCGGTCACCGCCGCCTCCTCGCTCCAACTCAACCTGGCTTGCCCCAATGTGGCGATCCAGGAGCACCAGACCGACCCCGATCCGGCCATCGCCGCCCTCTTCACCGCGCGGCCGACGATCCTGCCGGGGCGGGTGGAGCTGAGCGAACTGCCCGGCATCGGCGTCGACATCGACCGAGAGGCGGCGCGGCGGTACCAGGCCGCGGCGGCCGAGCGCCCGCACCTGCGCACGGCGGACGGGGCGTTCACCAACTGGTAGCCGCGCAGGGCCGGAATGCGCAGGCCTTTGACGTGGCCACCGGCGCGGGCCCGGACCTGACTCCTTCGCCCCGCCGTATCAGCCGCCGGTGTCCCTGCCGGAACACCGGAGTGGGGACGGCGCCGCTTCGTCTGCGACGTAGTTGTTCCGGTCGTCCTGTCCGGCACCGCCGTACGGGGGCAACAAGCAGTCGATCCGGGCCTGCCTGAAGTCCTTCGGCTCTTCATCGGCGGGCGCAGCCGTACGCGGAGCCAGATATTACGTGTGCATGTCATTAACTGGGAAGTTGCACACCATGATCACGGGACATTCGCATCACCGTCCCGGCGGGCCCATGGCCCGCATCTACACACTGAGCACGATCTCCGACTCCAGAAAGTGAGGCGAGTTCCGTCGTGTCGTTCAGAGGAGCCGCGAGGCCGGTCGAACTGGGCCTTGTCGGCATAGCGTTCATGAGCGTGCTGGTAGGTGCGTCGGCGACGCCGGCCGGCAGCCAGGAACGCGAGAAGCTGCAGGTGACGGCCGTGTCGTCGCGGCCCGGCACGGTGTCGGGAGACGACGCCCTGATACGTGTCGAGGTGCCCGCCTCCATAGCGGTCGACAAAGTCCGGGTCGAGGTGGAGGGCCGGGACGTGACCCCGAGCTTCCGGCCCTCCGGTGACAATGCGCTGATGGGCGTGGTGAAGGAGCTGTCCAAGGGTGACAACAGGCTCACGGCCAGGGCCCAGGGCGCGGACTCTGGACAGCTGACCCTGAAGAACCACCCCATCACGGGGCCGGTGTTCGCCGGGCCGCAGGAGCAGCCGTTCGTCTGTGACACCGCCGAGTTCAAGACGGTCACCGGCGGCACCCTCGGGCAGCCGATCGACAAGGACTGCTCGGTCAAGACCCGCGTCGATTACATGTATCGCACCACGGCCGGCAAGTTCGTTCCGTTGCCCGACGAGAACGTCCGTCCCGCCGACCTGGCGACCGCCACGACGAGCGCGGGCAAGAAGGTGCCGTACATCGTCCGCGTAGAGACCGGCACCATCAACCGCGGCATCTACGAGACGGCCGTGCTGCACGACCCGAACGCCGGTACCCCCGACCCGCTGCAGCGTGGGCCGGGCTGGAACGGGCGCCTCGTGTACGGCTTCGGCGGGGGCTGTAACGGCGGCTGGTACGTCCAGGGCCGCAACACCGTCGGCATCATGAACGACACGTATCTGAGCAAGGGCTACGGCGTCGCATCGTCCACGCTGAACGTCTTCGGCAACAACTGCAACGACCTGCTGGCCGCCGAGACCATGAGCATGGTCAAGGAACGCTTCGTGGAGACGTACGGCGACCCGGCCTTCACCATCGGAAACGGCTGCTCCGGCGGCTCGTACCAGACCCACCAGATCGCCGACAACTACCCGGGTCTGCTGGACGGCATCCTCTCCGGCTGCAGCTTCCCCGACGTCGGCTTCGGGACGATTCAGACGCTCAGCGACGCCCAGCTCCTGAACCACTACTTCAAGGAGGTCGCGCCGGACGCGTTCACCCAGGAGCAGCAGAGGGCGGTCTCCGGGTTCGGCAAGTGGGAGAGCATCGGCAGCCTGGCCCGTGCCAGCGGCCGCATCGACCCCACGGTGTACTGCCCGGGCCAGCTGCCCGAGGGGCAGCGCTACGACCCCGTCACCAACCCGGACGGTGCCCGCTGTGACGTCTACAGCCACACCGTGAACGTCTACGGCGAGGTGCCGGAGACCGGGAAGGCGCGCAGGCCGCTCGACAACACCGGTATCCAGTACGGACTTGAGGCCCTGAACAAGGGGACCATCGACATGGACCAGTTCATCGACCTGAACCGGCGCATCGGCGGCCTCGACGACGACGCCAAGCCCGCCGCGGAGCGCACCGTCGCCGATCTCAAGGCGGTACGGACGGCCTACCGCACGGGCCGCATGCTGAACGGCGGCGGCGGCCTCGCCGACGTTCCGATCATCGACTACCGCGACTACACGGACGACGCGGCGGCCGGCGACATGCACATGCGCTTCCACTCCTTCTCCACCCGGGCGCGCTTGGACAAGGCCAACGGCACCCACGCCAACCAGGTCATGCTCACCCGCTCCAACGGGCACGGATTCACTCTCGCCGGGATGCTGTCCGACATGGATCAGTGGCTTACCGGCATCAAGGGAGACTCCAGCAACGACGCCCCCATCGACAAGATCGTCCGTCACCAGCCGCAGGGTCTCACGGACGCCTGCTGGACCCGTGGCATCGGTGCGAAGAAGATCGCGGAGCCCCAGGTCGAGGGCATCGACAACACCGAGTGCAACACCCTCTACCCGGTGTGGACATCGCCGCGGATGGTCGCCGGAGCCGATGTGGCCAACGACATCGTCAAGTGCCGCAAGCGTCCCGTGATCCGCTCCGACTACCGAGTGCCGGTGACCGATGGCCAGTTCGAGGATCTGAAGGCGATCTTCCGGGACGGTGTCTGCGACTGGTCCAAGCCCGGGGCGGGTCAGCAGGGCCTCGCCGGTACATGGCTCTCCTTCGACCGGAAGTGACAGGATCGCGGCAGGTGACCCGAACTGGGGGCAGGTGCGACCTCTCGCCTTGATGCCAGTGGTGGTGAATTCCCGTGTTCGCCCAGGTCGGCACCTGTTTCCGGGCCGCTGAAGCGTCGTCACACGCGGCTGTTCCCCTCCCTGTTGTCAGTGGGGGTGAGAGCACCGGAGTACGGGGCGGCCTGG
This sequence comes from Streptomyces sp. NPDC058240, assembly GCF_042882135.1. Taxonomy (NCBI): domain Bacteria; kingdom Bacillati; phylum Actinomycetota; class Actinomycetes; order Kitasatosporales; family Streptomycetaceae; genus Streptomyces; species Streptomyces sp. NPDC058240. The sequence goes on from NZ_JBHVWT010000044.1 coordinate 42,105, forward strand.
CGGCTTTCCCAGCCCTGGCGGGCCGTGTCCAGCGCCCGCCAGGGGACCCGGTTGCGGCGGATGGTGGGAGCGCGGGTTGATGGCTGGGAAGCGGAAAAGTAACGGGTCGGGATCCTCGGACGAGTTCATCCGCTGCTCCGAGCCGAGTGCCGGAGTCGGCCCGCAGCGACGATCAATCCGACTGGACCGCCTGCGCGTGGTGAGCAAGGCGCGCAAGTCCCCACTCGCCTCCCTCCCGCTGCCAGCGCAGTGAGCGTGCGGGCGGACGCCTGAAGGGGGCGGGCCCCGGCATACGGGGCCCGCCAAATCACCCGGCACCCGGCCCTCTCAAGGACCGCCATGGTCGCCGAATCGCGATCGGATCACGCGTGCGCGCGGCAGAACTCGCGGACGGCCTGGTTGAAGTGCTCCGGTTTCTCGAGGTTGCTGACATGGCCCGCGCCAGGCAGCACGACAAGCCTGGCGTCCGGGCGCACGTCGTCCGCCATCGCCGTGAGCAGCGGGACGAACTCGGCGGGCGGGTCACCGGCGAACAGCCCCGGCAGCGAGCCCCCTTCCAGCCGGCGTAGGCATCGGCCAGGACCAGTGTCCTGTACGAACACCAGTGGCGGTCCGTGGCCCACCCGTTCGTAGGCAACGTCAACTCTGCTCACCTGCACCGTCGCCATGCCACAACGCTACGCGCGTCCGCTCGCGCTGTCGCGGCTCCCGTCCCGGAAGCGGTCGGGGGCGGCTGCAGTCATCCCGGACGGCCGCGGCCCCGCGTCCGACGATGCGCGCGAGACCGCCTCGATTGTCCTGGCCCAGCTCACTGACGCAGAGCTGGACGCGGTGCGCGAGCGCACCGGCTACATCAACGAGCTCCTCTCCGGCTTCCTGTCAAGCGGCGACAAGCTGCTGGCGCCGGGCGAATCCCTGCCGCCGTATGCGGCAACGGCCCCAAAGCTGCGGCGGCACGAGCTCGCCGAACCGCAGCAAGCAAGACCGGTGACTGGAACCGCCGGTGGACGCGATCGGGCATCCACCGGAGCGGCTGCCCGAGGGGTGGCAACGAATCACCGGAACGAACAGATCGGTTCCGATCTATCCGGCGAGAGCCGCCTGTCGCCGGTTCTCGAGTGCTTGCTGGACGCGGGCCACATCGGTGGCGTAGGTGCGGTAGAGGAAGGTGAGGAAGGTGCCGTTGACGAGCATGAGTCCGACGAGAACCCACAGGAACACCGAGCGCAGTCCGAAGGCGTCGCCGAGGAAGCCGGCTCCGAGGCTGAACGCGGCGATGGCGACGGCCTCGAAGACGCTGAGGTAGATGGCGAAGGCCGCGCCGCGGAGTTCGGGAAGGGTCACGGCCATGATCATGGGCCGGTTGACGACCGGGTTGATGCCCTGGGTGAGGCCCATGAGGGTGAAGAAGACGGCGAACAGACCGATTCCACCCCAGTCGATCTGGGTGCCGAAGTAGGCGATGATCGCGAAGGCGAACTGGGCGGTCTGGAGAATGGCCACGGGGCCGTTGCGCCGGTTGTGGCGGACGACCCAGTCGGTGAGGAAGCCGCCGAGCACGGTGCCGGTGAAGAAGCCGATGCCCATGGGGAAGAGGATGACGGAGGCGACCTGGGTGCTGAATCCGTAGACGTCCACGAGGAAGATCACGCCGAACGCTGCGGCGAGAAGGTGCCCGGACAGGAGCCGGGAGACGAGCAGGATCACCAGGCTCGGGATCCGGAAGAGTTCAGACACCTGCTTCATGGTGACCTTGGCGTGGGCCTCGCGTGTCTGTGGGTCGAGGCCGACGAGCTGCTGCTCGGAGGCGCCTCTGCCCGGGTCGCGCATCCAGATCAACAGGGCGACGCCGAAGAGGACGTTGACGGCGCCGATGCCCCACAGACCCCAGCGCCAGCCGTCGTCGAAACCAGCGAGCTGTCCCTTCAGGGTGGCGAAGAGGGAAGCGGCGAGGTTGATGACGCCGTACAGCATGCCGACAGCACGGCCCCGGGACTCGCTGTCGAAGAGGTCACCCAGGATTTCCGTGGTGAGAGGTCCGGAGGCGGCGTACCCGGCGGTGAGGATGGTGACCAGGATCAGGAGCTGGGTGAAGTTCTGGGCGAAGCCGGCGGCTATGCCCCACACTCCCCAGAATCCGGTGGCCAGAACCAGGACGCCCTTGCGGGACCAGCGCTGGGCGACCCACACCCAGAACGGGCCGGCGAACACGCCGGCGATCCGGCCCGCGGCGGTCAGGAGGCCGAGCGCGCCGAGCGAGACACCGAGCGAGTGACGGATCACCGGGAACAGTCCGCTGATCAGACTCGCCTCGGTGTTCTCGACGAGCATGGTGCCGCCGAGAAGGGACAGCTGGCGCCAGCGGCCCTTCACGGGGACCCGCTTCATCTCCTGCGTGGTGTCGGCGGGTTCCTCGGTAAGCTCTGGCAAGACGCCACCTCTCTTCTTCGTCTCGTTCTTCGCTGGATGAGTGCGGGGAGAGGAAGGCGAGCCGGTGACGGGGTAGCCGCCCCGTCACCGGCGTTCGCCGGCCCTCAACGGTGGATCCCGTCTGGCGGGTCTCAGAGTTTCGCGAGTTCCTCGGCGACCAGGCGCAGCCGGTCGGGCGGGATCATTCCGCCTGCCATCGCGGCGATATCGATCAGCGGGGTTGGTCCCAGGAATTGCAGAAGTTCCGAGTCGGCGATCCCGGGCAGATGGCGCTTGAGCACCTCCAGCGCCGTCGGATCGCCGATCAGCGTCGCAACCGGCGTACGCAGGGACAGTCGTCCCTCCGGATAGTCCTCGGCGCGCGGCAGCGGCACCGCCGCGCTCTCTGCCTGGTCGCGCTGCGCCCGGACGAGGAGGTGCCCGTCGGTCACGGGGCCTTCGCCGGGAAGGCCGAGGCGTTCGTACTGGCTGGGCGGGGCCTCGGTGCGCCGCATCAGCTCCACGAGGAGTGTCGCGAGCCGCAGCTCCGTGGCGTCGTCGACGAGCGGGTCCAGCTGCTCGGGGTCGTTCTCCAGGTCGAACAGCAGACTGCCGTGGTGGTACGGGTTGACGAAGGTCCGGCCGGCCATCCGCAGGGTGCGGACCCCCTTGGTGAAGCCGAACGGTTCGGCCAGCTCCACGTCGGCGAGTTCGGCCGGGGCGAAGCGGCCGCGCATGTGCGTCGGCATCAACGTGTGCTCCTCCAGCGGGGTATTGCCGGAGGAGACGGGCGCGCGCATGTAGACGTACCGGCCGTCGGTGATGTTCACGTGCCCGCCGTGGATCCCGAACAGTCCGGCCTCGCGTCCGGGGCGGTCCGCAGCGACGGGCAGCGGAGCGCCCTGCATGTCGGCCGGGCGCTCGACGCCGAAGTACTCCAGGAGCGTGGGGGCCAGGTCGATGGTCTGCACGAGGGTGTCGCGCCGCTCGCCCGCACCGCCGGCCCGCGGGTCCCAGGCGAACAGGGGCAGATGGACCAGCTCGTTGTACCAGGGCTGGACGCTCTTGCCCCACCAGCCCTTCTCACCGAGCAGCAGACCGTGATCGGTGTTGACGATCAGGAGCGTGTCGTCCCAGAGCCCGTACTCGTCCATGGCATCGAGGACCCGGCCCAGCGAGCGGTCGCACATGGAGAGCAGGGCGGCGTACTCGTACCCGGCGTGGGCGACCTGTTCGTCCGACTCCACCACGCGCTTGTAGTCGGGCCAGTCGAAGTGCGGACCCTCGTACGCGTGCGGGTACAGGTCCTTGTAGCGCTGGTGGCTGAAGAACGGCTCGTGCGGGTCGAAGGTCTCGATATGCACGAACCAGCGGTCCTCGGCGTGGTTGGTGCGGATGAACTCGAGTCCGGCGTCGAAGGTGAGGGTCTGCGGATGCCGGTCCTCGGTCGCCATGTGCGGGCGGTTCACCCAGTCCTGCCGGTACGCAGCCGAGCGCATCCGCTTCAGGTCGTCGGGCATCTCCGGATCGGCCACCTGCCCCTTCCATGGGTCGCCCTCCTGCCCGCGGAAGAACTCCCAGGAGTTGTAGCGGCCGTGGTACGTGGCGCCGCCGTCCTCCCAGTAGTGCGGATGGTCGCTGGCCAGATGCGTGTACACACCGCTCTGCTTGAGCAGTTCGGGCATCGAGTCATCGAACGGCTCCAGGGGCCCCCAGCTGGGGACTGTAAAACGATCGGTGTAACTCCTGATCAAGGAAGATGCATCGTTGACCAGTGAGAACGTGACCGAGGCCGAGTCCGTCGAGCCGTCCGAGGCGGCTCCGTCGAAGTCTGTGGACGACCGGCTGATTGACGAGCTGGTG
>NZ_JBHVWT010000045.1:0-44184 GCF_042882135.1 Streptomyces sp. NPDC058240
TACTGCAGGGGGGACCCTGTGGGAGAGTAGGACGCCGCCGAACTCCTTTTACGGGAAAGCCCCGTGCCCTTGTGGCACGGGGCTTTTCTGCGTTTACGGTCGGCTGCCCGATGGAGTCGTACGGCCGGGGCCGGCCTTGTCGGGGCAGGCCCCGCGTCGTGATGGGAAGGACGGCGCGGGGTCCCGTGAGAGCCCGTCAGAGTCTTCTGTGGTCAGTGGTTTTGAGCATCCCTGAGTTCGGGGTATGCTTTACCTCGTTGCCACAGCGCAGCAGGCCCCAATAGCTCAGTCGGTAGAGCGTCTCCATGGTAAGGAGAAGGTCTGCGGTTCGATTCCGCATTGGGGCTCAGAAGAACAGGAAAGGCCCCCGCCAGCTGGCGGGGGCCTTTCCTGTTTGTTGGTGCCGCCGTATTAGGCGGTGGGGGGTTCAGGCACACGCATGGCGAGGATGGCCATGTCGTCCGAGGCCGGCTCGGCGGCAAAGCGCTCCACCGCTCGTAGGATGCGAGCCGCCACCGCACCCGCCGTGAGGCCGGTGCAGGTTGCCAGGACGTCCGCCAGACCGTCGTCGCCCAGCATGCGAGTGCCCTCCCGGCGTTCCGTGACGCCATCGGTGACGCACAGCAGGACATCGCCCGGGGCGAGGGTGAACGTCTGCTCGTACAGCTCGAGTTCCTCGATGACGCCCAGCAGGGGCTGAGGCTCGGCCGCTGCCTCCACCGAACCGTCCTGACGCAGGCGCAGCGGCAGCGGGTGCCCTGCGCACACCACCTTCAGAAGGGCGCTGCCGTCCTCCTGGGGCCACAGCTCGCCGTACAGGAGGGTCAGGAAGCGGCTGCGGGCGCCCTCGTCCAGGATGGCGGCGTTGAGGCGCTCCAGGACGGCGGGGCCGCCGAAGCCCTCGCGGGCGAGGAGGCGCAGGGCGTGGCGGGCGAGGCCCGTGACGGCCGCGGCCTCCGGGCCCGTACCGCATACGTCGCCGATGGCGAAGCCGTAGGCGCCGTCGCGGATCGGGAAGACGTCGTAGAAGTCGCCGCCGACCTCGTTGCCCTCGCCGGCCGCGCGGTAGATGACCTCGATCTCGACATTGGGGACCTCGGGCAGCCCCGGCGGCAGCAGACTGCGCTGCAGGGACTGGCTGATCGCCATGCGTTCCGAGTAGAGGCGGGCGTTGTCGAGGGCGAGTGCGGCGCGGCGGGAGAGGTCCTCGGCCAGTTCCAGGATCTCCTGGCGGAAATGGTCGTCGGAGGGCTTGCCGAGCGTCAGCATGCCGATGACGCGGTTGCGGGCCACGAGTGGCAGGACCACCGTCTCCCCGCCGACGGCGGCCGCGGTGGCGAGCGTCGTACGGATGCCGGAGCCGAGCCTGCCCGGTTCGCCGAGCCTGCCGTTCTCACCGAGGCCGAGGGTGCGCATCGAACTGCGCAGGGCCGCCTGGTGGGCGGCCTCGGACGGGGCGGCCCAGACACGGGCGCCGGGGGTCGGCACGGGGTCCGGCGGTGCGATCTTGGAGAGCAGGGCCTTGAGGCCGTCGATGCGCTCCTCGTCCTCGTGCAGGACGTAGGAGAGATACGGCTCGGACGACTGGTCGGCGATCGTGTACACGGCGCACCAGGTGGCCAGGGTGGGGACCGTCATCTGGGCCATCAGCGCCAGGGTCTGGTCCCGGTCGAGGGTGCCGGCCAGCAGGTCGGAAGCCTCGACGAGGAAGGAGAGGGAGCCGCGGCGGAGGCGTTCCAGCTCGCCCAGGCGGGCCGACTCGACCGCCAGCGCGATCCGGTCCGCGGCGAACTGCAGGCGCAGGGCCTCCTCGTTCGAGTAGCGGCCGGCTGCTTCGGCGGCGACGCCCAGCGAGCCCGTGAGCCGCCCTTCGACCTTCAGCGGGACGGTGACGACGGAACGCATCCCGGTCCCGCCGAGCAGCGGGACGGCGCCCGGAACGTTGTCGAGGTCTTCGTGGACGGCGGGCATCCGGGCGGATCCGTATCGTCCGGTACCGGCTTCCACCGGGACGCGGGCGAAACGCTGGCGGGCGGAGGGCAGACCTGTGGTGGCCCGTACCTCCAGTTCCGTTTCGTCGTCCGTCGCCAGCAGCAGAAAGGCCGCATCGGCGTCGAGCATGTCGCGGGCCCGTTCGACCGTGCGCTGGAGCAGGCCGTCGAGGTCGTCGGGGGCGGGGGAGCCGATGAAGATCTCGAACGGGTCGGTCTTGCCGCTCTCGGCGTTCGTGTCGGACACCGGTGTGCGGGCCGGCGACTGGAGCACGGCGCGTTCGTAGTCGCGGACGAGCAGACAGACGGTCGAGGGCTCGCCGTGGGTGTCGCGGACCCTCAGGTGCGAGGCGTAGACGGGGATGATCCGGCCGTCGGCGCCCCGGATTCCGTAACTCCCCTCCCAGCGCGAGAGCTGGAGGGCGTCGACGATGCCCGTGTTGGTGCCGGGAGTCTGGGGCCAGGCGGTGAAGTCGGTGAGCTGCTTCCCGGTGACCTGATCCGCGGTATGGCCGAATAGGAACGAGGAGTCCTCGTTCCAGGCCGCGATGGAGCCGGCGCTGTCGATCTGGACGACCGCCACCCGGACGCGCTCGTCGGCGACGGGGAGCAGCCCCACGGGCAGCAGCGGGCCCGCCGAGCGAATGCCCACCGGGCGTTCGGGGAGATCGAGCTGGAACCAGACATGTTTATGGGTGGGCGAGTACTCCACGCCCCACCGGGTGGCGAGTGCCGCGCAGAGCAGCAAGCCGCGGCCATTCTCGCGGTCCGGGCTGCCGAAGTCCGGGCCCGCGCTCTGGAGCGGGATCTCGCGCTCCGGATAGTGGTCGGAGACCTCGATGCGGACGCCGTCCTCCGTACGCAGGCACAGCACGTCCGCGGCGGTGCCCGCGTGGACCACGGCATTGGTCACCAGCTCGCTGGTGAGGACGACCGCGTCGTCGACGACGTCCGTGTAGCCCCACCCCTGGAGGGTGTCGCGGACAAAGGCGCGGGCGGTCGCGACGGAGCGTCCGACCGGGTCGAAGGTGGCGGCCGCGCGCGCGGTGATCACAGCACTCCCCATATGGTGTCTCGTCGCTTCCCCGAGTCCTGTGCCCGTTTCTCGCCGCTTCGATTCGCCTGCCAGGCTAGACGCTCGGTCTTGGTGCCGGATACACGAGGGGCGACTTCGGGCAGGAGCGACCCGGAACCGACCTGTGACCGGACAAGTGTGGGCTTCTCAACAGAGGGATGTGGGACAACCCTTGGAGGTTGCACCCCGGCTGCTTCGGGCCTGGTACGTTTCAACGATTTGACGTCCCCATGGTCACCCGTCGACGGTGGGCTGTGGCGGTGAGCCAAAGAAGAACTGGGCAAGCTCCCAGATAAGGCCCGAGCGATACGGTCAACCCCTGCGGGAGGGACACGGTGGAGTCTGGCGTGGCGGCGCGGGGATCAGGCACGCGCACAAAAGGCGGACAGTCCGTGAAGAAACAGCGCAATGGAACCATCGACGTCGACGCGGCGGTGCTCAACAGACTGCTGGCGGGCCTGGTGGCGATGCGCGACGGGAATTTCCGCAGGCGTCTGACCGTCTCGGGCGACGGTGTGATGGCGGAGATCGCGGCAGTCTTCAACGAGGTCGCCGACCGTAATCTGCATCTCACCGGTGAGCTGGCCCGGGTGCGGCGGGTGGTCGGACGCGAGGGGAAGCTCACCGAGCGGCTGGAGACGGGCGCGTGCGAGGGCTCCTGGGCCGCCGCGATCGACGCCTCGAACGAGCTGGTCGACGATCTGGCACGCCCGGTCTCGGAGGTCGGGCGGGTGCTGTCGGCGGTGGCCGACGGTGATCTCGAACAGCGGATGGAACTGCGGTCGCACACGTCCGACGAGACGGTACGGCCGCTGCGCGGCGAGTTCCTGAAGGTCGCCCGTACGGTCAACAGCCTCGTCGACCAGCTGTCGGCGTTCACCGAGCAGGTGACGCGGGTCGCGGTCGAGGTGGGTACCGAGGGCAAGCTGGGCGGTCAGGCCCAGGTGCGCGGGATGTCCGGGTCGTGGAAGGACCTCACGGACTCCGTGAACACCATGGCGTACCGGCTGACCGCGCAGGTGCGCGACATCGCCCTGGTGACGACGGCGGTCGCCAAGGGGGATCTGTCGCGGAAGGTCACGGTCCATGTGGCCGGCGAGATGCTCCAGCTGAAGAACACCGTCAACACGATGGTCGACCAGCTGTCGTCGTTCTCCTCCGAGGTGACCCGGGTCGCCCGTGAGGTGGGTACGGAGGGCGAGCTCGGCGGGCAGGCGACCGTGCCGGGTGTGGCCGGGGTGTGGAAGGACCTCACCGACTCCGTCAACACGATGGCCGGGAACCTCACGTCCCAGGTGCGCGGGATCGCCGAGGTGACCACGGCCGTCGCCAATGGCGACCTGTCCCAGAAGGTCACGGTGAGCGCCCGCGGCGAGGTCGCGCAGCTGGCCGAGACGATCAATCAGATGACCGACACGCTGCGGCTCTTCGCGGACGAAGTGACCCGGGTGGCCAGCGAGGTCGGTGGCGAGGGTCTGCTCGGCGGTCAGGCGAAGGTGCCGGGTGCGGCGGGGACCTGGAAGGACCTCACCGACTCGGTGAACACGGTCTTCAGGAACCTGACGACCCAGGTGCGGGACATCGCGCAGGTGACCACGGCGGTGGCCAACGGTGACATGACGCAGAAGGTCACCGTGGACGTGGCCGGCGAGATGCTGGAGCTGAAGAACACCGTCAACACGATGGTGGACCAGCTCCAGGCCTTCGGTTCGGAAGTGACCCGGGTGGCCCGGGAGGTCGGCGTCGAGGGCCGGCTCGGCGGTCAGGCCGAGGTGCCGGGTGCGGCGGGGACCTGGAAGGACCTCACCGACTCGGTGAACGCGGCGTTCCGCAACCTCACGGGGCAGGTGCGCGACATCGCGCAGGTGACGACCGCAGTGGCCAACGGCGACCTGTCGCAGAAGGTCACCGTGGATGTCGCGGGCGAGATGCTGGAGCTGAAGAACACCGTCAACACGATGGTGGCTCAGCTCTCGAACTTCGCCGACCAGGTGACGCGGATGGCGCGTGACGTGGGTACCGAGGGCCGCCTCGGCGGCCAGGCCCGGGTGGACGGTGTTTCCGGCACCTGGAAGGAGCTCACCGACTCCGTCAACTTCATGGCCGGAAACCTGACTTCGCAGGTGCGCCAGATCGCCCAGGTGACCACGGCGGTGGCGCGCGGTGACCTGTCGCAGAAGATCGACGTGGACGCGCGTGGCGAGATCCTGGAGCTGAAGAACACCATCAACACGATGGTCGACCAGCTCTCGAACTTCGCCGAGCAGGTGACCAGGGTCGCCCGTGAAGTGGGTACGGAGGGCATCCTCGGCGGCCAGGCCGAGGTGCAGGGGGTGTCCGGTACGTGGAAGGACCTCACCCAGTCCGTCAACGGCATGGCGAACAACCTGACCATGCAGGTCCGCAACATCGCCGAGGTCACCACCGCGGTCGCCAACGGCGACCTCTCCAAGAAGATCACCGTCGATGCCAGGGGCGAGATCCTCGAACTGGTCACGACCGTCAACACGATGGTCGACCAGCTGCTCAACTTCGCCGACGAGGTGACGCGGGTCGCCCGCGAGGTGGGCACCGAGGGCATCCTCGGCGGTCAGGCCCGGGTGCCGGGTGCGACGGGCATCTGGAAGGACCTCAGCGACAACGTCAACCTGATGGCCAACAACCTGACGAGTCAGGTGCGGAACATCTCCCGGGTCTCCTCGGCGGTCGCCAACGGCGACCTGCGCAAGAAGGTCACCGTCGAGGCGCGCGGCGAGGTCGCCGAGCTCGCGGACACCGTCAACACGATGGTGACGACGCTGTCCTCGTTCGCCGACGAGGTGACGCGCGTCGCCCGAGAGGTGGGTACGGAAGGCGAGCTGGGCGGCCAGGCGCGGGTGCCCGGGGTCTCCGGTACGTGGAAGGACCTCACCGAGTCGGTGAACTCGATGGCGTCCAATCTGACCGGTCAGGTGCGGCAGATCGCCGCGGTCACCACCGCCATCGCCAAGGGCGACCTCACCAAGAAGATCGACATCGACGCGCGCGGTGAGATCCAGCAGCTGAAGAACACGATCAACACGATGGTCGACCAGCTGTCCTCCTTCGCCGAGCAGGTGACCCGGGTGGCCCGCGAGGTGGGCACGGAGGGGCAGCTGGGCGGCCAGGCCCGGGTCCGGGACGTCGACGGCACCTGGCGCGACCTCACCGAGTCGGTGAACGAGATGGCCGGAAACCTCACCCGTCAGGTGCGGGCCATCGCGGCCGTCGCCACCGCGGTGACCCGCGGCGATCTCAACCTGAAGATCGACGTGGACTCGGCCGGCGAGATCCAGGCCCTGCAGGACAACATCAACACCATGATCGCCAACCTGCGCGACACCACGGCGACCAACAAGGAACAGGACTGGCTCAAGGGCAACCTCGCCCGGATCTCCGGTCTGATGCAGGGGCGTCGCGATCTGGACGACGTGGCCTCGCTGATCATGAGCGAGCTGACTCCGGTCGTATCCGCACAGCACGGTGCGTTCTTCCTGGCCATGCCGACCGGCGACACCGGCGCGGTGGGCCCGGACAGCGACAAGGACGGCTCGTACGAACTCTGCATGAGGGGCAGTTACGGATACTCGGCGGGCTCGATGCCGACGTCCTTCCGGCCGGGCGAGACGCTCATCGGCACGGCCGCCGAGGAGAAGCGGACCATTCAGGTGGACAACGTTCCGCCGGGGTATCTGAAGATCTCCTCCGGGCTCGGGGAGGCGCCGCCCGCGCATGTGATCGTGCTGCCGGTGCTTTTCGAGGGGAAGGTTCTCGGCGTGATCGAGCTGGCGTCGTTCCAGCCGTTCACCCACATCCAGCGGGACTTCCTCAACCAGCTCGCCGAAATGATCGCGACGAGCGTCAATACCATCAGCGTCAACACGAAGACCGAGAAGCTCCTGGAACAGTCGCAGGAGCTGGCCGAGCAATTGCGGGACCGTTCACAGGAGTTGGAGAACCGGCAGAAGGCGCTCCAGGCCTCCAATGCCGAACTGGAGGAGAAGGCCGAACTGCTGGCCCAGCAGAACCGCGACATCGAGGTCAAGAACACCGAGATCGAAGAGGCCCGGCAGGTCCTGGAGGAGCGCGCCGAGCAGCTCGCGGTCTCGATGCGTTACAAGTCCGAGTTCCTGGCGAACATGTCGCACGAGTTGCGTACGCCGCTCAATTCGCTGCTCATTCTGGCCAAGTTGCTCGCGGACAATGCCGAGGGCAATCTCTCGCCGAAGCAGGTGGAGTTCGCCGAGACGATCCACGGGGCCGGTTCCGATCTGCTTCAGCTGATCAACGACATTCTCGATCTGACGAAGGTCGAGGCGGGCAAGATGGACGTCAGCCCGACCCGGATCGCGTTGGTCCAGCTGGTGGACTACGTGGAGGCGACTTTCCGCCCGCTCACCGCGGAGAAGGGACTTGATTTCTCCGTACGGGTCTCGCCGGAATTGCCCGCGACACTGCACACGGACGAGCAGCGGCTGTTGCAGGTGCTGCGCAATCTCCTCTCCAACGCGGTGAAGTTCACCGACAGCGGGGCGGTCGAGCTGGTGATCCGGCACGCCAACGAGGATGTGCCGAATGCCATCCGTGAGCAGCTCCTGGAGGCCGGCTCACTGCGTGACGCGGACGCCGACCTGATCGCGTTCTCGGTCACCGACACCGGTATCGGGATCGCCTCCAGCAAGATGCTGGTGATCTTCGAGGCGTTCAAGCAGGCGGACGGTACGACCAGTCGCAAGTACGGCGGCACGGGGCTCGGGCTGTCCATCAGCCGGGAGATCGCCCGGCTGCTGGGCGGCGAGATCCACGCGGCCAGCGAGCCGGGCCGAGGCTCGACGTTCACGCTGTATCTGCCGTTGCATCCGAGCGAGTTGCCGCCGCAGGGTTACCCGCAGATCGGCCCCGGGCCCATCGAGGCACATGGCGCCGTGGTCGAGGAAGGGCTGCTGCCGGAGGCCGGTCCGGGTGCCGACCCGGCGGCCACGGCACCGGGTTCGGCCGGTGCGGCCGGCCTGATGCGGCGGCGCCGCAAGAGCCTGGAGAGCGCGGAGCGGCGGCCCGCGCTGCCGCCCCGGAGTACCGCTCCGGCTGCTCCGCAGGAGCCGTGGAAGCTCGCCGGGCAGGAGGAGCCGGCGGTCCGCAGGACGTTCCGGTTCCGTGGCGAGAAGGTGCTCATCGTCGACGACGACATCCGTAACGTCTTCGCGCTCACCAGCGTGCTGGAGCAGCACGGTCTCTCGGTGCTGTACGCGGAGAACGGGCGCGTGGGTATCGAAGTCCTGGAACAGCACGACGATGTGACGGTCGTACTGATGGACATCATGATGCCGGAGATGGACGGCTATGCCACGACGGCGGCGATCCGCAGGATGCCGCAGTTCGCCGGGCTGCCGATCGTCGCGTTGACCGCGAAGGCGATGAAGGGTGACCGGGAGAAGGCGATCGAATCAGGCGCTTCCGACTATGTCACCAAGCCTGTCGACCCTGATCATCTTCTTTCTGTAATGGAGCAGTGGATGCGCGGAGAGTGATCATTATCTGAGCGAATCGCGATGAGTTGCTGATCGACTGTGCCCGCAGGGGTGTGAGAAGGCGCTGTACGGGGAACCTTCTGGTCCCCCACCGCGTTTCTGCTGTGTGCACAGTGACATCGCGGTGACAGGGTGTGGCGACGGGCGGGGTGCGGCTACCATGACCGGCACAAGGACGGACGGCGTAAGGGAGTCGTCCCCTGGGGCGGCGCCCGGTGAAATTCCGGGGCGAGGAGGACGGGCCATGGTGCAGAAGGCCAAGATCCTCCTGGTCGATGACCGGCCGGAGAATCTGCTGGCGCTGGAGGCCATCCTCTCTGCGCTCGATCAGACACTGGTACGGGCATCGTCAGGGGAGGAAGCGCTCAAAGCGCTGCTCACGGACGACTTTGCGGTCATTCTGCTGGACGTCCAGATGCCGGGCATGGACGGTTTCGAAACCGCCGCGCACATCAAGCGGCGGGAACGGACCCGGGACATCCCGATCATCTTCCTCACCGCGATCAATCATGGTCCGCATCACACCTTCCGGGGTTATGCGGCGGGCGCGGTGGACTACATCTCGAAGCCGTTCGACCCGTGGGTGCTGCGGGCCAAGGTCTCGGTCTTCGTCGAGCTGTACATGAAGAACTGCAAGCTGCGCGAGCAGGCGGCGCTGTTGCGGTTCCAGCTCGAGGGCGACGGCGCGGACCACGAGAACGAGCCCGCGGGGCTGCTGGCCGAGCTCTCGGCGCGGCTCGCGGCCGTCGAGGAGCAGGCCGAGGCGCTCTCCAAGCAGCTCGACGACGAGTCGGCGGACGCCGCGGCGGTGGCCACCGCCGCCCATCTGGAGCGCAAGCTCACCGGGCTGCGCCGGGCGCTCGACGCCCTGGAGCCCGGTACCGGAAGCGGCGCGGCCACCCTGCCCTCGTAACGCCGCAGCCGCACCGTCGTGATTCCGCAGCACGGGGAAGGGCCGGGTGCGCGGCGGTCCGGCGGTGCGACTTCCGGCCGGGGGCGGGCGGTTGTCCTGAGCGCCGGCCCAACTGCCCCTTCCGCTCCGGCGCTCGACGGCCCCGGAGCAGGGCATTCGGCGGTGAGGTCGCGTCAGTTTGCGGCCCCTGTACAGCGACACGGTCGGGTGAAGCGGCAGTCGCACGTGTTCACGGCCGTCGACACCGGTAACCTCGGCACCATGGCCTCACGTACGTCCGGCAAGGGTTCCCAGGGCACGGCGGGCACCGCGAAGCGCGTCGGCCGTACCGCGGGGCCGGCCAAGAAAGCCGCGCCCGCGAAGAAGACCGCCGCCAAGAAGACCGCGCCCGCGAAGAAGGCCCCCGCCAAGAAGGCGGCGGCGAAGAAGGCGGCCCCGCCCCAACCCGCCCCGTCACCCACCGGCGGTGTGTACCGCCTGGCGCGCGCCGTCTGGCTCGGTACGGCCCACGCCGTCGGAGCGATGTTCCGCGGCATAGGGCGTGGTGCCAAGGGGCTCGACCCCGCACACCGCAAGGACGGCGTCGCGCTGCTGCTGCTCGGGCTCGCGCTGGTCGTCGCCGCGGGCACCTGGTCGAATCTGCGCGGACCCGTCGGCGACCTGGTGGAGATGCTCGTCACCGGGGCCTTCGGCCGGCTCGATCTGCTCGTACCGATACTGCTCGGCGCCATCGCCGTACGGCTGATCCGCTACCCGGAGAAGCCCGAGGCCAACGGCCGCATCGTCATCGGGCTCTCCGCCCTCGTCGTCGGGGTGCTCGGGCAGGTCCACATCGCGTGCGGATCGCCCGGCCGGGAGGACGGCACCACGGCGATGCAGAACGCGGGCGGGCTCATCGGCTGGGCGGCCTCCAAGCCGCTGATCTACACGATGGGCGAGGTCCTCGCCGTACCGCTGCTGTTGCTGCTCACCGTCTTCGGGCTGCTGGTCGTCACCGCCACCCCGGTGAACGCCATCCCGCAACGGCTGCGGCTGCTCGGCACCAAGCTGGGCCTCCTCCACCCGGAGTACGACCCCGAGGCGGACGAGAACGACGACGAGCGCTACGACGAGCAGTGGCGCGAGCAGCTTCCCGCCGGCTCCCGTCGCTCCCCGGCACGCCGTTCCGAAGCGCCCGCCGAGTACGACCCCGAGCAGGCCGAGGCCGATGCGCTCTCCAAGCGCCGCCGGCCGCGCAGGCCCTCCGTGCAGCCCGCGATGAACCGCACCATGGACGCGGTGGACGTGGCGGCCGCCGCGGCCGCAGCCCTCGACGGGGCCGTGCTCAACGGCATGCCGCCCTCGCCGGTCGTCGCCGACCTCACCCAGGGCGTCTCCGCCGAGCGCGAGCGTCCGGGCACGCCGGTCCCCGGCGCCCGGGAGGGCGAAGCCTCCTCCGGAGGAGGGAAGCGGCCCGCACCCTCGGGCGGCGTACCCGATCTGACGAAGCCCGCGCCCGACTCGCAGTCCCAGCCGCTGCCGGCCCGCGCCGAACAGCTCCAGCTCTCCGGCGACATCACCTACTCGCTGCCCTCGCTCGACCTGCTGGAGCGCGGTGGCCCCGGAAAGACCCGCAGCGCCGCCAACGACGCGATCGTCGCCGCGCTGACGAACGTCTTCACCGAATTCAAGGTCGACGCCGCCGTCACCGGCTTCACCCGCGGACCGACGGTCACGCGGTACGAGGTCGAGCTCGGCCCCGCGGTGAAGGTCGAGCGGATCACCGCGCTCGCCAAGAACATCGCCTACGCCGTCGCCAGTCCCGACGTCCGGATCATCTCCCCGATCCCGGGCAAGTCCGCCGTCGGCATCGAGATCCCCAACACCGACCGCGAGATGGTCAACCTCGGCGACGTGCTGCGCCTCGCGGACGCCGCCGAGGACGACCACCCGATGCTGGTCGCGCTCGGCAAGGACGTCGAGGGCGGCTATGTGATGGCCAACCTGGCGAAGATGCCGCACGTGCTGGTGGCCGGTGCGACCGGTTCCGGCAAGTCGTCGTGCATCAACTGCCTGATCACCTCGGTCATGGTGCGGGCGACCCCGGACGACGTCCGGATGGTGCTGGTCGACCCGAAGCGCGTCGAGCTGACCGCGTACGAGGGCATCCCGCACCTGATCACGCCGATCATCACCAACCCGAAGCGCGCCGCCGAGGCACTCCAGTGGGTCGTACGGGAGATGGACCTGCGGTACGACGACCTCGCCGCGTTCGGGTACCGGCACATCGACGACTTCAACCAGGCCGTCCGCAACGGCAAGGTCAAGCCGCCGGAGGGCAGCGAGCGCGAGCTCTCGCCCTACCCGTATCTGCTGGTGATCGTCGACGAGCTCGCCGACCTGATGATGGTCGCTCCGCGTGATGTGGAGGACGCCATCGTCCGGATCACCCAGCTGGCCCGTGCCGCCGGTATTCACCTGGTGCTCGCGACCCAGCGGCCCTCGGTCGATGTCGTCACCGGTCTGATCAAGGCGAACGTGCCCTCCCGGCTCGCCTTCGCGACCTCGTCGCTGGCCGACAGCCGAGTCATCCTCGACCAGCCCGGCGCCGAGAAGCTCATCGGGAAGGGTGACGGTCTGTTCCTGCCGATGGGGGCGAACAAGCCCACCCGTATGCAGGGCGCCTTCGTCACCGAGGACGAGGTCGCGGCCATCGTCCAGCACTGCAAGGATCAGATGGCGCCGGTCTTCCGCGAGGACGTGGTGGTCGGCACCGCCAAGAAGAAGGAGATCGACGAGGACATCGGCGACGACCTGGATCTGCTCTGCCAGGCCGCCGAACTGGTCGTATCCACCCAGTTCGGGTCCACCTCGATGCTTCAGCGCAAGCTCCGGGTCGGCTTCGCCAAGGCCGGCCGGCTGATGGACCTGATGGAGTCGAGGAACATCGTCGGGCCCAGCGAGGGATCCAAGGCCCGCGACGTCATGGTGAAACCCGACGAGCTGGACGGGGTGTTGGCACTGATCCGCGGGGAATCCGCTCCGTAGGTGAAGTACGGGCAACCGTTTGGCCGGGTCGTACGTCAACTTGGAGGGAGGGGCGGCAGAATTGTCCTTCCCGGGACGGTCCGGGGAATCGGACGGTGTTCGAGTCCGATGGAGGACAAAGTCCTTCCTCCCGGTTGCCCCACCCTTTCGTACCCCCCCTAGACTGAACACCCAGCAGGTGGCTCACGCTCGAAAGGCGCCCCCGTGTCCATCGGCAACTCCCCCGAAGACGACCGGCCTTCGATCGGTCGAGCGCTCCAGCAGGCTCGCATCGCCGCAGGTCTCACGGTCGAAGAGATCAGTTCGTCCACCCGGGTGCGCATCCCCATCGTGCACGCGATCGAAGAGGACGACTTCTCCCGCTGCGGCGGCGACGTGTACGCGCGCGGCCATATCCGTACGTTGGCGCGTGCCGTCGGGCTCGATCCGGAACGGCTGGTTTCGCAGTACGACGCGGAGCACGGCGGCCGTCCCGCGCCCACGCCCGCGGCACCGCTGTTCGAGGCCGAGAGAATCCGTTCCGAACCCCGTCGGCCCAACTGGACGGCGGCCATGGTCGCGGCGATCGTCGCCGTCGTCGGTTTCGTCGGCTTCACCTTCTTCAAGGGCGGCGACGACACCCCCACGGCCACCCAGCTGGCGGAGGGCTCGGCACCCAACACGAAGAGCCCCAAGCCGAAGACCGACAAGCCCGTCGACCCCAAGCCGGCGCCCTCCGACAGCGCCATCGCCGCGGCACCCAGGGACAAGGTGACGGTGCGGCTCAACGCCAACCAGGGCAAGAGCTGGATCTCCGCCAAGGACCACAACGGTCGACTGCTCTTCGACGGTCTGCTGCTGCAGGGCCAGACGAAGACCTTCCAGGACCAGGAGCGGGTCGACCTCGTCCTCGGGGACGCCGGCTCGATCGAGCTCTTCGTGAACGGCAAGAAGGTCGAGGACAAGTTCCAGCCCGGCCAGGTCGAGCGGCTCTCGTACACGAAGGGCGACCCGGCGGTCGGCTGATCCGTACACGCGCCGTCTCCCCAGGCGGCATCGACGACATGGCGAGCGCCCGGCAACTCCGCCGGGTGCTCGCCGCATTTGTTACTCGGTGTAACGGTGGAACCCTGCGCGGCAGGGCGAGTGCCGGGACAAAGTAGTCTTGAGCCCATGCCCGAACGCCGTACCGTCGCCCTTGTCACTCTTGGCTGCGCCCGTAACGAGGTGGACTCGGAGGAGCTCGCAGGCCGCTTGGCAGCGGACGGCTGGGAGCTCGTCCAGGACGCCTCCGACGCGGATGTCGCCGTCGTCAACACCTGTGGATTCGTCGAGGCCGCCAAGAAGGACTCCGTCGACGCCCTGCTCGAAGCCAATGATCTGAAGGACCACGGCCGGACCCAGGCCGTGGTCGCCGTCGGCTGCATGGCCGAGCGCTACGGCAAGGACCTCGCCGAGGCCCTGCCCGAGGCGGACGGTGTCCTCGGCTTCGACGACTACGCCGATATCTCCGACCGCCTCCAGACCATCCTCAACGGCGGCATCCACGCCTCCCACACCCCGCGAGACCGCCGCAAGCTCCTGCCGATCAGCCCGGCCGAGCGGCAGGACGCGGCCGTGTCCCTGCCGGGGCACGCCCAGGAGGCCGAGCCGGCCCCCGCGCCCGAGGACCTCCCCGACGGTGTCGCCCCGGTCTCCGGGCCGCGGGCGCCGCTGCGCCGGCGGCTGGGCACCAGCCCCGTCGCCTCGGTGAAGCTCGCCTCCGGCTGCGACCGCCGCTGCTCCTTCTGCGCCATCCCGTCCTTCCGCGGATCCTTCATCTCGCGGCGCCCCTCGGACGTGCTGCAGGAGACCCGCTGGCTGGCCGAGCAGGGCGTCAAGGAGGTCATGCTGGTCTCCGAGAACAACACCTCGTACGGCAAGGACCTCGGCGACATCCGGCTGCTGGAGACGCTGCTGCCGGAGCTCGCCGACGTCGAGGGCATCGAGCGGATCCGGGTCAGCTACCTCCAGCCGGCCGAAATGCGGCCCGGCCTCATCGACGTACTGACCTCGACGCCGAAGGTCGCGCCGTACTTCGACCTGTCCTTCCAGCACTCGGCACCCGGCGTGCTGCGGGCGATGCGCCGCTTCGGCGACACCGACCGCTTCCTGGAGCTGCTGAACACCATCCGCAGCAAGGCGCCGCAGGCCGGTGCCCGCTCCAACTTCATCGTGGGCTTCCCCGGTGAGACCGAGGCCGACCTCGCGGAGCTGGAACGCTTCCTCACCGGCGCCCGGCTCGACGCCATCGGCGTCTTCGGCTACTCCGACGAGGAGGGCACCGAGGCCGTCGGCTACGAGAACAAGCTGGACGCCGACGTCATCGCGGAGCGGCTCGCGCACATCTCGCAGCTGGCCGAGGAGCTGACCTCGCAGCGTGCCGAGGAGCGCCTGGGCGAGTCGCTCCAGGTGCTCGTCGAGTCCGTGGACGACGAGGACGGCGCGGTGGGGCGTGCGGCGCACCAGGCACCCGAAACGGACGGCCAGGTGCTGTTCACCACACGCGAGGGCCTCGTACCCGGCCTTATGGTCGAGGCAAAGGTCGTGGGCACCGAAGGAGTGGATCTGGTGGCCGAGTGTTCCGAACTCGTGGAGGCGGCCAGATGACGGGAGTCCCGGCATCCGCGGCAGGCGGCTCCGGCGCGAAGCCGGTCCGCGGCGGCAAGCTGGGCACTGCGGCCGTCAATCAGGCCAGCCTGTGGAACATCGCCAATCTGCTCACCATGCTGCGGCTGGTGCTGGTGCCCGGCTTCGTGCTGCTGCTGCTGCACAACGGCGGGTACGACCCGGCCTGGCGGTCGTTCGCCTGGGCGGCCTTCGCCGTCGCCATGATCACCGATCTGTTCGACGGTCATCTGGCGCGCACCTACAACCTGGTCACCGACTTCGGGAAGATCGCCGACCCCATCGCGGACAAGGCGATCATGGGCGCGGCGCTGATCTGTCTCTCGTATCTCGGCGATCTGCCCTGGTGGGTCACGGGCGTGATCCTCTTCCGCGAGATCGGCATCACGCTGATGCGCTTCTGGGTGATACGGCATGCGGTGATTCCGGCCAGTCGTGGCGGGAAGATGAAGACTCTGGCGCAGGGGACGGCCGTCGGGATGTACGTCCTGGCGCTGACCGGTCCGCTGGCCACCCTGCGCTTCTGGGTGATGGCGGTGGCCGTCGTGCTGACGGTCGTCACCGGGCTCGACTATGTGCGTCAGGCCGTCGTACTGCGTCGCAAGGGGCTCGCGGCCGAACGGGCCGCCGCGGCGGCGACCGCAGGGGGCACGGGACCGGTCCCGGGTGCCACGGGAAGTTGTGATTCGGCGGAGGCCGAGCGGTGACCGCCGCGGCCAGGGTGCTGGAGCTGCTCGTGGAGCGGGGTGAGACCCTTGCCGTCGCCGAGTCGCTGACCGGCGGTCTGGTTGCGGCGGAGCTGACTTCCGTGCCGGGTGCCTCGCAGTCCTTCCGGGGCTCCGTGACGGCGTACGCGACGCCCCTGAAGCGGGATGTCCTGGGTGTGGACGGCGTTCTGCTGACGCAGCGCGGTGCGGTCGACCCGGAGGTGGCGCGGCAGATGGCAGCCGGTGTGCGCCGCGTTCTCGGGGCGGACTGGGGCATGGCCACCACCGGGGTCGCGGGCCCCGAACCGCAGGACGGCAAGGCCGTGGGCACCGTCTACGTCGCGGTCGCCGGACCGGACGGCGTGGAGAATATGGCCGAGCTGAGGTTGAACGGCGGACGGGCGGACATCCGTAGAGCGAGCGTACGGAGCGTGCTCGAGCTGCTCTCCGCCGAACTCGGCAAGAATGCAAGGGCACAGGATACGGAACAGAACGGGGGGAATTGATGTTTGCAGCCCTGAGTGAACACGACATCGCTCCCCGCACGGCCGCGGCGCGAGGCGGTACGGTGGGGCGTGAAGGATGCGGCTACGCGGTCCGAGGAGGGAGCCACCGATGATTCTGCTCCGTCGCCTGCTTGGTGACGTGCTGCGTCGGCAGCGCCAGCGCCAAGGCCGTACTCTGCGCGAAGTCTCCTCGTCCGCCCGAGTCTCGCTCGGCTATCTCTCCGAGGTGGAGCGGGGGCAGAAGGAGGCATCCTCCGAGCTGCTCTCCGCCATTTGCGACGCGCTTGACGTACGGATGTCCGAGCTCATGCGTGAAGTGAGCGATGAGCTGTCGCTGGCCGAACTGGCCGAGTCGGCAGCAGCCAGTGATCCGGTGCCTGTGCCGGTCCGGCCAATGCTCAATTCCGTCTCCGTGACGTCGGTGGCAGGTGTGCCGACGGGACGGGTGACCATCAAGGCGCCCGCGGAAGCGGTGGATGTTGTCGCCGCCTGACCCGCGCGGTCCGGTGTGAAACCGAGCCCCGGTCGTCCCCCTTGAGGGGGCGGTCGGGGCTTCTGCGTGTCCGGGGGAGGGAGGGGAGGACGGGGGTCGGGTGTTCCGGCGGCGGGCTCGGGCAGCAGTCTCAGGGGGCGGGCTGAGACGGCCTGCTCGGGCGGCGGCTCGGACGGTTCTCCCGAATGACCGTTCTATGCAGTTTGTGTCATGGTGGGTGGTGCCGAACGGGAGAGTCGTTCCCCTACCCGAAGGAGTCACAGTGGTTGACGAAGGCGCCAAGGACAAGATCAAGGGCAAGGCCAAGGAAGCCATGGGCAAGATGACCGGCGACCGGCGCAAGGAGGCCGAGGGCAAGATGGACCAGGCCAAGGGCCGTGCCAAGGGCACCATGAGCGGCGCCCAGGAGCGCGCGGAGGGCATGAAGGACTCTCTGCGCCCCGACGACGAGCGCTGACCGCGTACACCGAGCCCCCACCCGAAACGGTGGGGGCTCGGTGGTGCCGCGGTACCGTCCGTTCTGGATGCGGCCCGAGCCCAGCCGGGCGAGACTGCGGAGAGCGGAACGTCGGCCGGTGGGATCGCGTCGTGATCGCGCACTCCGGTCCCGCGCCGGAGAGCCTCCGGCCGGAGCGGGGTCACGGTCCGGCATGTCATGCCCGGGAGTTCCGGGCGAGAGCGCGCAATGGTCCGCGGCTGTGCACATCGCGCCGGTGGTGCGCCGATGCGCCCTCCCGTCGGGCCAGCGCGCCGCACTAGGTTCGGCCGGAGGAGGCAGCCATGGTACGGCGATGGGTGCCGGCGCTCGTTCTCGGCGGGGTGTGGTGGTGGGCCGTGCTGCGGCTCGTGCTGGAGCCGGCTCATGCCGGGTTTGTCGAGGGTGTGGTGGCGGCGGGTGGATGGGGGCTGAGCCTGCTGCCCGTCCATGTGGCGGCGACCGCCGGGTCGGCGGGGGCGGGCGGTCGCGGTGCGAAGGCAGGCGGAGGGGGTGTGCGAGCGGGCGCGGCCCGGTGGTCGGCTGTCGGGGAACGGTGGGCGGGCCGCTGGTTCGATGTCGGAGCTCGGTGGGTGGAGCGGGGGCGGCGGGCTACCAGGGCATGGCTACGCCGCCGTTCGGGCGGAGGATCTGGCCGGTCATGAAGGCCGACGCGTCGGAAGCGAGATGGAGCACGGTGTGGGCCACGTCCTCGGGTTCGCCCACGCGCCCGAGCGGGGAGATCCGCGCCATCGTCGCCTCCACCCGGTGCTGCCGGTCCGCGTCGTGGCGGGCGGTCATGGGTGTACGGATCCAGCCCGGGGCGACGGCGTTGACGCGGATGGCGTGCGGCCCCAGTTCGGTCGCCAGCGTCTTCGTCAGCTGGACGACCGCCGCTTTGGCCGCGCTGTAGCAGAGCAGTCCCGGGCCGGCGGAGTCGACCGCTCCCGAGGCCATGGTGATCAGTGAGCCGGGGGCGCCGCGCGCGATCATGCTGCGGGCCACTTCCTGACAGGCGTACAGCACGCCCTTGAAATTGACCGCGAGAACGCGGTCGAGATCCTGGTCCGTGGTCTCCAGGACGCTGCTCGAATGCATGATTCCGGCGACGGCGGCCAGGATGTCGAGGTCGCCCGCGGCGGCCACCGCGGCCTCGACCCGACTGCGGTCGGTGACATCGAGGACGTGGATGTGGGATGCGCCACCCGCCTCGGTGATCAGCTCGCGGGTTTCCAGCAGGCCCTTCTCGTCCAGGTCGGCGCAGTGCACGGTGGAGCCCGCGGCCGCGAGCAGGATGGCGCAGGCTCGGCCGATGCCGCCTGCCGCGCCGGTGACGAACGCGGTGCGGCCCGTGAGGTCGTACGCGGTGAGGGACATGACCGGACGGTACGGCCGTATCTGACGGATCGTCAACTAGTGTGTGGGGCCTGACTGGCAGCGCGGACACCAGTAGGTGGGGCGGGTGTCCTGATCCGCGGAGCGGATGGGTGTACCGCAGCGCAGGCAGGGGCGGTTGGCCCTGCCGTAGACCCAGAGCCGTTCCTTCGGGCCGTATCCACGCGGGGCCGTGCCCGTGGTCGTGGTTGTGCGCATCGGGCGGTCGCGGTTGGCTTCGAGCAGCTGTTTGGCTGTCGTGACCAGGCGGGCGGCGGTGGGGGCGGCCAGGTCGCCGACGGGGAGCCAGGGGGTGGCGCGGGCCAGGAAGCAGAGCTCGGCCTTGTAGATGTTGCCGATTCCGGCCAGGTTGCGCTGGTCCAGCAGGGCTTCGCCGAGGGGGCGGCCGGGCTCGGCGAGCAGATTGTGCAGAGCGGTGTCGGGGTCCCAGTCCGGGCCCAGCAGATCGGGGCCGAGATGACCGACCGCCTTCTCCTCGTCCTGGGTGCGGAGGAGTTCGAGGACCGGCAGTCGGTAGCCGACGGCGGTGTGCTCCGCGTTGGCGAGGACGGCACGGATCTGGTGGGCGGGGCCACCGCGCCAACGCTCGCCCGCGGCGTAGACGCGCCAGGCACCGTCCATCCGGAGGTGGCTGTGAAGGGTGAGGCCGCCCTCGATACGGGTGAGGAGATGCTTGCCGCGCGAGATGACATCCAGAACCGTCCGGCCGGTGAGGTCGGCGGTGGCGAACCGGGGCACGCGCAGGTCGGAGCGGGTGAGGACCTGACCGGCGAGTGCGGTGTGCAGACGTTTGGCCGTCTGCAGGACGGTATCTCCTTCGGGCATGCCTCCATGATGCGGGGCGGGGAGGGGGTGTGGGCTGGTGTGCGTGGTGTGGGGATGCGCGGTGCGGTCTACGAGGAGTGGGGTGCGCCGGTGGTTCAGGCGCGCAGGCGGAGCCCCCTCGGGGTGGCGAGGAAGCCGGCCGCCTCCAGCGTGCGGCCGAGCGGGGAGGTCAGGGACGGTGCGCCGTTGGTGCGCTCCACCGTGACCGTGCCGAGCGCCCCCGCGCGGGCGGCCGCCGCCAGCGCTCCAGCCGCCGCGAGGAGAGCGGGGTCGTCCGGGTCGGTGGGCCAGGCCAGCAGCGTCTTGCCGCCGCGCTCCATGTACATCGCCAGCTCGCCGTCTACCAGCACCACCAGGGCGCCCGCCTTGCGGCCGGGCTTGTGCCCGGCCCCGTCCGGCGGCTCGGGCCAGGGCAGGGCCGCGCCGTACGCATTGGCCGGGTCCGCCGCGGCGAGGACCAGGGCACGGGGCGCGGCGCCCGGCTCCGTACGGTCGCGGGCGGTGGACGTGGCACGCAGCCGGTCCACCGCGCCGTCCATCGCGAACTGTGCCGCCCCCAGCCCTTCGACCACGTAGCCGCGCCGCGCCTGCCCGTTGTCCTCGAAGGCGGACAGGATGCGGTACGTCGCGGAGAAGCCGCCTTCGACGCCCTCGGCCTGGACCGCGCCGCGGGTCACCACTCCGTGGCGGTCGAGGAGTGTGCGGGCCAGGGCATGGGCACGGTGTGTGGGGTCGGGTTCGGTGGCGGGCAGCAGGGACCAGCGGCCCGAGACGGTGGGCGGGCCGGTGCGGGACGCGGGCCGGGCGGCGGCGGTGAGCGAGCCGTAACGCCCGCGCGGGACACTGCGTCTGGCGCGGTGGGCGGTCGACCCCGCCGTACGACCGGAGCCGAGGAGCGAGCGCAGCGGGGCGAGCGTGTCATTGGTGAGCCGGCCCGACCAGGCCAGCTCCCAGACGGCATCGGCCAGTTGCGGATCGGTGCAGTCCGGATGTGTGGTGGCGCGGACCTGATCGGCGATCTGCCGGAAGAACAGCCCGTACCCGCCGCTCAGGGTGGTCAGGACGGATTCGTGCAACGCGCTGAGTTCCAGCGGGTGCGGGGGCGGGAGGAGCAGGGGTGCGCTGTCGGCGAGGTAGAGGGACAACCAGCCGTCCTTGCCCGGGAGGGCGCCGGCGCCGGCCCAGACGACCTCGCCGGTGGTGGTGAGCTCGTCGAGCAGCGCGGGGGTGTAGCCCGTGACCCGGCCCGGCAGGATCAGCTTCTCCAGCGCCGACGCCGGGACGGGCGCGCCCTGCAACTGCTCGATGGCGCGGGCCAGTCCGTCGATTCCGCGCAGGCTGTTGCTGCCCAGGTGCTGCCACTGGGGAAGGAAGCCGGCGAGTGCGGCAGGCGGGACCGGCTCCAGCTCGTGGCGGAGCGCGGCGAGCGAACGGCGGCGCAGTCGGCGCAACACAGTGGCGTCGCACCACTCCTGGCCGATACCGGCGGGATGGAACTCGCCCTGGACGGTCCGGCCGGACGCGGAGAGCCGTTGCAGCGCCCCGTCCGTGACAGCGGTGCCGAGGCCGAAGCGGGTGGCGGCCTCGGTGGAGGTGAACGGGCCGTGCGTACGGGCGTATCGGCCGAGGAGATCGCCCAGGGGGTCCTTCACCGGCTCGGTGAACGCCTCGGGGACGCCGACCGGGAGGGCGGTGCCCAAGGCGTCCCGCAGGCGGCCCGCGTCCTCGATCGCGGCCCAGTGGTCCGCGCCGCCGATCCGGACCCGGATGGCCCGGCGGGCCGCGGACAGCTCCGGCGCCCATGACGGGCGGGCGCCGCGCTCCGTCAACTCCTCGTCGGTGAGCGGGCCGAGGACCCGCAGGAGGTCGGCGACGCCTTCGATGTCCTTGATCCGGCGGTCCTCGGTCAGCCACTGGAGCTCCTGCTCCAGCTCGGTCAGGACATCGGCGTCGAGCAGCTCGCGCAACTCCGCCTGGCCGAGGAGCTCCGCCAGCAGATGGGAGTCGAGGGAGAGGGCGGCGGCCCGCCGTTCGGCCAGGGGCGAGTCGCCCTCGTACAGGAACTGGGCGACGTAGCCGAACAGGAGCGAGCGTGCGAAGGGCGAGGGCTCGGCGGTGGTCACCTCGACCAGCCGGACACGGCGTGCTTCGAGATCGCCCATGAGCTCCGTGAGCCCGGGGACGTCGAAGACGTCCTGGAGGCATTCGCGGACCGCTTCCAGGACGATCGGGAAGGAGCCGAACTCCGACGCGACCTGGAGAAGCTGCGCGGCACGCTGGCGCTGCTGCCACAGCGGGGTGCGCTTGCCGGGGCTGCGACGCGGGAGCAGCAGGGCGCGGGCCGCGCACTCGCGGAACCGGGAGGCGAACAGCGCCGAACCGCCGACCTGGTCGGTGACGATCTGGCCGATCTCGCCCTGGTCGAACGTCACGTCCGCCGCGCCGACGGGTGGTTGTTCGCTGTCGTACGAGGGGCCCGGCAGCGGTGCCGGGTCCTGGGCCGGGGTCTGGGCGAGGTCCAGCGCGGGATCGAAGTCCAGGAGGTCCAGACCCATCAGGTCGGCGTCGGGCAGCCGCAGCACGATGCCGTCGTCGGCATGCATCACCTGGGCGTCCATGCCGTACCGCTCGGAGAGGCGGGCGCTCAGCGCCAGCGCCCACGGCGCGTGCACCTGCGCGCCGAACGGGGAATGGACCACGACCCGCCAGTCACCCAGCTCGTCACGGAAACGTTCGACGAGGATGGTCCGGTCGTCCGGCACATGGCCGCAGGCGCGGCGCTGTTCGTCGATGTACGACAGGGTGTTGTCGGCGGCCCAGGTGTCGAGACCGGCGGCGAGCAGACGCTCCCGGGCGTCCTCCGGCGGCAGTCCGCCGATCTCGCGGAGAAACGCCCCGAGCGCGCGCCCCAGCTCCAGCGGGCGGCCCAGCTGGTCGCCCTTCCAGAACGGCAGCCGGCCGGGAACGCCGGGGGCGGGCGAAACCAGGACCCGGTCGCGGGTGATGTCCTCGATCCGCCAGGACGTGGTGCCGAGGGTGAAGACATCGCCGACCCGGGACTCGTACACCATCTCCTCGTCGAGCTCACCGACCCGGCCCCCGCCCTTCTTGGGGTCGGCTCCCGCGAGGAAGACCCCGAAGAGCCCCCGGTCGGGGATCGTTCCCCCGGAGGTGACGGCGAGCCGCTGTGCCCCCGGGCGGCCGGTGACCGTACCGGCCACCCGGTCCCAGACCACACGCGGGCGCAGCTCGGCGAAGGCGTCGGAGGGGTAGCGGCCGGCGAGCATGTCCAGCACGGCGGTGAACGCGGACTCGGGCAGGGAGGCGAAGGGCGCGGCGCGGCGGAACACCGCCAGCAGGTCGTCCACCTGCCAGCTGTCCAGAGCGACCATGGCGACCAACTGCTGGGCCAGCACGTCCAACGGGTTGGACGGGACCCGGAGCGCCTCGATGGAACCCTCGCGCATCCGCTCGGTGACCACGGCAGCCTGCACCAGATCGCCCCGGTACTTGGGGAAGACCACTCCGGTGGAGACCGCGCCGACCTGGTGTCCGGCCCGGCCGACCCGTTGCAGGCCGGAGGCGACCGAGGGCGGCGACTCCACCTGGATCACGAGGTCGACCGCTCCCATGTCGATGCCCAGCTCCAGACTGGAGGTGGCGACGACGGCCGGCAGCCGGCCTGCCTTGAGGTCCTCCTCCACCTGGGCGCGCTGTTCCTTGGAGACCGAACCGTGGTGGGCGCGGGCGAGCAGCGCGGGGGCGTCCTTCGCCGTACCGGACTCGGCCATGATCTCGGCGGGGGAGTGGGACTCGGCGAGCGTCTCGCCGGTGAGCCGCTCGTACGCGATCTCGTTGAGGCGGTTGCACAGCCGCTCGGCGAGGCGGCGGGAATTGGCGAAGACGATGGTGGAGCGATGCTGCTGGACGAGGTCGACGATCCGCTCCTCGACGTGGGGCCAGATCGACGGCTTGTCCGCCTGGCCGGCCTGGTCGGTGTCGGTGGCGGGGGAGCCGCCGAGCTCACCCAGATCCTCGACCGGCACGACCACCGACAGGTCGAACCGCTTGGTGGACGGCGGCTGGACGATCTCCACCTTGCGCCGGGGCGAGAGGAAGCGCGCCACCTCGTCGACCGGACGGACCGTCGCCGACAGGCCGATCCGCCGTGCGGGACGCGGCAGCAGCTCGTCGAGACGCTCCAGCGACACGGCGAGATGGGCGCCCCGCTTCGTGCCCGCGACGGCGTGGACCTCGTCGAGAATCACCGTCTCGATACCGGACAGCGCCTCCCGGGCGGAGGAGGTCAGCATCAGGAACAGTGATTCGGGCGTGGTGATCAGGATGTCCGGCGGCCGGGTCGCCATCGAGCGGCGCTCGGCGGGCGGGGTGTCGCCGGAACGGATTCCCACCCGGACCTCGGGCTCGGGCAGCCCCAGGCGCACCGACTCCTGGCGGATGCCGGTCAGCGGGGAGCGGAGGTTGCGCTCGACATCGACCGCGAGTGCCTTGAGGGGTGACACGTACAGCACGCGGCAGCGCTTCTTCGCCTCGGCAGGCGGCGGGACGGATGCCAGGGTGTCCAGCGCGGCGAGGAACGCGGCGAGGGTCTTGCCGGAACCGGTCGGTGCGACGACCAGCACGTCCGAACCCTCGCCGATCGCGCGCCAGGCGCCCTCCTGCGCCGCGGTGGGCGCGCTGAAGGCACCCGCGAACCAGCCGCGGGTCGCGGGTGAGAACGAATCGAGCGCAGAGCCGACCATGTCCCCCATCGTGCACCCCGCCACTGACAACGGCCCCGACCACCCTCGGCGGCCCCGCCCCGGAGCTGCGAGAATTCGTTCATGGCGGTGATACCGGAGTCGGGATCGGGGGAGTGGGCGAGGTACTGGCAGTACGCGGAACTGCCCGACCTCGATCTGCTGCGCGCCCGGTACGTGCGCCACACCTTCCCGCGCCACAGCCACGAGGGCTATGTCTTCGGCACCATCAGCCGCGGGGTGGAGGACGTCGGGCTGCCGGGCGGCACCGTCCACGCCGGCCCCGGCACCGTGGTCATGATCAACCCGGAGGTTCCGCACACCGCCCGCGCGGGTGTGCCCGAGGGCTGGGTGTACGCCACGCTGTACCCGTCCTCGCAGGTGGTCAACGACATCGCGGCCGACACGACGAGCCTGCGCGGCACGGTCGGATTCAGCGAGGCCAGCGTCGTGGACCCGTACGCGGCCCGGCTGATCGGCGAGGTCCACCGGGCGGCCGAGGAGGGAAACGCGCTCGCCGCCGACACGGTGCTGCGGGTCATGGTCACACGGCTGCTCAGTCGGCACGGCAGCGTGCTGCCCGCCCGCGCGCCCCGCTCGGCGGGCGCGCGCGACGCGGCGCGGGCACGTGCGGTGCTGGAGGGCAGGATGGCTGCGCCGCCCACCCTGGAGGCGCTGGCGGCGGAGCTGGGCACCAGTCCGTTCGCGCTGCTGCGGGCCTTCAAGAAGCAGTACGGCATGCCGCCGCACGCCTGGCTCACCGATGCCCGGGTGCGGGCGGCGCGCCGGATGCTCGACGCGGGGACGGCGCCCGCGCAGGCGGCCGCCGAGGTCGGCTTCACCGATCAGCCGCATCTCAACCGTCACTTCACCCGGATCGTGGGAGTACCACCCGGCGCGTACCA
This sequence comes from Streptomyces sp. NPDC058240, assembly GCF_042882135.1. Lineage (NCBI taxonomy): Bacteria > Bacillati > Actinomycetota > Actinomycetes > Kitasatosporales > Streptomycetaceae > Streptomyces > Streptomyces sp. NPDC058240. The sequence continues at coordinate 25,265 of NZ_JBHVWT010000045.1, forward strand.
GCGCGAACGTGCAAGAACGTACAAGACCGGTCCCGATCTGCCCACGTAGCGTTCCGGTCGTGGCAGAACAGACAACACTCCCAGAGGGCGTCGGCGCATCGGCCAGCGCACCCCACGGCAGCGCGGCCGGCCCCGGGGCGAAGCCGGACGCGGCCGTCGTACGCGATGCGCTCGGTGTCGGCATAGCCGTCGGACTCTCCGGCTTCGCCTTCGGCGTGACCTCGGCCGGTTCCGGACTGAGCCTGCTGCAGACCTGCGCGCTCAGCCTCGCCGTCTTCACCGGCGCCTCGCAGTTCGCCCTCGTCGGCGCCCTCGCCGCGGGTGGCAACCCCTACACCGCGGCTGCCGGAGCCTTCTTCCTCGGCGTGCGCAACTCGTTCTACGGTCTGCGGCTGTCGCAGCTGCTGGCGCTCCCGCGGGCGCTCCGCCCTTTCGCAGCCCAGTGGGTCATCGACGAGACGACCGCCGTGACACTGCCGCAGCCGACCCGGCGGGCGGCACGGATCGGCTTCACCGTCACCGGACTGACCCTGTACGTGCTGTGGAACCTGACCACGCTGCTGGGAGCCCTCGGCGCCGAGGCGCTCGGCGACACCGACACCTGGGGGCTGGACGCGGCCTCACCCGCGGTCTTCCTCGCCCTGCTTGCGCCGATGCTGAAGAGCACCGCAGAACGCGTCACCGCCGCGCTCGCGGTCCTGCTCGCGCTCGGCCTGCTGCCCGTGCTGCCCGCGGGCGTCCCCGTCCTGCTGTCGGCGCTCGCCGCCCCCGCCGTCCTCTTTCTGAGCGGACGCCGGAAGGGCACGAGCCGGGAAACGGCCGTCACGGAGGAGAACCGATGAACGTCTGGATCGCCATCGCGCTGACCGCCGTCGGCTGCTACCTCGCCAAACTGCTCGGACTGCTGGTGCCCGCCGGTGTGCTGGAACGCCCGCTCGCCCAGCGTCTCGCCGCGCTCCTGCCCGTGGCACTGCTGGCAGCCCTCACCGCGCAGCAGACGTTCGGCGACGGGCAGCACCTGGCGCTGGACGCCAGGGGTGCCGGGCTCGCCGCGGCGGCGCTCGCGCTGGTCCTGCGTGCGCCCTTCCTCGTGGTCGTGGGCTCCGCTGTGGTCGTCACAGCGGGAGTACGTGCCCTCGGTTAGACCCCACGTGGGGGCCTGCCGTGCGGGTCGCCCGTACGGACCTTCCGTGCAGAACTGCCATGTAGGCCTCCCGTGCAAACCTCCCGTACAAACCTTCCGTACAGGCCTCCTGTACGGGGTAGGCATCTGATAGGGGCATGCGTTCGGTAAGGGGCCCGGTCCATTGGCCCGAGCCCCTTACACAGGCGCCCTTGGACGGCCGGTCTCAGTGCGCCGCCGGACCTGCCGGCGGGGTCTCCGTCACGCTCAGCCGTGCCGCGTCCCTCTCCGGCCGCAGGAAGCACACGGCGAGCACTCCGGCCACCGCCACGAGCCCGGCCATCAGCACATACGCCGAGTGGTAGCCCGTGGGCACGGATGCGGCCGCATCCACCATCCGCCCCGTGACCAGCGGAGAGAGGATTCCGGCGAGTGCGTAGACGAAGGCCAGGGCACCCAGCACCACCCCGCGCTGCCCAGCGGGCGTGATCCTGGCGACGGCCGTCTGCGAGACGGTGAGGATCACATTCGTCAGCGCCATCGGACCGACCATCAGCGCGATCTTCACACCCACGGAGTCCACCTCGGCGAACACCGCGATCGACAGGGAGGCCACGCACATCAGGAGACCACCGCCGAGTCCCGCCGGAAGCCGGGGCGCGGTCCCCCTCCGGGAAGCCCGCCGTGCCAGCAGCCCGTGCGTCAGCAGCACCGCGGCGTTGCCGACGGCGGTGGCCGTCACCACTGCTCCCGACTGCTTCGCAGTCAGTCCCGAGACCTCGTGCAGATAGTCGGGCGCCCAGGTCAGTCCCGCCGAGAGCATCCAGTAGGCGGCGAACGCGCCGAAGGCCGCCGTCAGCCAGGTGCCGGAGAGCAGCAGTCCGCGATACGGAACGGCCCGGCCGGTCCCCTCGGAGCCGGCGGAGTCGGCCGTCCCCGGTGGTGGTGCGAGCGGCCCCTCCTCGCCCCGTGCGTACCAGCACACCGCCCACACCAGTCCGGCCAGCCCGACGACGCCGAAGGCCCAGCGCCATCCCCACGCATCGATCACCAGCGTCAGCAGCGGGGCGGACAGCGCCACCCCGCCAGCCGCGCCGACCATCAGTACGGCGGTCGGCAGGGTCCGTTCCTTCTGCCCGAACCAGCCGTGAAGATGGTGCACCGCCACCGGTGCGGCCGGTCCTTCGGCCGCACCGAGCAGCACCCGGGTCGCCACCAGCGTGCCGAAACCGGCGGCGCCGAGCAGCATCGGCAACTGCGCCACCGACCACAGCAGCGCCATGCCGAGCAGCAGCACGGTGGTGCGGACCCGGCGGGTCAGGAACGACACCCCCAGTGCGGCCAGACTGAACAGGGCGAAGAACGAGGACTGCGCGGTGCCGAACTCACCCCGGGTCAGCCCCAGATCGTCGCGGATCGGGTCGGCGGCCAGGCCCATGACGGTCTTGTCGGCGAAATTGACCAGCATGAAGGCGAGCAGCAGCCAGGTGGTGCCCCAGGCGCCCTTGTGCGTCCGCTCCTCCACCGCGGTTGCGCCGCCCGCCCGGAGCCGGCCGACGGCCCCGGCGGGCGTGGTCACCCGTCCTCCCCGGATGCTCCGCAGCCGCACCCGTCCTCGTCCGCGACACCCACGCTGATCATTCCGGCGGCCCGCTTCCGGCCGTCGGCGGAGCGGGTCAGCTCGGTCTCCAGATCGGTTCCCTCCGCCACCGCGGCCGACTCCGCCGCCGCCCAGTTGAACACCCCCCGCGCCATGGTCGACGTCTCGGACGCCGCCCGCTGCCCGTAGACCCGTGCGCGTACCCCTGCCACCTCCACATCGGCCGGCGCCGCCAGCGCGGCGGTCTCCGCCAGATGCGAGGCGAGCCTCGGCTCACCCTCCTCCAGCAGCTTCAGCGCCCGCTGCGCCAGCACGGACGCGCCGCCCGCGGCGTTCGCGAACTCGGTGGCGACCGCGGCGTCCGGGGCCGGCTTGAGGTGCGCCGGATTCTGGTCGTACCAGCCGCCCCACAGCCGCCACAGATTGCGTACGACGAACTCCGGCTCGTCGTAGGCGGGATGCAGATAGGGCTTCCGGAGCAGTTCCTGGGGCACCCGTACACCGTGCAGCACGGCATCGAGCCGGTGCCCGGCGTTCATCAGGTCCCGGGTCTGCTCGCAGAGCGACTCCAGGAGCCGGGCCGTGTCGTCGAGCGCCTGGTGCACCCGCTCCCTGCCGACGATCGGCACACCGTGGCCGGGCAGCAGCAGTTCGGCGCCGAGCTCCTGCATGGCACGCAGCGCACGCGCCCAGTCCTCCGGATACCGCTGCACCTTCTGAGGATTGCCCGCGTTGGGGGTGTTCCAGATGAAGAGGTCACCGGTGCACAGCGTCTTGAGCTCGGGGACCCACACATAGGTGCTGTCGTCGGTCTCGCCCTTGGCGTGCACCAGCTCGAAGGTCAGATCGCCGCGCGCGACGGTCATCCGGTCGCGGTAGGTGGTGTCGGGGTAGCGGTAGGTGGACGGCCAGTTCAGCGACGGTACGCCGAACTGCCTGCGGTTGATCCAGGTGTTGTAGCCCGCAGTGCTGACGTAGCGGTCGAAGCGGGCCGTGACCGCCTCGTGCGCGATCACCTCGGGACGGGGGCGACCCTCGCTGTCGGCCTGCTCGTCGAAGGGCGCGACACCGAAGACATGGTCGACATGGCCGTGCGTATAGACGACGGTACCGACCGGCTGTTCACTGAAGGCGCGGACCGCCTCGTGCAGCGGAGCCGCAGTCCGTATGTCGCCGGAGTCCACCAGCACCAGTCCGTCGCCGGTGTCGAACACCGCCACATTGGCGAAGGCGGGCAGGAAGCCGACCCGCTCGCGCACGGTCACCAGCTCCGCGCCGGAGTACGCCCCGGACAGGTGCGCCAGCAGTGTGTCCTCGCCGTGCCAGACCCGGTCGATATAGCTGAGATAGTCCGTCGGCTTGTGCTCGGTCATACCTGTGGCTCCTTCGGTGCAGTGCGGGCGGATGGCCCGGAACCCGAGTGTCGGCCCCGTAGGTGACCTGCGACACCCGTCCTCGTCACACCTCGACGGGCTGCGTACTGTGACGCGTCACAGAAACCCTTCACGGAGAAGGAGCACGGACGTGACACTGTCCGACAGGGCCAGGGTCCTCGCTCTGCGTTGCGAGCCCAGGGTCAATGAGCTGGCGCGGCACATGGCCCGTGAGTCCTTCGAGCAGCTGCCCGGGTATGCGGGGCTCCCGGACGATGTGAAGGACCTGGAGATCGCCGCGACCGTCCGGCACGGCGTACGCCTCTTTCTCCGCCGCGTCACCGAACCGCACCCCGGTCCGGGCGGGCTCCGCCTCTTCCGTGAGCGGGCGGCACAGCGCGCGGAGGAGGGCATGCCGCTGCATCTGCTGCTGCGCAGCCACGCGCTCGGCGTCTACGTCCTGTGGCAGTTGCTGCGGGAGACGGCGGAGCCCGGCGAGGAGGACGCGCTGATCGAACTGGTCGATCTGCTGCTCCGGTCGCACCACTCCCTGATCGGTGCGGTGGCCGAGACCTATATGGACGAGCGGTCCGCGCTGGAGGCGGAACAGCGCGAGCGGCGTCGCTCCCTGGTACGCGGTTTTCTCGACGGAACGCTGGAACCCGGCCGCGCCCTGCTGGAGCAGCTCGGCCTCGACGGGCCCGCGCTCGTGCTCGCCGTCGCCCTGGAACCCTCGGCCGACGCCGGTGAGGCTCCGGGGAGTGAGGCCTCGGGGGGTGCTGGTCCGCATGGTCCGGAACCGGGCGGTCCGGAACCGGGGAACGCGGTGACCGTACGGCGCCGGATGCGGCGCGTCCAGACCGTGCTCGACCAGGCATTCGGCGCGGAGCTGCTCTTCCTCTTCGACGCGGGGGCCGGGCGGGTCGTCGTACCACGCGGAGGTGAGCCACCGGGTGACCTGGCCGAGCGGCTGACGCGGGCCTGCGGGGCCGAAGTCCGGATCGCCGCCGCCGCGGCGGCGACGCCGGAGGCGGTCCCCGAGGCGTCCCGGACGGCCGTGGAGATCCTCCGGGTCGCCCGCACCTGCGGGCTGCCGCCCGGACTGCACGTTCTGGACGACGTGCTCCTCGAATTCCATCTGTCCCGCCCCGGCCCCAGCAGCCACCGCATCGCCGCTCTGCTGGACCCCGTCGCGGGCCGCCCCGAACTGCTGCGGACCCTCCGCACCCACCTGGCGCAGCACCAGGACCGACGCCTCACGGCGGCTCTGCTGGGGCTGCATCCCAACACCGTCGACAACCGCCTGGCCAGGCTCACCGAGCTGACCGGCCTCGATCCGTCATCGCCACGCGGCGCCGCGCTGGCCATCGCGGCCCTGCTGCTGCGCGACACCGCTGCCGGACCCGACGGAGCTTCCGCAGCCGGCTGACCGTCGGCAGCCGCACCGACAACCGGGTCTCAGTCGAGGCTGCGTCCATGGGCGCGCAGTGTCAGAAGCGCCTTGAGCGTCACGATGGGCCGTCCCTCCAGAGCCGTCCCCGGTGCCCACTGCCGCCAGTTGACCGGCCAGCCGCCGTCCGCCTGCTGCTCGGCCGCGAGATGGTCGAGTGAACGGGACAGCTCCTCGTCGGTGAACCAGTGACGGGCGAACGACTCGGGTGTACGGGCGTAGTCGTACGGAAAGTGCTGCTCACCCGGCGCGTATCCGGCTGCGACGGGGTACTCGGCGCGCCGCTCCGGATCCAGTACGGCGAGCCGCTGATCCCGCACCAGCCGCCCGAGCCGGTCGGCCGCCGCCTCCGCCCGTGCCCGGTCCGGGGCGCCGTCCAGAAAGGCGAGCGCCGCCTCGATCTCGTACGGGTGCGACCGGTCCAGGGCGTCCACCGCGGCCCAGCAGAAGTCGGTGGCCCGAAACAGCCAGGCATGCCACACCGCGTTGCGGTGCAGGAGCCCGACGACGGGCCCGGTGGCCAACAGCTCCGCGGGAGGATCGTCGACGATCGGGATGAACGGCGCGGCGGGATAGCCGCGCTGCGTCGGCAGGAGGGCGGGCAGCGCGCCCTCCTTGGTCGACACCTCGGTGAGGAAGCGGCAGATCCGCTCCACCCGCAGCCCGTCGCAGCGCCCGATGGAGTCCAGCACATTGAGCGCGTGCGCGGTGTGCAGTGGCTGACTGACGGGGCCGCGCAGATCGGGTTCGAGCGCGTTCCCGTAGCCGCCGTCCTCGTTCAGATAGGCGGCGAGTGCGGTTTCCACGGCGTCCGCACTTCCTTCCAGGAAGTGATGGGCGAACCGCCGCTGTTCCAGGACACGGGCCGTGAGCCAGATGAACTGCTCGGCACGGTTGAGGGGACTTGTTCCGGTTCCAGCCATGGACCGACCGTAGGCCGGTAAGCGCTCTCAACAAGACGTAGCGGCCCGGCTGCACTCTCAGGAGCGGGATACTGAGGTCATGCGGTTGACGATTTTCTGGGAACGGATGGCAGACCACTTCGGCGCGGGGTACGCCGACTCCTTCGCGCGCGATCATGTGATGGCCGAGCTCGGCGGGCAGACCGTGCACCAGGCGCTGGCCGCGGGCTGGGAGACCAAGGACGTCTGGCGCGGCGTCTGCACGGCGGTCGGCATCCCCGCGGACAAGCGCTGACTCCAGGTTCGTATCCCCGGTTCGCCCACGGCCCACCTGCATAGATTTCCGGCCCGTCAGCGGCCGGACGGTGCACCGACTCCCGGCCCGTCGGCCGCCGGACCCGTGCTGTTGTCCGGGGTGGGCGGTTGCTCGTCACAGCCGTAGGCGAGACTGGAACCGTGGCACCGACAGACGAGACAGCACAGACCCAGCCGCCTTCCACACCGCCCGTCCCGCCGGCCGCGCCACCCGCCGCGCCCGCCGGCAACGGGCCGGTACGCATGCCCGCGTGGCTGCCACGCGCCATGGTGCTGGCCCTGGCGCTCTACGCCTGTTTCCGGCTCGGCAGCTGGGCGTTCGACCAGCTCATCGGGTTGCTGATCAACGTTCTGATCGCGTTCTTCCTGGCGCTTGCCATCGAGCCGGCGGTGAGCCGGATGTCGGCGCGCGGTATGCGCCGCGGCCTCGCCACCTTCCTGGTCTTCCTCATGGTGCTGATCGCCGGGGTGGGCTTCGTCCTGCTGCTCGGCTCGATGCTCGCGGGCCAGATCGTCGACATGGTCGAGGAGTTCCCGAAGTATCTGGACTCGGTGATCAACTGGGTCAACCAGACCTTCCACACCGACCTTTCCAGGGTCGAGGTCCAGGACAGCCTGCTCCACTCCGACTGGCTGCAGAAGTACGTCCAGAACAGCGCGACCGGAGTGCTCGACATCTCCACCACCGTGCTCGGTGGGCTGTTCCGTCTGCTGACGATCTTCCTGTTCTCGTTCTACTTCGCGGCCGACGGCCCCAGGCTGCGGCGCGCCCTGTGCTCCGTGCTGCCGCCCGCCAAGCAGGCAGAGGTCCTGCGGGCCTGGGAGATCGCGGTCGACAAGACCGGCGGATACCTCTACTCGCGCGGCCTGATGGCCCTCATCTCCGGAATCGCGCACTACATCCTGCTGGTGATCCTCGGGGTTCCGTACGCGCCCGCGCTCGCCGTCTGGGTCGGGCTGGTCTCCCAGTTCATCCCCACGATCGGTACGTATCTGGCAGGCGCTCTGCCGATGCTGATCGCGTTCACCGTCAACCCCTGGTACGCGGTGTGGGTGCTCGGCTTCGTCGTGGTCTACCAGCAGTTCGAGAACTACGCCCTGCAGCCCAAGCTCACCTCCAGGACCGTCGACATCCACCCGGCGGTCGCCTTCGGATCGGTCATCGCGGGCACGGCCCTGATGGGCGCCGTGGGCGCGCTGATCGCGATCCCGGCCATCGCCACACTCCAGGCGTTCCTCGGCGCGTACGTGAAGCGGTACGACGTGACGGACGACCCGCGGATGCACGGCCGGAGCCCACGGCGCGGCGAGCCGGTGCTCACACGGCTGCGCCGCTCCTGGCGGGCCTCCGGGAGCGACGGGGGCGAGGGCGGAGAGGGCGGTGCCGGGGTGCGGGAGGCCCCGGAGCGCGCCTGACCTTCTCGCCGGCAGGGCTTTCCGGCTCTCGGGTCTCTCGGGCTCCGCTCCTCAGCGGTGGTTCGTTACGTCGATGGGGCGGCCCGCGCCCGTGTCATCCAGGCGGCCAAGACCACATTTCCTGCCGGTTTTGTACCCGTAAGGAAGGAATTCGTCATGGTGTCGATCGCTTGTTCTTGACTGCCCGAAAGCGAGGTACTCGGGGGCTACTCTGGGTGCAGATCGGTCCGGCGTGGTGTGCTTGACATCAAAATCGAACATCCATTCTCATGGGATTCCGGCCGGGTTTTCCCGGGCCCGACCGTGGAGTTGTCCACAGGCCGGGAGGACGTCGAGGCCCATTGTCAGTGGCAGGGGTTAGCGTCTTTGACGTGAAGCGATCGACTCAAGCAAATCGGGTGGAACCCATGGCAGGAACCGACCGCGAGAAGGCGCTGGACGCCGCACTCGCACAGATTGAACGGCAATTCGGCAAGGGCGCGGTGATGCGCCTCGGTGAGCGGCCGAACGAGCCCATCGAAGTGATCCCCACCGGGTCGACCGCCCTCGACGTGGCCCTCGGCGTCGGCGGCCTGCCGCGCGGCCGTGTGGTGGAGGTGTACGGACCGGAGTCTTCCGGTAAGACGACGCTGACACTGCACGCGGTGGCGAACGCGCAGAAGCTCGGCGGCTCGGTCGCCTTCATCGACGCGGAGCACGCCCTCGACCCCGAGTACGCGAAGAAGCTCGGCGTCGACATCGACAGCCTCATCCTGTCCCAGCCGGACAACGGCGAGCAGGCCCTTGAGATCGTGGACATGCTGGTCCGCTCCGGCGCCCTCGATCTGATCGTCATCGACTCCGTCGCGGCGCTCGTGCCGCGTGCGGAGATCGAGGGCGAGATGGGCGACTCGCACGTGGGTCTGCAGGCGCGTCTGATGAGCCAGGCGCTCCGGAAGATCACCAGCGCGCTCAACCAGTCCAAGACCACCGCGATCTTCATCAACCAGCTCCGCGAGAAGATCGGCGTGATGTTCGGCTCGCCGGAGACCACGACCGGTGGCCGGGCGCTCAAGTTCTACGCCTCGGTGCGCCTCGACATCCGCCGGATCGAGACGCTGAAGGACGGCACCGACGCCGTCGGCAACCGCACCCGCGTCAAGGTCGTCAAGAACAAGGTGGCGCCGCCCTTCAAGCAGGCCGAGTTCGACATCCTCTACGGCCAGGGCATCAGCCGCGAGGGCGGTCTGATCGACATGGGCGTGGAGCACGGCTTCGTCCGCAAGGCGGGTGCCTGGTACACCTACGAGGGCGACCAACTCGGCCAGGGCAAGGAGAACGCCCGTAATTTCCTCAAGGACAACCCCGATCTCGCCAACGAGATCGAGAAGAAGATCCTCGAGAAGCTGGGTATCGGCGTCAGGCCCGACGACAGCGCCGCCGAGTCCGGTGCGGACGCGGCGGGCGGTGCCACGGCCCCGGCCGACAGCGCGAAGTCGGTGCCCGCTCCGGCTGGCAAGACCAAGCCGGCCAAGACCGCGGCGGCCAAGAGCTAGGCCGTGACGCGTCGCACGGAGTGGCCGGTCGGCGCCACTGACCAGCACGCCGGTCCCGGCCACGCATTCGCCGCCGGGCACATGACCGAGTCCGAGGATGCGTACGAGCCGGAGGCCGGTCCCGGTCGCGGCACGGGCTCGGGCGCCGGATCCGGCGAGGGGGCGGGCCGTCGTGCCCGTTCCCGCACCAGGAGCAGCGGTTCCCCCTCCTCGTCGAGGGCCGGGAAGGGGGAGCCGCGAGACCCGGTCGAGCAGGCGCGCAACATCTGCCTGCGTCTGCTCACCGGGACCCCGCGTACCCGGAAGCAGCTTGCCGACGCGCTGCGCAAACGCGAGATTCCGGACGAGGCGGCCGAAGAAGTGCTTTCGCGCTTCGAGGATGTCGGGTTGATCGACGATGCGGCGTTCGCGGACGCCTGGGTGGAGTCCCGGCATCACGGACGCGGACTGGCCCGCCACGCCCTCGTCCGTGAGCTGCGCACCAAGGGTGTGGACTCCGCAGTGATCGACGAGGCCGTCGGGCAGCTCGACTCGGAGCAGGAGGAGACGACCGCCCGCGAGCTGGTCGCGCGCAAGTTGCGCTCCACTCGTGGCCTGGACCGCGACAAGCGGTTGCGCCGCCTTGCGGGCATGCTCGCGCGCAAGGGGTACGGGGAGGGCATGGCCCTGCGCGTCGTGCGGCAGGCGCTGGAGGAAGAGGGCGAGGACACGGAAGGTCTGGACGAGCCCTTCTGACCGGGTTCGGACCGGGCGGGGGCATGCGGGGTGTCCGAGAAAACAACGGGGCGCCCGAAGGAGCAACGGGGCGCGCGAGGAACACGGGGCGCGATCCGGGACGGTGGGACATCGGAGCTGGGGGGAGCCGTGGGGCGAGGGGAGCGCCTCGGGTAGGGCCCGCCGTGCGCCAGGAGGACTGCGGGGGGAGACGCGGTGATGCGGTGATCACTGCCCGGCGTGGGCGGCGCGCGTGATGGTGGCGTCGATCAGGGCGAGCGCATCTGCGGCGGTGCGGCCGGGGCAGCGGTTCCAGGGCCCGATCAGCCCGGTCCAGCCCTGGGAGCGGAGCTCGGCGACGAGCCAGGCACCGGCCCGGTCCACGGTGTCGAGGGAGCCGTAGCCCAGGCGGTGCGCAGTGAGAAGGGCGCCGCAGATGCACCGTGCGCCGCGGGCGTTGCGGAGCCGGTACGGGGTGTTCTGCCAGCCCCATTCGGCCAGGATCTGCCTTGCGTAGGCGAGATGTGTGGAGGGCCGTACCTCGGGCTGGCCGATGCGGCGCCAGGAGTGGAGCCGGTCCGGGAGGACCGCGCCCAGACGTCCGGGAAGCGGCCGTTCGCGCGGGGCCGTCGCAGGCAGGGCGCGGACGGAGTCGGCGATGAGCTGGTCGACCGGTACGGACAGCAGGTCGCGCCAGTCGGCCGGCCGACGGTCCGGCGGCTGTTCCGCGGCGTCGGGGGAGGACGGCCGTACAGGGGCCGGGGCGGACGGCCGCACGGGGGCGGGGGCCGTGATGTCCCAGCCGGTGATGATCTGCTGCCATGCCTCGGTGTCATGGAGGCGAGCGGCCTGAGCGTCCAACTGGTCGGGGGTGAGGGTGGGGGTCGGCATGGGTGCGAGGCCTCCGTCACGTCGGTCCTTGGCGTTGAGGTGAATGTCCGTCGGATACGGGGATCGCTCCACCGGAGCGTGGCGTTCGGGTGTGTCGGGGCGGATTCGGGGGAACGGCCGGCGGCATACGGGGGGCAGCCCCCCGCACGAACACACGGGCACACTCCAGTGCGCAGGCATCCGTGCACGGAGCACTGTGTGACGCATGACGGAGAAGCCGCACACTGCCGGGGTCCCGGCCCCGGCCGGACCCCGGCACCGCCGTCGGCCGTGACCCCGGAGCACGACAACGGAAGAAAGACGGACGCACGATGATGCTGCGCTATGCCTTACAGACGATCCGGGACCGCAAAGGCGGGTTCCTCGGTGCCTTCCTGGCTCTCCTGTGCGCCGCCGCTCTGATCACTGCCTGCGGCACGCTGCTGGAGACCGGCCTGCGCGGAAGGATCGCCACCGAGCGCTACGCGGCCGCGCCGCTCGTGGTCTCCGCCGACCAGAACGTCCACCGCACCACGGTCAAGCACAAGGGCAATGGAAAGACCAAGGTCAAGCACAAGGCGAAGCCGGTTGCCGAGCGTGCCTGGCTCCCCGCAGACGTCGTCGACCGGGTCAGCGCCCTGGAAGGCGTGGACAAGGCCGTACCCGAGCTGACCTTCATGGCTCAGCCCATGAGCAGCCAGCCCATGAGCAGTCGGTCCATGAGCAAGCGCGTGGCCCAGTCCGAGCCCCGCCCCTCGGCCCACCTCTCCGCTCGTCCCTCCTACGGCCACTCCTGGGCCTCCGCCCCGCTGACGCCCTTCCGTCTCGTCGCGGGCCGTGTTCCCTCCGCCGATGACGACGTGGTGATCGACCGGGCCCTCGCCGAACAGAACAGCCTGAAGACCGGGGACCGGCTCACCGTCCAGTCCACCAGCGCTCCCCGCCCGTACCGCATCAGTGGGATCGCGGCCCCGGCCGGGCGGAGCGACCTCCGGCAGCAGACCTCGCTCTTCTTCTCCTCCGCCGAGGCGGAGCGCCTCGCCGCCCGCCCCGGCCGGATCGCCGCTCTCGGCGTGACGCCAGCGCCCGGAACCGACCTCGCGCGGCTGAAGCAGCAGGTCGAGCAGGCGCTCAAGGGAACCTCCGCCCAGGTCGCCACCGGTGAGGCCCGGGGCCCCGTCGAATTCCTGGACGCCGCAGGCGCCCGTATCAAGCTGGTCTCCATGGGAGGCGCCATGGGCGGCACGTCCCTCCTGGTCGCGGTCCTCGTCGTGGTCGGGACCTTCGCGCTCTCCATCCAGCAACGCCACCGTGAACTGGCCCTGCTCCGCGCCATCGCCGCGACCCCGCGCCAGATCCGCCGCCTCCTCGGTCGCGAGGCCCTGGCCGTCGGAGCCGCAGCCGGTGTGCTCGGCGCGCTCGCCGGACTGCCCCTCGCCGGCTGGCTGCACAGTCGATTCATCGACATGGGCGCAATTCCGGTCACTCTGGAACGCACCGCAGGCATCTTCCCGGCCTGCGCGGCGCTCGCCGTCACCCTTGTCGGTGCCTGGGCGGCGGCAAGGATCTCCGGCCGCCGTATCGCCCGTATCCGGCCCGCCGAAGCCATGGCCGAGTCCGCGGTCGAGCGTGGTCCGGCCCGGGGCCGGATCGTGGCGGGGCTGGTGCTGCTCGCGGGCGGAGCCGTTCTCGTCGGCGTACTGACCGTGCTGCGTACCGAGGCCGCCGCGACCCCTGTCACGTTCCTCGCCGTCGTCGTATCGGCCACGGCCGTGTCACTGCTGGGGCCGTACCTGGTGAGGTTCGCGTCCGTGCTGCTCGCGGGGCCGCTCCGACTGGCGGGTCCGGGGGGACCTCTCGCGACCGCCAACATCCGTGGGAACTCCGCCCGGATGGGTTCCGTCGTCACCCCGCTCACCCTGCTCATCGGGATGACCTGCACGGTTCTCTTCGTTCAGCCGACGCTCGGCGACGCCGCCCGAGCCCAGGCCCACGACGGCGTCCGCGCCACCTGGGTACTGGCCGCACAGGGGCCAGGCGTCCCGTCCGCGGCCGCCGAGACCATTCGTAGGACGCCGGGTGTCACGGCCGCCACCGAGGTCGTACGGACCACCGTGCGCGTCGGCCTCGACAAGTACCCGGCCCAAGGCGTCACCCAGGCCGGACTCGCCCGCACTTGGGACCCTGACGTGACGAGCGGATCGCTCGCCGCGTTCACCGCCGGCCCCGGCACCGCCGCGATCAGTGAACTCGCTGCCGACCGGCTCGGCCTCCACCCCGGCAGCAAATTGAAACTCCACCTCGGCGACGGCACCCCCGCCACCCTCACTGTGGCCGCCGTCTACAGCCGGGGCCTGGGCTTCGGCGACCTGACCCTGCCCCATGAGCTGCTCGCCCGCCACATGGACAACCCTCTTGCCGCCACGGTCCTGGTCGCCGGGGACAGCGGGCGTGACGAACTCGGCGCCGCACTCAAACAGTTCCCCGGCGTCTCCGTACTCGCCCCGGCGACCGCCGACCGGCTCCAGGCGGACCGACAGCAGGAGAATGCGGCGGTCAACCATCTCGCCATGGGCCTGGTCCTGGCCTTCACCGCCATCGCGGTCGTCAACACTCTTGCCATGTCCGTGTCCGAGCGCATCAGGGAGTTCGCCATGCTCAGGCTGGCCGGCGCGACCCGGCGTCAGGTCCTGCGGATGCTCCGCATCGAGGCCCTGTCGATCCTGCTGATCGCCACTGCCCTCGGCAGCGGTATCGCTCTGGCTGTACTGACCGCCTTCAGCATCGGCATGACCGGCAGTGCGGCGCCCGCGGTTCTGCCGCTGGTGTACGCGACAGTGGTGGGCGCCGCCGCACTGCTGGCACTGACCGCCACGGCGCTGCCCGGCCGACTGGCACTCAGGGTCCGCCCGGTGGAGGTAGCCACGTCAAGGCAGTGAACCTCCGACGGGATCCGGCTGGGCGTCCTCCGGAGGGGACGCCCAGCCGGACTCCGCCCCACCGCCGTCCTCCGGCCGGACGCTACCGTCCCTGCCCCGTCCCAGCGCCGTCCGTCAGGCCTCGACCGGAAGTCCTGCCGCACGCCACGCCTGGAACCCGCCGATGAGATCGGTCGCCCGGTGCAGCCCCAGCTGCCGCAGGGACGCGACGGCGAGACTCGACGCATAGCCCTCGTTGCAGACCACCACGATCTGGAGATCGTGGCTCACCGCCTCCGGGGCCCGATGGCTTCCCTGCGGGTCGAGCCGCCACTCCAGCTCGTTGCGCTCGACGACCAGCGCCCCCGGAATCAGTCCGTCCCGTTCCCGCAGCTCCGCATAGCGGATGTCCACGAGCAGCGCCCCGTCCGCGGCGGCGGCGACGGCCTCCTGCGGGCCGACCCGGACGAACCCGGCCCGGACCCGTTCCAGCAGTTCGTCGATCCCGACCGGTTCCGTACCGCCCCGACGGCTGTCGCTCACTGCCAGTCCTCGGGCTGTTCGACCTGCTCGAGACGGAGCACCGCACCGGTACGGCTGTAGCGCCGGATCTGCGGCAGCGGTGGGTAGTACGCATGGACGGAGACGGCGTGCTGCGTGCCGGACTCGTTCACCACCTCGTGGACGTGGTGGCGGCCGAATGCCCTGCCCTGGCCGGTGGCCAACTGCCGGGAACGGTCGATGCCCTCGGCGAGTTCCAGGGTCTTCCAGCCGTCGGTGGGCAGCCGGGCGGCGAGCGACAACTCCTTGAGGGTGCCGACCGCGGTGGTGAAGGCGCCGATCGAGTCGGCGTGGTCGTGCCAGCCGGTTCCGGTACCCGGCGGCCAGCCGATCAACCACGCCTCACTGCCGCCCGGTCCTTCGAGCTGGACCCAGGTGCGGCCCTCGGGATCGAGGGGGAGCGAGGCGACGATCTCGGCGTCGGCGGCGACACGGCGGACGAAATCGAGCAGCTCCGCGGCCGTCGGACCGGTAGCACCGTCGGCGGCGGAGGAGGACATGTGTACAGAGTGTGACGAAGGGGCAGACACAGAGACCGTCCTGAGGGTTCGCGCGGATGCACGGCCGCACGACAGAGCGCACGGCGCGGCAGAAGGGGGCGGTTCAGCAGGACGGGCGACACACGCAGCCCGCATAGCGGACGAGGTCCATATGGACCCTCCGCCACAGGCGCACATCGGTGTCGGTCACGACTCGGAGTACACCATGTGCGCCTGCGACGGTCAATTGATGTCCGCTGTCAGGTCGGAGCGTACGGAGGCCCGTGCCGCGCCGCCGCGCGTCGCGTCCGCCGCCGCGAAGAGCTCCCGGGGCCGTACCCCGCCGAACGACGCCACCAGGTGACCGTCCGGCCTGATCAGCAGCACGGTGTGCGCCGACGCCCCCGGATAGTTCTCGGTCACCAGCAGCTCGCCCTTCACCGGCAGCGCGTCGACAGCCGCGACGAGGCGGGGCATGACGCCCGCGGTCATCCAGTGCCGCCGGTCCCACACCCCGGTTCCGGGCGCCACCAGGACCACCAGCAGATGCCCCTGCCCCAGCCGCTCGCGCAGCCGTACGGTCGTGCCGTCGGGTGCTGTCACCCGTACATCGGTGACCGGCGCACCGGGGGGCGTACCCACAGATGTGTGCGCCTCGGCGCGTGCGGGCGCAAGAGGCGAGTGCGAGTACGAGGGGGGCGCACCGAGGGGGCCGGACCCCAGATGTCCGTCGGTGAGCAGTGAATCGTGCCCCCGTGCGCTCCCCGGTACCAGGGTCCGCAGACCTCCACCGCCGCGCAGTATCGGCAGCGACTGGTCCGCGGCGCGCAGCCGCGCGGCGACCGCGGCCCGGCGCTCCGCCTGGTAGCTGTCGAGCAGTACGTCGGAGGCGCCGTGGTGCCAGGCCTGGGCCAGCTTCCAGGCCAGGTTCTCGGCGTCCCGCAGCCCCTCGTCGAGCCCCTGGGTGCCCAGTGCGCCCAGCAGATGGGCGGCGTCCCCGGCCAGGAAGGCCCGGTCGACCCGCCAGCGCAGGGCGAGTCGGTGGTGCAGCGTGTACACACCCGTGTCCAGCAGTTCGTACGGAGGTGTCTCGCCGCACCAGCCCGCCAGGGTGTCCCGGATCCGGGTGATCAGGGCGTCCGGAGTGACGAGCTCGCCACGCGGGGGCAGCAGCCAGTCCAGCCGCCAGGCGCCGTCCGGCAGCGGCCGCGCGGTCACCTCCGCGCCGCCGGTGCGCCATGGCGGCAGTCGGTGCAGCACGGCCTGCCCGGGCCAGGGAAGTTCGGTGCGCAGCGCGGCGACGGCATGCCGCTCCACCGCCGTACGTCCGGGGAAACGGATATCGAGGAGCTTGCGTACGGTGGACCTGGCACCGTCGCAGCCCACCAGGTAACTCCCGCGCCACCAGGTCGCGTTCGGCTCCCTGGTGTGCACCGTGACCCCGTCCGGGTCCTGCTCCAGCGTGTCGATCCGGCTGTACGGAGCCACCCGCACCAGCTCCTGCGCGGCCACCGCGTCCCGCAGCCCGCGCGTCAGGACGTGCTGCGGCAGATGGATGGGGGCCGGCGACGGATCGCCCTCGGGGGCGGCCTCGCCGAGCGGCAGCTCGCGCACCAGCTGCCTGCGCCGCATGGACCGCCAGCCGGACCACCGCATGCCTTCGTGCCGGAGCGCTTTGCAGCCGAGCCGCTCCACCAGGGCCGCTGTGTCCTCGCGCAGCACCACCGTACGGGCGGGGCGCGTCTCGTCCTTGGCCGGATCCTCGTCGAGAAGGACGGAAGGGACGCCCTGTGCCGCGAGGGCGAGCGACAGCGCCAAGCCGACGGGCCCGGCGCCGACGACGATCACCGGGTCCACGACGAGGCTCCTCGAATGCGTGCGGACAGTGCAGGCGAAAGGAGTGAAACGGGCGTAGGGGGCGGAGGAGGTGTGGCGGCGGGGGCTCGGTGCGCGATCACAGAACGTATGCAACCTACTGCCGGTGCTTGCGTCAAGCGACCCCGGAACGCGGCGAGGGGCGGTGGCGGATGCGCCACCGCCCCTCAGGGAGGAATTTCGACGAGCCGTCAGACGGCGCGTCCGTCATCGACTTTGAGCACCGGAGCACCGATGGTCTCCAGACCGCCCCCGGGCGCGGCGCCGACCACTGCGCCCGTGCCCTTCTTCGTGCGCCGGAGCCGCCGCTCCAGCCAGCTCGCGAACGACGTGAGTGCGAAGTTCACGGCGATGTAGATCAGGGCGACGATCGTGAAGCACGCGATGGTGTTCGCGCCGTAGTTCGCGCTCATCGGGCGGACCGACGCCAGCAGTTCGGGGAAGGTCAGCACCGCGCCGCCGAGGGCGGTGTCCTTCACGATCACGACGAGCTGGCTGACGATCGCGGGCAGCATCGCGGTCACCGCCTGTGGCAGCAGCACGAACACCATGGTCTGGCCCTTGCGCATGCCGATCGCCTTGGCCGCGTCCGTCTGGCCCTGCGGCAGGGAGTGGATACCGGCCCGCACGATCTCGGCGAGCACCGAGGCGTTGTAGAGGACCAGGCCGGTCACCACGGCGTACAGCGGACGCGCATCGGTGCTGATGTTCGTGTACTCGGAGTACGCCGCGTTCGCGATGATCATCAGGATCAGCACGGGGATGGCGCGGAAGAATTCCACGACCGCACCGGCCGGCATCCGCATCCACCGGTGGTCCGAGAGCCTGCCGATCCCGAACAGGGCGCCAAGCGGCAGCGCGATGATCAGGGCGAAGAACGCCGCCTTGAGCGTGTTCTGGAGGCCCGGCCAGATGTACGTCTCCCAGGGCTGGGAGCTGGTGAAGAAGGGCTTCCACTTGATCCAGTCGAGCTGGTTCTTCTCCGCGAGGCTGTCGTACACCCACCACACCACGGCTGCGGCGCACAGGACGAACAGCACCGTGTACAGGATATTGCGCTGCTTGGCGCGCGGTCCCTGGGCGTCGTAGAGGACGGAAGTCATCGCTTCACCGCCACCTTCTTGCTCACCCAGCCGAGGATCAGGCCGGTCGGGAGGGTCAGAACGATGAAGCCGAACGCGAAGACCGCGGAGATCAGGATCAGTTGTGCCTCGGCCTCGATCATGCCCTTCATCAGGTACGAGGCTTCGGCGACCCCGATCGCGGAGGCGACCGTGGTGTTCTTCGTCAGCGCGATCAGCACATTGGACAGCGGGTTGACGACCGCACGGAATGCCTGCGGGAGGACGATCAACCGCAGTACCTGGGTGAAGCTCAGCCCGAGGGCACGTGCCGCCTCGGCCTGGCCCACGGGGACCGTGTTGATGCCGGAGCGCAGCGCCTCGCACACGAACGCGGCGGTGTAGGCGACCAGCGAGAGTACCGAGAGCCGGAAGTTGATGCCCGGAATGTCGTTCGCGCCGAGGCTGATGCCGAGCGTCAAGTACAGGCCCAGCGAGGAGAACACAATGATCACGGTCAACGGAATGTTCCGGACCACGTTCACATAGCCGGTCGCGAAACCGCGCATCAGGGGGACCGGGCTGACCTTCATGCCGGCCAGGAGCGTTCCCCATCCCTGGTCTTCGCAGGGAATCCGGGACTGTAAAACGATCGGTGTAACTCCTGATCAAGGAAGATGCATCGATGACCAGTGAGAACGTGACCGAGGCCGAGTCCGTCGAGCCGT
>NZ_JBHVWT010000046.1:0-43178 GCF_042882135.1 Streptomyces sp. NPDC058240
CTCAACGCCTTCGACATCACCTTCGACGGCCGGCTCTCCGCAGCACGCCAGTAACTCCAACAACCTGAGTTACACCGCTCGTTTGACAGACCCGAAAAGCCCAGTTCAGAGCCCCTTTTATGGCTCGCGGTACAGCGTACTGGCGCCCAGAGTGTCAAGCCCCGGGTTTGGTGGAGAGTGGGTTAGCTGGTTTTCAGGGTGAGTTCGGGGTTGGTCCGTTGGGTGTGGCGGGCTTCGAATTCGGCGGGTGGGACGTGGCCGAGCTCGCCGTGGAGGCGTCTTCGGTTGAACCAGTCGACGTACTCGGCGACGGCGATCTCGACATCGTTGATGCCGGTCCAAGGGCCTTTGTTGCGGATCAGCTCGGCCTTGAAGAGGCTGTTGAACGCCTCGGCGAGGGCATTGTCGTAGGAGTCGCCCTTGGATCCGACCGAGGCGACTGCGTCGGCCTCGTCCAGGCGCTCGGTGTAGCGGATGGCACGGTATGGACTCCGCGGTCGGAGTGATGGATCAGCCCGGCCAGGTCGGTGCCCTCTCGTCGGCGGCGCCAGACGGCCATATCCAGGGCGTCCAGAACGAGTTCGGTGTAGAGGCTGGTGGCGACCTGCCAGCCGACGACGGTGCGGGAGAACACGTCGATGACAAAGGCGGCGTAGACCCAGCCGGAGAAGGTGCGGATATAGGTGATGTCCGCGACCCACAGCTGGTTCGGTGCGGTGGCGGTGAACTCCCGGTTGACCAGGTCTTTCGGGCGGGCGGTCTCGGGTGCCGGCCGGGTGGTGCGCGGGCCTTTCGCTCTGCTGACGCCGCGCAGTGCGGCCTCGCGCATCAGGCGTTCCACCGTGCAGCGGGCCACCTGCCGGCCGGCTCTGCGCAGGGCGGCGTGGATCTTCCGGGCGCCGTAGACGCCGTAGTTCGCCGCGTGGATCACGCGGATCTCCTCGGTGAGATGCGCGTCGCGCAGGCTGCGGGCGGAGGGCGAGCGGGTGGCGGCGGCGTAGTAGGTGCTCGGCGCGATCTCGGCGTCCGTCCCCTTCAGGGCGTCGCAGATCGGCTGGACGCCGAACTCCTCCTTGTGCCGGTCGACGTAGGCGACCCTCAGCGCAGTGGACGGTCCAGCTCCGCCGCGAAGAAAGCCGAGGCGGACTTCAGGATCGCGTTCGCCCGACGCAGTTCCTTCACCTCCCGCTCGAGCTCGGCGATCTGGGCGGTCTCCGCACTGGTGGGCCCCTCGCGCAGGCCAGCGTCGGTCTCGGCGCGCTTGACCCAGGTCCGCAGGGCCTCGGGGTGGATGTCGAGCTGTTCGGCGATGCGCTTCACCGCGCCCGCCCGGCCGGCGGGGTCCTTGCGGGCCTCGACGGCCAGCCGTGTCGCACGCTCACGCACTTCGTCGGAGTATTTCCGGGGTGCAGCCATGACGGGGATCCTTCCGGGTCTTCGGTGTCTCCATCAAACCCGGGGCGATTCAGTCATCCGCAGACCGGCAGAGTCGTCTGGTAATGGAACGACGGTTCGGAGTTCCCGGTCGGGTGATCCGGCGGTGGCTGCCGCATGAAGACAGGGCCTCCTGCGCAACGTGGAAGTTGTCGACACCCACGAGGCAAAGGGAGACCCTGTTGCCGCAGTTGTACGCCGTCGGGCCTGCTGAGAACAACTCGCTGCCCCTACCGTGCGATTGCCTCGCACACCGGTACGGAAACGCGGCCGATCACCGTGCCCGTATCCCGTCCTACCCGTCGGACATGACCGACACGGAGTGGGCCGAGGTACGTGACCTGCTGCCGGTGCCGGCCTGGATGGGCCACAGGGGCGGCCGTCCGGAGGGGTACTGCCACCGGGAGATACTCGATGCGATCCGCTAAGCCGTCGACAACGGCGGCAAGTGGGCGGCCCTGCCCGTGCACTACCCGCCCTACAAGCGGGTCCACGCGTTCTTCACCCGCTGGCGCGATCATGGTCTGATCGCCGAGTTCCACGACAGGCTCAGGGACCGGGTTCGTGTCGGCGAGGGCCGTGATCCGCGGCCGACCGCCGCGGTCATCGACTCGCAGGCGGTCAAGGCCGCGGCCACCGTCCATTCTCCGACCAGGGGTTTCGACGGCGGGAAACTGATCAACGGGCGCCGCCGGCACCTCACCGTGGACACGCTCGGCCTGGTCCTGATAGTCGCGGTCACACCGGCGAACGCGGGCGAACGTGTCACAGCGGCCACCATGCTGCCCCGCCTCACGGAGCGTTACCACCGGATCCGCAGGCTCTGGGCCGACTCCGGCTACACCGGTGACCTCGTCTCCTGGGCGAAGAGGGATCTCGACGTGAGCGTGGACATCGTCAGACGCACCGATGACCTGTCCGGTTTCCAGGTCGTGCCCCGCAGATGGGTGGTCGAGAGGACGTTTTCCTGGCTGATGCGGTCCCGGCGTCTGGTCCGTGACTACGAGAGGCGCCCCGACAGCAGCAAGGCCAGGATCCTGTGGTCCATGAGCAAGCGTCTCGCCCGCCGCCGCACGCGCGAGAACACCACCGGAGCCATTACCACACGGCGTTCCAACACCAGCCTCGCCCTCGCGAGTTCCTTCTCGAGCTGGTCCACCCGCTCCCGAGCGGCATCCCGGCGCTTCTCCAGCAACCCCAGCGGCGACGGCATCACGACCTCCATCCGGCCTCGACGAAACAGACCTCCACACCCTGCCGCAGGCCACCAGAAACCATGCCCGACCAGCAGAAAGTCAGAGACGACGTTCGGATTGCGGATGACTTCTCACTCCACCGCACACGGCCTCTGCGGACACAAGGCCACCGTTCTGACCCGCCTTGGCGAGCAAAGCATGAGCCTGCTGATGCTGATGCTGATGGAGAAGTCGCGGCACACGAAACCAGAGAACGTCCGCTGCTACTTCAAGCCGTCCCCGGAGGCGATTGCCGAGCTCACGAGCCTGCTTGCTACAGGCGACAGCAGCAGGTGAACGTCAACTCCCGGTCGGCCCGGGTGAGGCTGCGTGCCTTTCTCACGCGCCATAGCGGCGCTGCCGGGCCGAGTAACTGCGCAGGGCGCGCAGGAAGTCGATCTCCCGGAAGGCGGGCCAGTAGGCCTCACAGAAGTACAGCTCCGAGTAGGCGCTCTGCCACAGGAGGAAGTTCGACATGCGCTGTTCCCCGCTGGTGCGGATGACGAGATCTGGGTCAGGTTGTCCCGCCGTGTAGAGGTGACGAGTGATGTCGTCCATCGTTAGGCGTGCTGCGAGGTCTTCGAGGGTGGTTCCGGCTGCTGCCTGTTCGTGTAGCAGTTCGCGCATGGCATCGATGACTTCCTGCCTTCCGCCGTAGCCGATGGCGAGGGTCACTTGTGATCCAGTGGCACAGCCGCGGGTCGCCTCCACCGCTTCTTTGAGAGCGTGGGCCGTGGAGTCAGGCAGGGCGTCGAGGGTTCCTGCGATGCGCACCTGCCAACGGGCGTCAGGGCGAGCGAGATGAGCTGCCACCACCTGCTCGATCACCTGCATGAGAAAGGACACCTCGGTGTCGCCGCGGCGCTGCAGGTTCTCCGTGGAGCAGACGAAGACCGTCACATGCTTGATGCCGGCCGCCTCGCACCAGGACAACACGTTCTCGACGTGCTCGGCACCGTACCGATGGCCGAGGCTCGGGTTGGCCATGCCCATCTGACGGGCCCACCGGCGGTTTCCATCCATGATCAGGCCGATGTGTTCAGGCAGCGGCCCCGCCGCGGTCTGCCGGCGCAGCCGACGGGCGTACAGGGCGTAGAAGAGACTGGCGGGGCGCATGGTGAGGCCTTTCGTATGGTGTCCAGGGCAGGGGCGGGAGTTCTTGGCGCGCTGCAGGGGCTGGCTTGTCACCGTGTCTGCCCTCGCCCCGAGGGGCCGGGCCGGGGACTCGTGTAGCCGCTGTCGCCGACGTCCGCCGTTCATCGCTACGGCATACTACGCGGCGCGTACTACGTGCTGTGTAGCACTATGGGGACGCATCCCGGAGGCCGTCCACAGCTGGAGAAGCCATGCGTACCAACGACGCCCAGATGCTTGTGCTGTGTGCACTGACCGACGGGCCGCTGCACGGGTACGCGATCAACGCGGCCATCGAGCGGGTCTCCGGGCATCGTCTGGGGCCCGGGAGCCTCTATGGAGCGTTGGCCCGTCTGGAGGCGAAGCAGTTGGTGAAGTCCCTGGAGGGAAAGGGCCGCCAACGCCCGGTCTGCCTCACGCCCGCTGGGCGGGAGTTGCTTGAGCGGGAGGCGCACTCCATGGCCCGCCTGTCCGGGCGCATATTCGAGAGCGCTGTTCCTGATGAGATCAGCTTCCTCGACCGACTGGCAGCGACGGACCTGGCTCGTTCCTACAAGAGCGTCATGCTCGACGCACTGGATGCACAGCCCGGCCAGACCGCACTTGATCTGGGTTGCGGACCAGGCACAGATCTCAGCGCCCTCGCCAAGGCGGTCAGCCCGTCCGGCAGGGTGATCGGCGTCGACTCTCGCCGGGAGATGGTCGCTCAAGCACGCAGGCGTACAGAAGATCTGCCTTCGGTCGAAGTACAGTTGGGCGACATTCACACGCTTCCGCTTGAGGACGGCAGCATCGACCGTGCCCGGACCGATCGCATGCTTCAGCACGCGGCGGACCCAGCCCAGGCACTTGTAGAGGCCCGACGTGTGCTGCGCCCAGGCGGCAGACTCGTCATGGGCGAACCAGACTGGGATTCGCTGACCATCGACTACCCTGACATCGAAGTCGCGCGTGCTTATACCCGCTACGTGACGGACAACGTCGTGCGCAATGGAGTCATCGGCCGTCAACTGGCCCGGCTTGCACTGGATGCGGGACTCGCGGTGCTGGCCGTCGTCCCGGTCACATCAGTCTTCCGTGACGTCCAGGCTGCAGACCAGGTCCTCGGCCTTCAGCGCAACACAGACCGCGCCGTGTCCGCGGGCGCCCTGCCCGCACGGGCATCGCAGAGGTGGCTCGACCATCTCGCCACGGGGCCGTTCTTCGCCGCAGTGACGCTGTACGTCGTCGCGGCGGAAGCCACTTCGTAGTCGTGGATGCTGGCCGCCTCTGCTGCGGACTGGCCATTCCCGCACTGGGCGTGGTCGTGCTGCCCATCTGCACCGGTGTTCGTAGGCGGGGCAGGCACCTGCGGGCATACCCACGGTCCGGTCCCCAGAAAGTTCTGGAAACCGGACTGGTCCCACGTCCCACCATCACATGTCGTCGGTCGCGCGCACGGCCGAGACGGCGCCGCGACCGGTGCCGTCGCGGCCACCTGGGCAGACAAGGCCGACGGCCTTACAGGCGTCCTGGATCGAGGTCTCGAATAGGTAGTAGGTCGACAGCAGCTTGCCGTGGCTCATGAACAGGTAGCGGATCTCCTCACCGGTGCGCTCGTCGGTGAAGGGTCGCTCGGGGCGTGTCTGCGCAGGTCAATGAGCTTTTGCAGGGCTTCGGCGGCGTCCTCGTGCAGCGGGACGACCCGCTCTCTGTAGGTCTTGGGGCCGGAGAGCCGCAGTCGTGGGGTGTCGTCGGGGTAGCGGTCGAGGCAGTCGACCGGGAGGCGCTGACTCTCGGTGCGACGGGCCCTGGACCAGCGGGCCACCAGCAGGGCGGCGCGTTGGAACGGGCAGGCGCTCGCGTCGATGACCGGCATCAGCTTATCGAGTTCATGGTCGGGGATGAAGAGGCACTTTCTGAGGAGATTTGGGTGCGCCCCCGGCGCCGATGAGGGTGTAGCCAGGCACGTCTGGGTACTGCCAGATCGCGGTGTCCCGGAAGAACTGGGAGAGCCCAGAGATCCGCTGGATCCGGGAAATCAAGCCGAGCGGTTTGCCGGTCCTCCCCGTCAGCGCCTCGGCGATGTGGCCGATCCATCCGAGGCAGTGATCTCGTGTGACGTCAGCGAAGGTGGTCATCTTAGCCTCGCGCTTTCATGAAGCGGGCTGTCCGACGGGTGGTCAGGAAAGCGAAAAGTGCCTCTGACCAGCAAGAATGAGGATTGTCGAGGTCCTTGTTCCTGCCACCGTCGGAGGCACTTCCCAGGTGAAGAAGCGTATCGGGTCCTATCCGCGCGTCCGCATTGAGGGCGGCGGTCATGCGGTGGTGTCCCAGGCTGGGGCCGTGCTGCTGGTCGAGACAGTTCGCAAGGCCGGGTTGGACCAGGCGATATCGACGGCGCTGACGCCGTGGCGACGTCCGCGGGCGGTGCACGATCCGGGCAAGGTCCTGCTGGACGTGGCCCTCGCGGTCGCGCTCGGTGGGGACTGCCTGGTGTCGGCGTACTCGCGTATGTGCAGAGGTAGGTACGGATGAACGTGCAGAGCAAGTAGCCGCCGACTGGCCCTCATTGCCGTGCGAGATGATGGGGCGGTGGATCTTCGATACTTCAATCAGACCGGCTGGACCGCCATCTTCAATGGCACCGAAACTGAGATCGGCCGCATGGTGCGGGTGGAGGCATGGGACCCGGCGACCGGGACGGCCCTTGTCGTCGACCCCGAGCGGGGCGCCATGCGTCCGGTCACGGACTACGAGGACTTCTCCCACCTTGAGAAGGCCGACCAGGTCGTAGCCGCAGTGCCCGGTGGCGGGTGGCGGGCCCACTGGAAAGACGAGGGCCCGGGGGAAGCCCCGCTGACGGAACAGGTGCTCGCTTGGCTGATCACCTCGCAGGGCCGGGCAACGGCCATCACGATGGACGCTCACGGGCATGTTGACGATGCCGACAGCGCCGACGCTTTCATCCCGCCGGGCGAGGAACTGGGGCAGGACTGAGCCCCCGGATCAGGCGACTTCAGTCTCGCGCTCGATGGCCTTGAGTCGGTTCTTCAGCCGGTAGCTGGGGCCGTTGATGGCGACGACTTCGCAGTGGTGCAGGAGGCGGTCGAGGATGGCGGTGGCGAGGACTTCGTCGCCGAAGACCTGGCCCCATTCGCTGAAGGTCTTGTTCGAGGTGAGGATGATGGAGCCCTTTTCGTAGCGCTTGGAGATGACCTGGAAGACCAGGTTCGCCTCGGCGCGTTCGAGGGGCTGGTAGCCGACTTCATCGACCACGAGAACGCTCGGCCGCAGGTAGGAGCCCAGTTTGCTGGTCAGACGCCCTGCCGCCTCGGCTGCTTTGAGGTTGCGGACCATGTCGTCGAGGCTGGTGAAGTAGATCGAGTATCCGGCCCGGCAGGCCGCGACCGCCAATGCGATCGCAATGTGGGTCTTGCCGACTCCGGGTGGCCCGAGCAGGGCAGCGTTGGCCTTCGCTTCGACGAAGGACAGCGTGGCCAGGTCTTTGACCTTGCGCGGGTCGAGCTCGGGCTGGAACGAGAAGTCGTACTCATCCAGCGTTTTGTGGTGCGGCAGCCGGGAGAGCCGCAGGCCCTGGCGGAAGCGGCGGTCGTCGCGAACGGCGAGTTCCTCGGAGAGGACCAGGTCGAGGAAGTCGAGGTAGCCCATCTTGGCCTCGTCCGCCCGCCGGGTGTACTCGTTGATGGTTTCCGCCAGGTGGGGCAGGCCGAGCTTGGTCGCCGTGGTGCGGATGCGGTTGCCGGTCAGCTCGCTCAAGACGATTCCTTCGTCGCTCGGTTGGTGGTGAAGGGGCGGGTCCCGGTCAGTTCGTCATAGACCGACAACGGTCGGCGGCCGACCTCGATGCGGGTCGCCGCAGCCCGGTTGAGGAGGGCTTGCAGCGGTCCGGTCTCCTCGCCCAGCGGGCGTTCGTGACGCGGCCGGGGCAAGACGTCGCCGGTGGTGGTCCGGCGCCCTTTGCCGGTGGGCAGGCCGTCCCAGTGCTGTTCCTCGACGACGCGGACCCCGCGTCCCACTGCCCGCGGGTGCGTGGCCAACAGCGTCTCACCGCTGGAGTCGGCGACGGTGGAGTGCAGCATGACCTGTGACTTCGTGACCCTGATCTCCACCAGCTGACGGGGGCGGACCTTGCGGGCCGGGACCGAGTAGAGGTTCCCGCCGAAGGCGACCAGGCAGTCCTTGCCGACCGGCCGCAGATGGCGCTCGGCGACCAAAAACGGCGTTGGCGGCAGCGGCTTGAGAGCTGCATGGTCCCGGGCAGCACGATGTCCGATCACCTCGCGGTGCGTCTTGTGGATCTGAGCCCGCCGCTGCGGCACCCAGGCGGCAAACGCGGCATCCATTTCCTCGACGGAGGAGAAGGCCCGGCCGGAGAGAACGTGGTCGCGGACGATCAGCACTTGGCGTTCGACGCGGCCCTTGCCTTGGGGCCGATAGGCGGCCAGCACATCGATGTCGAAGTCGTAGTGGCCGGCGAATCCGACCGCCTCCGGATGCAGTGGAACCGCCTCACCGGGGGCGACGTGACGGCGCACGACCGTTTTGGTGCGGTCGTAGACGATCGTCATCGGCACCCCGTTGAAGTGCGCGAATGCCCGGCGGTGGCAGTCGAAGAACGTCTGCAGGTCCAGGCTGGTGGTGAAGCAGCAGAACGGATCACGCGAGTACGACAGCACCATGTGGAAGGAGTAGACCTTCGGAATTCCCAGGTGGGCGAGGACCTTGCCCTCATCGCCCCAGTCCACCTGAGCCTGAGCACCCGGGATCACCTCGAACCTGCGGTGCATCCCCGCCAGCTCCCGTGGCGTGATGCCCAGTTCCTCCGCGATCCTCGGGCGGGCCTCCTGCACGTAGAGCTTGACCCGCTGGTAGTTCCCGGTGAATCCGTACTCCGTGGCCAGCCGCTCATGAATCACCGCGGCCTTCATCAGGATCTCCGCCCGCAGCATCGCGTCGATCAGCGGAGCGACCTCGTCGACCACCCGCTTGCGCGGCTGACCACTCGCCGTCCGGCGCGGCGGCGCAGACGAGTCAGCCGAGAGGTACTTGCTGACCGTTCGCCAGTTCAACCCGGTCTCCTTGGCGACTTCCGACAGACTCATCGCCCCGGACTCCACCAGGCCGCGGAAACGCCGGAGCTCCAGCCAACGCTGCGGGTCCAAGACCATGGCCCACCCCTCTCTGCAACCTTGGACAACAGGCAGCAGCGTGCCGGGGGCCGGCACTCAGCGCATCAAGAACTCTGTACGTTCATCCGTACGCGGCTATGCGCGTTCACGTGTACGCCGACACCTGCGGTTCCCGGCCCGGTAGGACTCCTTCGCCGCGGCGACGGCCCGGCGCGTGGTGCGGTCGGTGCCGGTGAAGCCCATCGCCGCGATCTTCTTGTGAACAGCGTCGGCGCCGACCCTACCGCGGGAACGTTCGACCAGTTCCTCGACCTTCGGCAGGAAGTCGTCGATCAGCTTCGACCGCACCGCCCGCTCGGTCGGGTCGACCCCCTGCCCGCGCAGCTGCACGTATCGGCGCACGGTGTGGTGGTCGCAACCGGCCAGCTCGGCCGCCTTCCGGTAACTCCCGGTGAGGTCGTAGGCCTCAAGAATCTCCATGATCTCCTCATCGCTCTTCACCCCGCCCACTGTGCGTTATGGGCTGGGTGGGTCTGCGGGGAGATCAGCTGTCCGCCACCGGGGAGATTTCATGTCCACCAGCGGGGAGGCCAACTGACCGCCAGCGGGGAGTCTGCCGTGTCCCCTGACAGGGGTCGGTCGCGGCTTCGCGCAGCCAGCGGGCCACGGTTTCCGGCTGGTGGAAGGTGAAGAGCTCCCGGGGGCGCGGCTCGGGGTCGTCCCCGTTCCGGAACACCACCCGGACGCCGTCGGTGGCGTATGTGTAGGGCACCCGCCGCTCCGCGGACGCCGTAGACGGGGTGCCGACTTCACGGGTCCGGGCCATCGCCGCGCGCAGGTCCTCGCTGCGGGACCGCACCTCGACGGTGCCCACCGGCTGGCCGTCGACGCGAAGGACGTAGTCCGGTCCTGCCGTCCGGTCCGGTTGCGACGTGCACCGCACGGCGACCCCCCGTACTGGTGGTTCGTGCGGCGTCTCCGAATCACCTCGTACGGTCCATCCCGCCTCGGTCAGCAGGTCCGCGACGTGCCACTCCGCTTCCAGGAGGGCCGAACCTGCTTTCAGGGACGCGCGAGGGACCGTTTCGGGCGGTCGTGCGCGTCGGCCTCAGCACCCGCGCCGTACAGCAGTAGGAGGGGCTCCAGCGGCAGCAGAAAGCCGAAGTTCGCGGAAGCGGCGGCCAACTCCGCCAGGGCTTCCTCGATAGCCACCTGGTGCACTCGGCCCACGTTCCCTTCACTCCTCGTCAGCGTCGCCGGCGACCGTGGCACGGCGTCGAACAAGCACCCCAAATCTGTCGCCTCAGGTCGGGCCTTGGGCGCGACCTGAGGCGACAGAGGTTCCCCCGAGATGCGGAAGATGGCGACAGGGAGTCAGATTGTTCTCATGAGAGGAACATCGACAAATGGCAGTTTCCTGCCCGCTCCTGGGCGCCAACAGGACCAAAGCCCACTCCTGGACCAGGTTCCAGAAGCCACCCCAAATACGGTGTAGCACAGGCGCGAGTGTTGGCTGCGGCTTCCGGCCCCCACCACACAGGACTTGCTATCAGTTGTGTTCAGCGTGTGTTCCTCGCCTTTCGAGAGCGGGAGATCCGGGAGCTGGTGAAAGCGTCGATGCTGCCCGCGCCCTTTCCAGGTTGGCTGTTCCAGCTACTGATGCGGTCAGCCAGCGCTTCAAGGCGCCGATCGCCTGGTGGGGTAGCAATGTGGAAGTGGGACTGCTTGAGCGGGTCGAGCTCCCCGCCCCACGCTACGACCTCGCCCACGTCTGCGAGGATGTCCTCTACCACCGTCACCGCCAGCTCGCTCATGCCATTGGCGGCCGTACCGCCCAGCGGGTAGAGCATCGGTTGAATCGCCACGGCTGTACCAGAGAGGTAGTTCGACTCGAATGCCGCTCCCACCTCGCGGTCGGTGGTGTGTCCGGTCAACTCTTCGGGCCGGAGCATGTCGATCTCGTAGGCGTAGCGGCGCACCACGTAGAGCAGCACGGTCGCGGCCGGACCCTCCGCGAGCTTCACGGTGAGCCTTTGTGTGCCCTGGACCCGGTGCTCGGTGGCCTCGGCCAGGATGGCCCAGCCGTTCGCGGAAGTCCGTCCGGACCATTCTTTGTCTTCCGGTAGCTCTATCTGCCTGGCCTTCGGAAGTGGCTTCGGTCGGGCCGCCGCCCGCGCGGGGCTCACGGCGGTAGCGAGAGCAAAACCGGCAGCGGTAGCCGCGCCCGCTCCGAGCAGACTCCTACGGCTGGTTATACCGCTCACGAGGAGACCAACTCCTTTCTGTGGAGGATCGCAGAAGCGATCCGGAAGAGGGCAAGAAAAAGAGCGCTGATGGCGAGGACAGCGAGAATGAGGATCGCTGGGTTCACCCATGTCGGCACGAGACTGACATGCTCGTTGCACGCGTCGGACAACGGGAAGTACGACGTGCCATCCGCACCTGTACGGTCCCGCCACGCCTGGTCGTAGGTGGTGTGGAGGGTGAGCTCACAGGTTTCCTGAACGTCCAGACCACCCGAGAAGACGCCGAAGCCCCACACCATGACCGCGAGACTCCCGGAGATCAGAGCGGCACCGAGGAGTGCGACAGGCTGCTTGTGCCACGGTGGAGGCCGCTTCGCGCCACGGCGCAGCATCAGCAGCCCCGCCGGGATAGCCAGGACAAGACCTGTGAAGACGAGGTTGAACATCAGGACTCGGCGCCGACTCTTGCGACGATTGCGTCGGTGAACCCCTGACAGAAGTTCTGCAGCTTGTCGAATCCGCCGATTTCGTTCGACACCGCTATTGGGCTCTTCGCGCCCGCGGCTACGATCAGCACGCCGCGCGCGGTATCGAACTTCGGGTGCTGAACCGTCAGATCGTTGTACGCCTGGTCCTTGCAGTCTGCTGCGGTGGAAAAACGCTTGTTGAAATACTGCGTGAACCGGGTGAGATGGCCGCCACCATTGCCGTAATGCTCCCGCACGATCTGGTTGATCGGGGTTCCGGCAGCGCATGCGCGGGCGATCAGGTAGCCATCGGCATCCTCAATCAGGTCGGTGAATCCGAAGGAAGAAGGCACACCCGGTTTGGCGAGTTTCGCGTCGCAGTACGCCTTGCCGGACGCGTACTTTTCCTCGTCATTACACCAGTTGGCGTAGAAAGTCATCCAGTCGCCGCCCCATCCAGCAATGTCCCCGCTGTTCACGGACTTGGGGTTCGTGGGCTGGGTGATGATCAGGTGCCCGTTAGCGGTGGCCATCAGGTGCTCGGCGCCGAGCTCGTAGCCGGAGTTGGGGTCGGTAAACGCTTTCTTCACCGTGTGGCCCTTGCTCTTGGCATAGGCAACCCAGTCCTTATCGTAGGAACCGATCAAGATTTCCCAGTCAAAGCCGCCGTACTTTGCGTGGCGAGCGAACTCCATCACCAACTGGGACGGGCTGCTACTGGTGGAGTGAGAAGCAATATAGTCCTGAGCGGTGCCATATAGCTGGTCAATGTAGACCATGAAGTCCGCCGCAGGCGACGCAGCGGCGGTCAGGGAGGACACGCCGGGATCGCTGTCCGGGCGCCACACGTCGTGGTCCAGGTCGATCTTCCCTCCCTCTCCACCGATCTCAATGCCGCTGATTTCCTTGATCTGGTTCAACGACCAGTTCGCTGGCAGGGGGAAGCCGAGGTTCCCGGAGAAGCCCCAAGACATACCGGAGACGAACGAGTACCGGGCGTAGGTCTTCTCGGTGGCGTTGATGCACACATTCCGCGACCCATATACGCCGTGGATGTACTTCTTGCCCCGGTCCGCGAGGCCGGCTACCACGCCGTTGAAGTACTTCACGATGTAGGGGTTCATCTGGTCCTGGGTGGCGTCGTAGTCCACCGCGAAGTAGATGACCGATCCACGCGGAATAGCGAACTTGGTCGCCTGCTCATGCGCTATCAGAGCGTGCTGGAAACCGGTGGTGTAGTTGTACTCAGTCACGTCCCGGCCGTGAACCTGCATGATCGGGAAGAACCTCAGGCCAGCAGCGAGAATGGTATCGAGCTCGCCGGGCTTGATTTCCTTCTCAAAGTTGGGGTCCGGGCTGTACAGGTACCGGCCGACGATCTCGCAGCCGTTGTTCTTGAGCCACTTGGCTCGGTCGGCGTTGATGACGAACCGAGTGTCAGCGCCGGTCACCGCACGGTCGGGGTTGCCCATGGACACGAGGAGTTGGCACCAGGTGTCGTAGTCACCCTTGCCGGTCTTTTGAGGGAGATACGAGAACTCCTGGAACAGCTTCACGTAGTTGGTGATGTCCGAACTGAAGGTGGAGGTAAAGGAGGTACGCTTCCCTTCACCGACAGGCACCGGTTCGTTGAACACGCACGCGGCGGTGAACAGGTTCACCATGATGCCGGTCGCACCCTCGGCGAGCGTGTGGTTCTTCAAGGCGGCTTGGGTGCCGGGCCCGAATTGGCCGTTCGGAGAGGCGATGCCCATCTCGTACTGGAGGGCGATCACCAAAGACTTCTGTACATCGCGCGAGTACAGGCCATCGCACGGGCCGATGTAGTAGGCCGACTTCTCCCAGTAACGGCCGTTGAGCCATTGCTGAATCCCACGGATCTTCTCCGTGCCGCCGGCAATCACGACATAGGCGTCCATGGTGAGCAGGGCCTTGAACACCTTGGCCTGCATCGATCTGTTCCAAGCGTCCTGGCCAGTTTGCCAGATGCCCATGTTCTGCTTCATCGATTCAAGCGCGTCGGCGTTGAAGGTGTCCCCGGATTCACCCCAGTAGCCCTTGCAGAACAGGCCATAGCGGATGATGTCGCGAATGTTCTTGTTCTGGTCCGCGTCCGAGATGCTCTTGTACGCCTCAAGCTTGCTCATGGTCGTCTCCCCGAATGAGGCGACCACGGGACTGATTCCCAGCTCGTGCTGCAGACCCATGATAAACGAGTACATGGTCGACCAGCCGGTCTGCCCATTCTCTGGGCACTTCACGTACCCTGACACCCCGGCATAGGTCGCATTGACCCACTTCTGGCCCTCAAGGACCTTCGCATCAGCCACGAACACCCACCCCCTCTTAAACGTTATTCGAACGTATATTCGCATGCCATCACGGTCGGCACAGATGAGTAGCCCGACAATCCAGCGATCGTAATTGCTGTAACCCACACCGAGCGGAACGAAGTTGGTCACACCGGACTACTGTGGCTGAACATCGGATTCCTGATTCGGACCCTTACGATTCCACCTGTTCGAACGCCACAATCTGTGCCATAGGATCGGTTGGCACCGGGGCTCCGCCTTTGTCGATAAGGAGCCCTGCTTCCCGTGCCGAATCCCCCGGCTGAATGCTCGGGAATTCACGCTTCATCGTCACGGCATATCCGCTCGGTCCCGTCACGCGAACCGTGATGGAAAAGAACATCGACCTTCGCGATGGATTGGGGATGCGGATTGCGGTATAGGTGCCGAGTTTGTTCGGAGTCAACAGGACCTCGATGTCACCGAACTTGTAGGTCTTTGTGTCTCCTTCCTTCTTCGGTGCGGCCGCAGGCATTGTGGCTACAGGCCCAGGAGCATCGGGCGAGGATTCGGCGTCGGTCGGCGTCTGTTCAGCCCTCGACTCTGCGGTGGGGCTGACTGACTCGACGGGAGGCGCGGTGACGTCCAGGGCCGTCGGCGAATCGATGCCCCCCTGCGTCCCGCTACATCCCGAGAGAGCCAGAGCCCCCACCGCGACAACGGCGACGGCTACTGGAAGACGGCGTGTTCGGGTCATGGTTAGTTACAGGCCCCGATGGTCTGGGTGTTGTCCACAACCACCTTGCCGCTCGAGTCCTTCATGTAGGAGTAGACCGTTCCGCAGTACCCGCGCTTCTGGTAGAGCGGACCGGCGTAGGAGCTATAGGTGCCGAAGTCCTGGACCGTAGGATCCGCGGTGTAATTGGAACTCAGGCGCACGCCGATGGACCGGCTAGCGCCGGTGTCATTGAAGAAGAGGGCACAGATCGGCTTGTCGTAGTACCCGGAGCCTGATGAAGTACCGTTGGTCCAGGTGTAAGTACTTCCGTAGGCACCGTAGCGCCAAGCACCGGTAGAGATGGTGTAGCCGGAGCCACACGCATTGGCGGCGGCGGCTGCGGAGACGGGGTCGGCCTCGATGAGACGTCTCGTCTCTGCCGATGCCTCTCTATCCACTTTGATGCCCTTGATTTCTACGGTCGCGATAGGCGCGTTCCCCTTGGGGGCGGGACGCTCAGCTGCCGATGCAGTCGGCACGGCCGTCATGAGGCCCAACATCACGGTGGTAGCAATTCCCACACTTATCGCGGCAGTCTTCATTCGGGGTCCTTTCGTGGCATGAACATGCCAGTTCTAGTAAATGCGGGCACGTCGGCCCGTTAATCAAGGAGGGAACACAATGCAAATAGATGCGCTACAGCAGTCCCTGAATTAGGGGAATTCCCCGAGCATCACAACACGCTAGTCGATATGTCGAGAACTGGAACCAATTCGCACACCCGTCTCCCCTCGCGCATTGATTGCCGCGTCCGCAAGAAGGCCCCAAGCGGGAACCGCAACTCGCGACTACTGGAGCATAGATCAACCACACAGGACGCGACATGAGGGCCTGACTTGCGGAAATCCCCGATGGAGACTGGCGCGTCACTGCATGTCACCGAAGACGTCTAGCTTGTGACGGATTGCCGAGATTCTCAGCAATCGACCCCTCTAAGCAGGCAGGCGATTCTCGGCCGCTCGCTCGCGCGCCTGCATCATCCGCAGGGCAGCATTGTGGGCCCGACTCCCCACGGATCCCAGAACTTTGGGTGCAATTTACAGCCATTGACGGAATCGCGAGATTCAGCCAAATTGCTCAGGGAGATGAGGTGTAAGTTTCAATCGCGAATATCACGGAGGGTGACCCTCTCGGAATGTGAAGTCACTCACACGACTGAGGTCGAGCCCTGAGACCGTGTCCTATGTGGTGATCGCTCGTTGGGCTGTTCATGGGGCGGGATACGTGGAGTTGGATTTTTCCGGACGGGCTGTGGGAGATCGCGAAGCCGTTGATTCCGCTGTCGAGGGTGCGGCCTCAGGGTGGCGGGACGCAGGACGCGCCTGATGAGACCCTGTTCGCCGCGATCATCTACGTGCTGGCGAGCGGGTGTGCCTGGCGGGCCCTGCCGCCGTTCTTCGGGATCTCGAAGTCAACTGCCTATCGGCGCTTCGTGATCTGGTCCAGGGCCGGTGTCTGGGGCTGGCTGCACGAGGCGGTGCTCGACCGCATCGACGAGTGCGGCCTGCTCGATGTGACCCGAGTGGTCCTGCGACTCCGCGCACATACGGGCCAAAAGGGGCGAACTCACGGGCCCGAGCCCCGTGGACCGGGGTAAACCGGGTTCCGAAATGCATGTCCTGTCTGTCCTGTCGGACGCGAACGGACTGCCCCTGGTCGTCGGCATCTCCGCCGCCAACACTCACGACAGCCAAGGTCTGAGAAGTCATCCGCAATCCGAACGTCGTCTCTGACTTTCTGCTGGTCGGGCATGGTTTCTGGTGGCCTGCGGCAGGGTGTGGAGGTCTGTTTCGTCGAGGCCGGATGGAGGTCGTGATGCCGTCGCCGCTGGGGTTGCTGGAGAAGCGCCGGGATGCCGCTCGGGAGCGGGTGGACCAGCTCGAGAAGGAACTCGCGAGGGCGAGGCTGGTGTTGGAACGCCGTGTGGTGGCGATCGAGGAACTCATCGAAGCCCTGGCTCCGGAAGGGAACGCTTCGGCGGGGCCGGCGGAGTCGAACGGGGCTGAGACGGTGGCGGTGCCGGCGGCGGGGAGGGATCCGGCCTGTGAGTACGGGAGTTGACGGTCGCGGTGGGCTGGGATCCGGTGCCGTCGAGGAAGGAGAACCTGCGGTCGAAGGCGAAACGGCTCGCGGAACGGGGCTGGGTGGTGGCCGACGTGACGGGCAGCCGGTTCATGCCGCGGCCACGGCCCACCGTGGAGTAATGGCTCCGGTGGTGTTCTCGCGCGTGCGGCGGCGGGCGAGACGCTTGCTCATGGACCACAGGATCCTGGCCTCGCTGCTGTCGGGGCGCCTCTCGTAGTCACGGACCAGACGCCGGGACCGCATCAGCCAGGAAAACGTCCTCTCGACCACCCATCTGCGGGGCACGACCTGGAAACCGGACAGGTCATCGGTGCGTCTGACGATGTCCACTCTCACGTCGAGATCCCTCTTCGCCCAGGAGACGAGGTCACCGGTGTAGCCGGAGTCGGCCCAGAGCCTGCGGATCCGGTGGGAACGCTCCGTGAGGCGGGGCAGCATGGTGGCCGCTGTGACACGTTCGCCCGCGTTCGCCGGTGTGACCGCGACTATCAGGACCAGGCCGAGCGTGTCCACGGTGAGGTGCCGGCGGCGCCCGTTGATCAGTTTCCCGCCGTCGAAACCCCTGGTCGGAGAATGGACGGTGGCCGCGGCCTTCACCGCCTGCGAGTCGATGACCGCGGCGGTCGGCCGCGGATCACGGCCCTCGCCGACACGAACCCGGTCCCTGAGCCTGTCGTGGAACTCGGCGATCAGACCATGATCGCGCCAGCGGGTGAAGAACGCGTGGACCCGCTTGTAGGGCGGGTAGTGCACGGGCAGGGCCGCCCACTTGCCGCCGTTGTCGACGGCGTAGCGGATCGCATCGAGTATCTCCCGGTGGCAGTACCCCTCCGGACGGCCGCCCCTGTGGCCCATCCAGGCCGGCACCGGCAGCAGGTCACGTACCTCGGCCCACTCCGTGTCGGTCATGTCCGACGGGTAGGACGGGATACGGGCACGGTGATCGGCCGCGTTTCCGTACCGGTGTGCGAGGCAATCGCACGGTAGGGGCAGCGAGTTGTTCTCAGCAGGCCCGACGGCGTACAACTGCGGCAACAGGGTCTCCCTTTGCCTCGTGGGTGTCGACAACTTCCACGTTGCGCAGGAGGCCCTGTCTTCATGCGGCAGCCACCGCCGGATCACCCGACCGGGAACTCCGAACCGTCGTTCCATTACCAGACGACTCTGCCGGTTTGCGGATGACTTCTAACGAGTAGGTGCGTGATAGCGGGTGAAGCGCGTCCGCGCTGATGGATGGCATGATCCATCTGTGACGATCAAGGTCAACCGGGCGGTCCTCGCGCATCGGCTCTTCACCGGGATCTCCCGGCGTCATCTGAGCTGTCTGGCACAGGAGTTGGCCCAGCCGTGGCAGGCCACAGTCGAAGGTCGCCGTCATGAAGTACGAGGCGGGGCGAGAAAGCGCGCCGCGGGTGCGGGCGCTCGGCACCAGTTGGTCTTCGTCGACCGACTGGTGGCCACGCTCATCCACCTGCGGCACGACTTGCCGCACTCGGTGCTGGGGCTGCTGTTCGGTGTCGACCGTTCCACCATCACCCGAGCCGTCGGCGAGATCCGCACCCTCTTGGCCGAGCGGGGCTGCGCGGTCCCCGGCCGGCCCAGCCTGCGTCTGAAGACACTGGCGGACGTATTCGCCTACGCCCAGGCCGAGGGCATCGAGCTCCGCCTGGACGCCACCGAGATCCAGGTGCGCCGGCCCCCGGCCAGCCGCGGCGGACGCCGTGCGTTCGTCTCGGGCAAGAGTCGAGTAGCCGAGGGAAATCTCACCTCTCGGCTCTCACAGAACCGTGCGTAACAGTCGCCCGTTACACGGCTCTTGTCGTTCTGGTCATCAGACCGGTACGGCGTCCACAGACAGGCGCCAGTGCGCGAACATGCGGGGGTATCGCCGAGCGATCTCCTGCATCTTCGAGTACGCCCTCTGCTGGGCCGCGAGCCGCTTGTACTTGTTGCGGATCCAACGCACCAAGTAGGTGTTGACGCGCGCCAGGAAGGGGTTCAGCTCCCAGGGCCGGAACCGGCCGTAGTAGTTGATCCAGCCCCCGATCACAGGATTCACCCTGCGCGCGAGCTCGTTGAAGGTCAGATCGGCACGTCGGTGCAGTCGCCAGGACCGCACCTCCCTGCCGATCCTTGTCAGGGCCTCCCTGCTGATCCCCGGCTCGAGCGACAGGAACTGCTGGCCGTGTCGATTCCGGTTCTTCCGGGCGCGGAACGTGTATCCGAGGAAGGTGAACGCCGTGTGCTCGAAGGAGCGCCGGCGGCTGCCGTCCTTGCAGTAGACGATCCGGGTCTTGTCCGGGTGCAGACGCAACCCGACTTCGACCATCCTGTCCGTGAGCGCGGCCAGCACTTCGCGGGCCTGGCGCTCGGTGACGCAGTGCAGCACCGCGTCGTCCGCGTAGCGCTCGAACCAGACGGACGGAAACTCCCGCTCCATCCACATGTCGAACGCGTAGTGCAGGAACAGGTTCGCCAAAACGGGAGAGACCGGCGCCCCTTGAGGCGTTCCGCACCCCCGCTCCACCAGGGAGCCGTCGGGCATGACGAGCGGGGCGGCGAGCCATCTCCGCACGTACAGGTTCACCCAAACGGCATCGGTGTGCGCGGCCACCGCTTTGACCAGCAGGTCCCAGGGCACGCTGTCGAAGAACTTGGCAATGTCGAACTCAACCACCCAGTCCCGCCGCCAGCTACGCTCCCTGCATTTTCCTACCGCATCCAAGGCAGACCGTCCGGGCCGATATCCGTAGCTGTCCGGATGGAAAATGGGCTCCACCCTTCGCATCAGATGCCGAGCCACGACGGTCTGAGCCACCCGGTCGGCAACAGCGGGAATACCGAGCATTCTCGTGCCACCACCATGCGGCTTCGGAATGGCCACCGCTCGCACCGGAGGCGGAAAGTACGAGCCCGAGGACATACGGTTCCAAACCTTGTACAAGTTTCCCTTAAGGTCCTTCTCGAAGTCGTCGATGCTCTGCCCATCCACTCCAGGCGCACCTCTATTGGCCTTGACTTCCTCCCACGCCTCCTTGACTTCCCACTTTGAGATTTCAAACGGCTTTGTCGATGATTTCCACTGGCTCATCGCACTCCTCCCAGACGCTGTCCGGTTGATGTGATCAACTCAGTCACGAACGACCCGGCCCCTTCGCTCCACCCCCATTACAGAGGCTTCATCACTACTACGAGCCGGTCCGCCAGCAGGCACCGCGCCGGTACTCGACCCCTCGCGGTGTCTTCCGCTTGGGGCACTCCCTCTCGTCGCCGCTGTGCGGCGGCGGTGTCGGACCTGCCTTCTCCTGTTCCATGTGGAAGCCGCAGACCGGGCTCACGTCGCCTTCATGCCGGACACCACCTGGCCAATAGACGGGCACCCGCCAAGCTCATCCCGAAGTCGCTTCTACACCCCGGTTTTGATGTCGTCTGTTGTTCTTTCGACACGTCAGCAGCGATTCACTTGCGTTCGTCTTCCCGATCCCCACCTGACGCCTCTTACGACGCCTTTTCCTCATCGCTCACCACGACAGTCATTAGCTAACGCAGCATGAGGCGGTTTGAAGCCTCCCCCCGCAGGGCGACTTCGAAGGGCCAAGACCTTCATCTCCCACACAGCACCATGATTGGAAGCTGTCCTACAACCAACTCCTATTCACGCTCAGGACACACAGAAACAGAACACCATGAAGGCCACTGTCATTGCCGACCACCGAGGTCGCACATTATGGGCCAATGCCCTGCGACATGGACGGATGCATGATGCGACCGCAGCACGCAATGAGGGCATAGCCGTTTGCTTCCAGCACTTCCCCGACGTGGAGGTCCTCCTGGACGACGGCTACCTCGGCCTCAGACGTGACCACCCGGGCCAGGCGATCACACCACCCAGGAAGCCGAACAAGAGCGCACTGCCCGACGTCCACGAACGCTGGGAACGCGACCGACACGGGCACTCATCCGACCGCATCACCGTCGAGCACGCCCTCGCCGACCACAAACGATGGAGACAACTCATCCGCTGGACCCACCGTCGAGACCGGCTGCCCGACACCTACCGCGCCATCGCCGGCCTCGTCTCCGACCGCACCGCCACCACCTGAACGATCACCCGGGACCAGGCCACCACAGCCTCACTCGCTATCACGCACCAACTCGTAAGGGCCCGTAAAGAATCAACACGTTGCTTCACGGCCTCCCTATCGTTGGTGTGGTATGCGCATACCGAGCGAGGTTCGTGAGCAACTTGCCCTGAGATTCGGAGTTTTGTTCCCTCACCTGAATGAGCGGCAGCAGCGGCTGGCGCTGGCCGCCGAGGCCCGGTTGCTGGGGCACGGCGGGGTCCGGGCCGTCGCGCGTGCCGCAGGGGTGAGCGAGACGACGGTGCGGAAGGGCGTCTTTGAGTTGGAGGGCGGTGAGGACCCACTGCCCGATGGCCGGGTCCGCCGGGACGGCGGCGGTCGCAAGAGCGCCGAGAAGCTTGACCGGCTGCTCGTTCCGGCGTTGCTGGCGCTGGTCGAGCCGGATGAGCGGGGCGATCCGATGTCGCCGCTGCGGTGGACGACCAAGTCGCTGCGGTCTCTGGCAGGGGAGCTGACGCGGCAGGGCCATGCCGCGTCAGCGCCGACCGTGGGCAGGCTGCTGCGGGAGAACGGCTTCAGTCTGCAGGCCAATGCCAAGACCCTTGAGGGCGCTCAGCACCCCGACCGGGACGCGCAGTTCCGCTACATCAACGACCAGGTCAAGGACCATCAGGCGGAGGGCGAGCCGGTGGTCAGTGTGGACACGAAGAAGAAGGAAGTCGTCGGGGAGTTCAAGAATGCGGGACGTCAGTGGCGGCCGGCCGGTGAACCCGTGCGGGTTGACGTCCATGACTTCCCCGGCGATGCACTGGGCAAGGCCCTGCCTTATGGCATCTACGATCTGGCGGCGGACACCGGCTGGGTGAATGTCGGTACGGATCACGACACCGCAGCCTTCGCGGTCGAATCGATCCGCCGTTGGTGGAACGGGCAAGGACGCCTCGACTACCCGCAGGCCAGACGTCTGCTGATCACTGCCGATGCTTCCTCGCGAACACCGGCGAGGCCGTGTCCGGCCGGCTGCGGCCCGGCAACTCCGGAGCCAACACCGCTACCGACCATATTGCGGTGCTGGACGACGCCCTCGCCCAGATCCCCGACGCTCACCGGCACGGCAACGCGATCCTGGTCCGCGCCGACAGCGCCGGATCCGCGAAAGCCTTCCTCACCCACATCCGAACCTTGCGCGAGCACGGCCTGGACCTGCGTTTCTCGGTCGGGCACGCGGTCACCGAGCCGGTCCGCCACGCGATCCGGACCCTGCCTGAGCAGGTCTGGCACCCCGCCCTGGACCAGAACGGGACACTTCGCGACGGCGCCGAGGTCGCAGAGCTGACCGGCATGGTCGACCTTGCCGGCTACCCGGACGGCACCCGCATCATCGTGCGCCGAGAGCGACCACACCCCGGAGCCCAACTGTCCCTGTTCGATCAGGACGAGGGCCTGTGGCATCAAGTGTTCCTCACCGACACCCCGTACTCCGGTGGCGGTTCCGCCCAGTTCCTGGAGGCCCGTCACCGCGGGCATGCCACGGTCGAGGACCATATCCGCTGCGGCAAGACCACCGGCTTCGGCCGCTTCCCCTCCCGCGACTTCACCATCAGCGCCGTCTGGCTCGAACTCAGCCTCGCGGCGGTCGATCTGCTGGCCTGGATGCGCGTCCTACTGCTGGACGGCGAACTCGCGGCTGCCGAGCCGAAAAAACTCCGCTACCGACTCCTGCACGTCGCCGCCCGCCTCACCCGCGGCGGCCGCCGCCTCCGCCTGCGGATCTCGGCGACCTGGCCCTGGAGACACGAACTGGTCACGGCCTTCCACCGCCTCGCCGCACTGCCTCGACCAGTTGGCTGAGCGGCCATCCCCCGCCCGCCCACAACCCGAAGGACATCGGAGAACCCCGACCACCGTGCCGGGGCCCCCGCCATGCCCAGGCAAACAAAATCGCCTCGATCGCCCCAGTTGGTGATCAGCAACGCCGCATCAACCCAAACCGAAACGGCGAGGCACGATGCCCAAGGGCGAGATCGGCATCAACCCGGCCTACCCCAACCTCGAGTACCGCGTCTGGCGCGCCGAGCAAGACGCTTCCGGCCACCTTCCGCCAGCCGAGGAGCTCTCGCTGACCATCGCCCCTCGGCTGGTGGACATCAAGTACACCCTCATGCGCAACAACCAGTGGACTGCCCCCGCGCCCACCGTCGCCTGATGCACCGCTGCCATCAGCGGCCCACCCCATCCCGAGTAACCTCACACGCAGGAGACCGTGATGAGTCCTTCCGACATGCCCTCCGTCGACCTCCTCGGCGAGCAGATCGACGCCGTTCTCGCCAACCCCGCCACTACCCACGGCCTCGCCCGCACTCTCCGGGCTGCCGCCAAGGAGATCGAACTCCACCGCTACCACCACGCCAGCCGAAGCGCCTGGCCCAGTGGCTGCATCGACGACAAGCCCGCCAAGGTACAGATCGGCGGCGGAGCTCATCGCATCGACGGCTTCTTCAACATCGACGCCGTTCCGCCGGCCGACCTCCTCTGGGACATCCGCGAAGGCATCCCCCTCCAGGACAACAGCGTCGCCGAGATCTTCTCCGAGCACTTCCTGGAACACATCGACTACCCGCGCTCCGCCAAGCACTACGTCCGAGAGACGTACCGGGTCCTCGAACCGGATGGCCGGATCATCACCGGCGTCCCTGACGCCGCCTTGGCCCTGAGCCAGTATCCCGGCCCGCTGGACAGCTCCGACGAAATGATCGAGCGCTGGTATGCCAAGCGCGACTGCCTAGGCGACATCAACACCCGCCTCGACCTCGTCAACCTCGTCTTCCGGGACCAGGACGACAACCCCAAGTACACCCCGCACCTGTGGGCCTACGACCACGAGAAGCTCGTACGACTCTTCACCGAGGCCGGCTTCACTACCGTCGAGGCCTGGACGTTCGACCCCGCCATGGCCAACCCGAAGCGCCAGTGGGGCAGCGTCTACGTCATCGCGACGAAGTAGCGCCTCCACGCAACAGCCGGTGCAGACGCGGGACCTTCGGCTGCCACCCCGCACTAGTGCTGTGACCGTAAACGATCACCGGGGTGGTGCTCGTGGTCCTCGGGCCGGTTGGATGTAACGACACGTCCGATCGGCGCGGGGAGGCGCGATGGCAGGGCCGGTCAGGGTCCGCAGGCTGACCGAGCAGGAGGGGCAGAAGCTGCAGCGGATCGTGCGCCGCGGCAGCACCAGCACGGTGCGGTTCAGGCGGGCGATGATGCTGCTGGCCTCGGCGGGCGGGAACAGCGTCCCGGTGATCGCCAAGCTCGTGCAGGCCGACGAGGACACCGTCCGCGATGTGATCCACAAGTTCAACGAGATCGGCCTGGCCTGCCTGGACCCTCGGTGGGCGGGAGGCCGTCCCCGCCTGCTCAGCGATGACGACGAGGAGTTCGTCATCCAGGCGGCCACCACCCGCCCCACCAAGCTCGGCAAGCCCTTCACCCGCTGGTCAATCCGCAAGCTCGCCGACCACCTGCGGCGCAACACCGCCCGTCCGATACGGATCGGGCGCGAAGCCCTGCGCTGCCTGCTCATACGCCGTGGCGTGACGTTCCAGCGGACCAAGACGTGGAAGGAGTCCACCGACCCCAACTTCGGCGCCAAGCTGGACCGGATCGAGTACGCGATCCACGAGCGCCCGGACCGTACCTTCGCCTTCGACGAGTTCGGACCGCTCGGCATCCGCCCGACCGCCGGGACCTGCTGGGCCAGGAAGGGCCGTCCCAACCGGCTGCCGGCCACCTACCACCGCACCCATGGAACCACCTACTTCCACGGCTGTTACTCGGTCGGCGACGACACCCTGTGGGGCGTCAACCGGCGCCGCAAAGGCATCGTCCCGACCTGGGCCGCGCTGAAGTCGATCCGCGCGGCCCGACCGGACGGTGGCCCGATCTACGTGATCCTGGACAACCTTTCCGCCCACAAGAACGGGCGGATCCGCCGCTGGGCGGCGAAGAACAAGGTCGAGCTGTGCTTCACGCCGACGAACGCATCGTGGGCGAACCCGATCGAGGCGCATTTCGGGCCACTGCGACAGTTCACCCTCGCCAACTCCCACCATCCCAACCACAACGTCCAAACACGGGAGTTGCACCGCTACCTGCGCTGGCGCAACCACAACGCCCGGCACCCCGACGTCCTGGCCGCTCAACGGCGTGAACGCGCCCGCGTCCGCAGTGAGAAAGGCATCCGATTCGGCGGCCGCCCCGTCGCCGGAGCCGCCTGACCGCCCGTGCGAGGCCCAGGAAACTGGGCAGGTCACGGACGAGTGGCCACCAGCAGATCAACCACGTAGGTCTCTTCCAACGCCTCGCCGGGGAACATCTCCCGCAGCCGCCTGCGCTCCTTGGAGAGAAAGGCATGCTTGTCGTCCTCGGCAAGGACAAGGAACGCCGAACGACTGCCGATGTTGCCAAGGTGCACGTCGAGGGAG
Source organism: Streptomyces sp. NPDC058240 (assembly GCF_042882135.1). Classification (NCBI taxonomy): domain Bacteria; kingdom Bacillati; phylum Actinomycetota; class Actinomycetes; order Kitasatosporales; family Streptomycetaceae; genus Streptomyces; species Streptomyces sp. NPDC058240. The sequence goes on from NZ_JBHVWT010000046.1 coordinate 25,366, forward strand.
ACCACACGGCTCCACCGCACCTGGCGGCGCGCGACTCGGAGCCCTGACAGGCCCGCGAGCCGGATGGCGTCGCTGTCGTCGGGACGCGCCCGAGAAGTCGGCTTCACTCCGCAGTGGTGCGCGATCCGCTGGTGCTGCTCTCGGATCCAGGGCACGTCGAAGGCCGTGGTGTTCCACCAGATCGCGAGCCCACCGCCCGGACGCAGGACCCGTAGCGCCTCCGGGACCGAGCGAGTGGTGTCGGTCCACTGCCAGGACTGCGCGTAGGTGACGAGGTCGTGGGAGGCGTCCGCGAGAGGGAGGGCGTTGCCGTCACCTCTCACAATCGGCACACCCGGAAGCAAAGTGTGGAACTGTGCAGCCATGGCGTCGCCCGGCTCAACGCCGATTACGTGAGCTCCGCGCTCACGCAGCAGAGCGGTGGCGATTCCGGTGCCCGCGCCGATATCGGCGGCGCGGGCACCGGCAAGGGGACGGCTCGTGAACTGTTCGATGAAGTCGAAGAGCGCGGGTGGATACGAAGGCCGGCTGGCCGCGTACTGGTCAGCGGCCGCGTTGAACGAATGGGCGCGTGAGCTGGCGGTCATCCCCACATCATCGCCCCCGCCCCGCTGACCGGCCGCCCCGGTGATCGTTTCCGGTCACAGCACTAGCCAGCCCAACACACGCCACGAGAACTCTCCGACGCTGAGCCATTCGCCCAGCGGGCCATGTCGCTCAGCGCATCGCGTGGCCATGGGGCCATGGGGCCAGCGCGAACATAGCCCGGGATCGCCGGTTAGCCAAACCGGCGATCCCTCGCATCCTTGTTAGTCCACCGCCACTACCTGCCCATACATCGAGAGGCACCAACCAGACGACCACGATCCAAACGCGAAGCGCTACTCACAGCTGAGGCGCCGCCGACCGTTCACGCCGCTGCGTAGCTCGCACAGAACAGATCCTGGGCACGCTCCACGTCCCTCGGGGTGCATAGCTGCACCTCCAGGTCGCCCGTGCCGTGGTGGCCGAGCCCCGTCACGTCCCGGGTGAAGCCGGGAACGAGATCGACCTCCTTCGGGTCGGCCTTGAGATAGACGAGGAGCGCATTGTCGGCTCAAATTCACCCACCACTCCTTGCGCACACAGGGTGGATTTGCGCCACTTCCACGGAGATTCCCACCATCCGCCAAACAAGTGATCGAGTGGCGAGCCTGGCTTTTCGGCCGGGATTATCACAACTCACGGCCACCGGAAATCGTCCACCCTTTCGAATTCTTGATGGATTGTCAGTGCCACCTCCTATGGTGGTCAACACCTTCGAGTGGCGGCGAATTCGCAAGCAGCGCACGGAGGCGAGAGATCGGCATCTCTGGGAATTCGTCAGAACGGATGGCTCCCAGAAATCGAGCCGAGCGGGACTCGCGGATCAACAGAAAGGGGAGAAAGTGGCGGAGGACTGGTGGAGGCGGCTTGAGCCCGACCTGTGGGAGCCCCTGACGGAGCGGGCGCCTGCGGTTCGTGAACTTCTTGCCGCGGTCCTGGGGGCTCTGTTGCTTGCGAGTACACGGACACCGATGTCGACCCTTGCCGACGTACGCAACCTCCTTGCGGAGGTGGGCTACCACGACCCGATCAGCAACGAAGATCTCGATGGCGCGCTGAAGTCCCTCATCGACTCCGGTCATGTCGAGCCGTTCGAGGACTACACGGCGGCGGTCTCCAGCTACGCCGATGCCAAACGGAGGCGGGACGCGTGGGCGCTGACCAAGCAGGCCCGGATCATGGTTGCCGCCGTACGCGATGTCATCGACAGCCTGGATCGTTCCCTTCAGCTCCCCCCGCGGCTCCTGGATGCCGTGGAGGCGACTGTGCGCCGGACACTCTCTCACTTTCACCAGGATGCGGATCTGCTGGCCACCGATCTGGAGCAGGTCAAAGCGCACTTGGAACAACTCCAGGAGGCGAGTGGCGACTTCTACGGTGCCGTAGCAACCCTTGTTCAGCACGACGTGACTGATGATGCCGTGTTCACCACCAGCCGCGAACGCATTCTCCTGGCTTTGCGTCACTTCGCCTACCAGACACAGCGCGCCCTGGACCGTGTCCGTGCCGCTCTGGCCGAACTCAAGGCTGTCGGCGCGAGCTCGATCGTCGAGCGTGCACTGCCCGGAGCGGGTGTCCTGGATGCGCGCGCCCAGCACTCCTGGCTAACGGAGAAGCGGCAACAACTGGACGGTCTTGACGCCTGGTTCGCGCCTCGCGGATCGATCGAGCGGCTGATCGAGGCGTCAGCGGGCGCGATCCACACGCTGCTCGGGGCCATCGAGCGCCGCTTCTACGCCAATTCCCGGGGCAGTGATCTGGGAGCGGATTTCCGCCAGCTCGCTCGCATGATCCACGCGCAGCCGGCCGAGGATGCGGCGTACCAGGTCTTTGCCGCAGGCTTCGGCATCTGGACAGCGCATCACCCTCGGCGTCCGGAGTTCGAGGACATCGCGCCGGGATTCAGCGCGTCTGAAGGGGCCATGTACACCGCCCAGGCCGTACTGCGCACGAGCGAACGTGGCGCCCGGTCTGCGGGCCGGCCGCCGAAAATTCCGGACCTGGCCGAGAAGCGGGCACATGCCGAGTTCGTGTCGCAAGTAGATCTGGAGCGGCGGTCAGCGCTCGCACAAGATCTCGTCACTCCTGGGAGGGTTCCCTTGACCCACTTCTCCGGCCTGGATGCCGACCACACGTCGGTCTTTGTCACCTTGCTGGAGGAGGCGCTCGACGCCTTCGACCACGGTGCGGGCTGCGGAACGGCGGAGACCGTGGGGGCTCGTCTGCACTTGTGGTTGGGTGAGTTCGGGCGGATGGTCACGGTAGAGCTGGAGGAAGGCCACCTAAGCTCACCGGACCTGCGTGTCGAGATCGTCGCTCTGGGCGCGGTCTCAGCGGCCGGATCGACGGAGGTTGCGTGATGTCCGGCGCCGACGATCTGCCCGATGCCTACACGGACGATGAAATGGCGGAGCATGCGAATCCGGAGGTTCGTTCCGTCATCGCGTCCTTCCTGCGCAGTCAGTTCCTGACCGTGGAATCCGACCCGGATCTCTTCCGTCTCGCGGTCCACCACAAGGATGAGGTGCGGGCGTGGTTCGCTGGCACGCTCGGATGGCCGTTTGAGGCGTACCCCGCCGACGGCATGTGCCGCCTGTACAAGCGACGGTGGGATCCTCCCGCGGACCGACCTCCGCGTGTCAACCTGCCGGGGGCGACCAGGGGCCGCACGGCGTCGCCTTTCGTGATCACTCTGATGTGCCTGGTGTGTGAACAGCTGTGGCGTCACCCCGAGACCAGCTTCAACGACCTGCAGCGTGCGCTCGTCCAGACCTGCGTCACGGAGTCCGAGTCGGGTCGCCTGCCGCGCTTCCAGCCCGTGACCCAGGCTGGCGAGGGGCGGGCACGGGCCAACGCGCATCGGCTCGCACTGGTGGATGCGCTGCGCCTTCTCGAGGGATGGCACGTCATTGCTGTCGATCAGCCGCTGGACGTCGCGGAACAAGACCATCGCGCCGATCTCGTCGTCATAGCTCGCCGGGACCGTCTCGCCGCTCTTCCCGCCACCTTGTCCCCATCCCTGATGGACATCGACCTTGACCGTCCACAAACGCATGTGCCAGCGCTGTGCGGGGACCAGGCTGAGCTTCCCGACCATGCCTCCGCGCGCCAGCAGGACCTGAGACGACGGCACACCGCCCTGCGCGTCGTCCTCGACGACCCGGGTGTGGCACCGCATTCCGGATCTGGTCCGGGCCGCTACCTGGCGTCGACCGGCGGGCAACGCCAGGCCGTCGATGCCGCCGCGGCCGCCGGCCTGGTCTGCAACGTTCGAAGGGACTGGTGGATCGTCTCCGATCCGGACGGGACGACGACCGACGTCACCTTCCCGCTGGCGCGCAAGATCGAGGAGCAGGCTGCGCTCGTCCTGCTGCAGACCCTCAGCAGCACCGGTAGCGAGCCATCAGTGTCCGAACTGTCCCTCGCGGAAGCCACCGCACGCATCCAGAAGCACCTCGACGAACACCCCCAGTGGGCGGCAAGCCATCGCTCTCGCGGACCGCAGCGCATGGCCAAGAACGCCGTCCGTCGGCTGGTCGAGGCCGGGGTCTTGGTGAAAACCGAACAAGCAGACACCCGATGGGCCGTCACTCCAGCCGCGCAGATGTGGCAAGTGCGTGTCACCGACCTGACCGAAGTGCCCTCACCCACCCCAGACGGAACGTCCGACCTGGCCGAAGGACCCTCAGATGAATAGCCCGACCCGTACCGACCACGACCTCTCGGCCTTCGCGAGCCGCCTCTCGCAACCCGGCTCACCGAATCCCATCGACCCCCATCCGGGAGTGCGGGGACGGTGGCAGCCGACACGGTGTGGCGTCGTCAACTCCTGGAAGTGGGCCAACGAGCAGTTCTTCTACGGTGGCGGATGGCTCGCGATGGTCGGCAGCAACGGCTCCGGCAAATCCCTGACGGGAGCGACCTTCTGCCCCACCTTGATCGACGGTGACGTCAGTCAGCGGAGCCTGTCCGCCGCCGGGCTGTCCGCCGGCACGCTGTACAGCACGCACACCCTCGGACACGCGGGTCCGCCCAAGGTCGGCGTGTGGTGGCAGGAGTACGGGTTCACCCCCGGTGACGGAGACGACGACAAGGGGACGCGGTGGCTCACCGTCGGCATGTGGCTGCGCAGCCGCGGCGGCACCAACACCACCGTCGACCGCGCCTGGTTCATCGTGCCGGCACGCGTGGGGGTCGGTCTCGTCCTCGAACAAGACAGAAACCCCGTGAGCATCGAGGACCTGGCCCACCAGCTGGCGCAGCACAACGGCCAGTTGTTCACCGCAGAGCAGCTGGCCAAGAACGCCCGCAAACACCTCACGGTGGTTGCCGAGGAGAATTCCTTCGCCGAAGCAATCCGCACCACGATGTACGAGCCGCTCGATGCCGACCAGGTCGACGCCCTGACCACCGTGCTGCGCGCCCTGCGCAGTGTTCAGGCCAACGACAAGGTCAGCCCGACCTATATGCAGTCGACTCTCACTTCGGCGCTTCCGGCGCTCGACGGTGTCAAGATCAAGCGCCTGGCCGAGGCGCTCGCTAAGACCGAGCAGCTCCAGACCCGTCTAGGGAGCGCGAAGAGCGAACATGCCGCGCTGTCGAAAATCGCCACCACATACCGGCGATACGCCTGGGCTGTCGCCGTGAAGACGTCCGCCTATCTCCTCGACCACGACAGTACCGCACAGCAACTCACCCGCAACGAAGCGTCGTTGAAGCGACAGCAGGGCCAGCAGGAAGACCTCCACCGCGGCGCCAGCTCCGCGGCGAAGGAGCTGGGTGAGGTCATCGATCAGCTGACCACAACCGTCGGCATGCTGCAGCTCAAGGTGGACGGGCACCCCGGTGCCAGCTTGGACCGGCTCGGCCAGGAGGCCGGCCGTCGCGAGAGCGACGCAGCCCGGTACGAAGCCGACGCCTCGACAGCCGGAAGTCATGCGGAGGAAACCCGCCGATCCAGTAGCGAAGCCGGCGCGAAGGCCGCGGAGGCATCCCGGCATCTGAGGGACCTCCTGGAGGAACTGCGCGTCCAGGCCCAGGAGGCAAACGCGGAGGCTTACTACGACCGGCTCACGGCAGCGGCGGCGCCCCTCCTTGCCCACCCCTCAGCGCATCCCCCCGAGTCCACTGAGTCGGAGACACGGGCCGCGAAGGAGGTCTTCCAGACCTGGCTCGACCACCGCACCACGACCATCGAGAGGATCAACAAGACACTCGCTGCACTCCTCGCCGCCTGCAAAGTCCGCGACGAAGCCCGCGACGCATACGCCACGTTAAAGCAGCATGCAGACATCAGGGAACAGGAGTCGGACGACCTGGGCGAGCGGGCGGAGGTCGCCGAGGACGCGGCGCGGGCCGAGATCCGGCAGCTCCTCAGCACCTTCCGCCATCTCCCGGCGCCGCCGGAGGAGCTGCTCTCCGCGGCACCGCTGAGCGTCGACGCGCTGCAAGGGTGGGTCAGTGCGAGCCTGCGGCAGGCACTGCTCACCATCGACGTGGAGGGCCGCAGGGCTGAGGTGGCCAGTCTGGAGAAGCTCCTGACGCAGGCCCTGCGCAGCCGGGACAGCGTACGGACCGCGGCTGTGGAATCGGCACGGTCGTGCACTGACTCACTGAGCGATCTCAACGAGCGACTTGTGGGACTCGTCGAGCTGCCGAAGGTCTTCCAGGAATTGAGTGGTTGCGTCGCCCAGGCGGCGCGGCTCTGCACCCCGGAGTGTGATCTTACGGGTCTCGATGTCGCCGGATCTGTGGAGCGCATCACGGCGCTGGCGGGTGCCGCCGAGCAGGAGATCAGAGGCCGCCGCGCTCTGCTTGAGGAAGCTGAGCGCCTCATGCGCGATCAGGGCATCGCGTGCACGAAGGCACAGGAGAGTGACGGTCAGGCAAACGCGGCCGAAGCCGCGGCGAAGCAAGCAGTCCGGGAACTGGCTGCGGCCGAGAAGTCGGCGGAGGAGGCGGCGGTCGCGTGGGTGAATCAAGTCGGCCAGTGGGCTGAACAGCTCCAGGAGCTCGACCGCGCCCGACTGCGGTTGCCCGCCAGTGCCCCCGTCGACAACGCCGAAATCGAGTGCCTTTCGGGCGATGTTGCCGAAGCCCGCGATGCCGCCCTCTCCCGACTCACCACGACGCGAACCAAAGTAGAGGGTGACGCAGCCCGTCTGTCTGGTCTTCTCGACGACCTCAACGACCATATCCGCGAGGCCGAGCAGGAAACGACGGGACCCGACCGGCCCGCATGGCGTCCTGACCGGGAGGGCCGTTCGGGCGCCCCGCTGTGGGCTCTGGTGGACTTCGCCCCCGGCCTGGATGCCGAACGCGCCGACCGGCTGGAGGGCGGCCTGCTCGCCGCCGGTCTGCTCGATGCCTGGGTGTCCGGCGACGGCACATGGGCCGACGGCGACGTCCACCTCCATGCAGGGGCGCCGGCCGATGGCCCCGCGCTCGCAGACCTCCTGGTCCCCGACTGCGAGAACAGCATCCTCAGCGATCGTGTGCAGGCGCTTCTCGCCTCCGTCCCGCTGACGGGCATCGACGCTATGCCGCAGGCTCATCCGACTTCGGCCGTCGGAGCCGACGGAGTGGTCCGCTCTGGTGTGCTGATCGCGTCCGGCCCCGTCGGCTGGAAGTCTCGGTACATCGGGGCAGCGGCCCGGGAACGGGCCCGCCAAGTCCTTCTCTCCACTCTCCGGACCCAGCGTGACATCACGGCAACTCAGCTCCGCGATGCCGAGCAGAAAGTTCAGCGCGCTCAGGAATCGATCGTGCGGGTCAAAGAAGAGAGCCGCTATCCCGATCCAGCGCTCCTGCTGGAAGAACACCGGGTCGCCACACAGCAATCGATCGAGACCCAGCGGCTTCGCGGGCAGGCAGCGACCGCACGCACCACCGCCGAAGAGCAGGTCGAACGTGCCGACCAAGCGGAACTTGCAGCCGCCCAAGCATGCGAGGCGGCCCATGTTCTGCCAGACCTTCAGGACATCCGGGCGGCCATGAACGTCTGCATCGATGTCCCCGGTGTCGTCGAGCGCGTCCTAGGGGCCGGCCGCTCCGCCATCAACACGGCGGCCACCGTGCACGAGGCTGTCCTTCAAGTCGAGACCTACGAAATCCGGCAAGCTGAGGCTGCCATCACTCTCGCCGAGGCCAGGGAGGAAGCTGAAGCTGCGAACGCAGAGTGCTCGGCATTCCCCTCACTTGATGCCGTGCGCGACGCCCAGGCTGCCGCGGGCGCGGCGGAGCGTGATGCCCAGCTGGCCGCTTCCGCTGCTGAGCAGGCCAAGACGGCCCTGGACAAACGCGAGCGCGATGTCACGGAGGCTCGATCCACGTTGAGCGGAATGGCCCGCACCCCGGACGGGCGTATGCTCCCGACCGACCCGAAGGTCGTCGGCGCCTATCAGACCACTGTCACCGCGCTGCGCGGCCGGGTCTCGGACTGGGCCGAGGCCATGGCGCGTACCCGGCTGCTCGCCTCTGACGCAGCCCGGCAACACACGGCCGCCCACAGCGCCGAGGAGCAGGCCCGTGATCTCACCGCCCGGGCCCAACGGGAACGCGCCGAGGCGACAAAGGCCCGACACATGCACGGGGAGGAAAAGCGTCAACACGGCCTTCCCTACCAGCAGCTGGCGACCGATCTCTCTACGAAACGTGAGGAGCTCGACAGCGCGAAGACCCGGCAGGCCGATGAGCTGCAGAGCGCTCACGACGCGGACAGAGAGCTCATCAGGATCACGGAACGGCTCCACACGCACGTGGAAAAGGCCGCAGCCGCACAGGCAGACCGAGATCGGTCCGTGGCAGAGGTCCAGCGGCTGTTCGACCATGACCTCATCAGCGAGCTGGTGACCACAGATCCGCTGTGCCGGCCGAACACCGCCGAAGAGGCGGTGGACACTGCCCGCCGCCTCATCCTGCATCGAGGTCATGCCGCATCGCTCACTCTGGAGAACGCGGAGCGCGAGGAATCAGCCGCGCTCAAGGAGGTCGGAACCCGCATGCAGAAGATCCGTCTCGACCTGAGCCGGCTGAGCCGGGACATCAGTATCGAAGATATCCCCGACACAAACTGGCGCCGCGTCGTGGTAACCGAGCGAAGCCAGGTGGCGGGCGGCCCGTCCAGCGAAGTGGCCAGCACCAAACCGCTGCGGACCGCACTCGGTGATCTGGGACGCTCCATCGCAACGCTCGAATCGGACTTCGACGAGCAGGTCCGAACCGAAGTAAAGGGCGCAATCCTCACCGATCTGCGCAAACACATCCAGGTGCGTATTCAGCTCGCCCGCGAGATCGTTGCAGGCATCACCGCGACGCTCGCCAACGTACGCACCGGCGTAGCCCGAGTCGGCGTCAAACTCAACTGGGTGGAGAACGCGAACGATCCCGTCGCACGAGAGGCTCTGTCCCTCATCCAAGACTTGGACACCGAGGGCGAGTTCGACCGCATGTATAACTTCTTCGTGCAGCAGCTCCTGCAAGAAGAAGGCACCGCGGTCCCCTGGCCCGAGCGGGTCCACAACGTGTTCAACTACCGAAACTGGTTCACGTGGGAAATCTCCCTCACCCACGCCGACTTCGCGGAGCCCGGCAGCACTACGGAAGTGTTCCGGTCGGTGAGCCCGCGCAGGAATCCCCTCGACAAGCTGTCCGCCGGCGAGAAGCGCCTCGCGACCATGCTGCCCCTCCTGGCCGCAGCCCGCGCCTTCTACCAGGCCGACGGCTACGTGGGCCCTCGCATGATCTTCATCGACGAGTTGAACTCCGCACTCGATGAATCGAACCTGCGGAAGCTCCTCGCGCTGCTGCGCTCCTGGGATTTCGACGTCCTGGTCACCCTTCCCTCCATGCAGCCACTCCTGGTGAAGGAGACGGGCACGGTCGGAATCCACAAGATCTTCCACGAGGGGAGTTCACTGCGCTACGCCATCCCCAGCATTTGGAGCGGCCACGGCGCGCCGGCCACGACACGCATCGCGGTAGGCGTTCAGCAGTTTCCCCGCCAGCGGTCGCATCCCGCCTCACCCCCTGGCGACGGGCAGGATTCGCTCTTCGCGCCGGGGGCAGAGGACGCGTCGTGATGCGGAACCGAGGTGATCTCGCCGACCCCGATCTGCGCCCACTGTGGCAGGCCATCAGTGTGCGGCTGGCCCAGGGCGACGATCCGGGTGGCATCCGGACGGTGCGGGTAGAGCTGACCCGTGCCGGCCGGTCCATGATTATTGGCTGGCTCTCGCGGGCCCCCCAGACTTCACGGCGCGCCGTCGCACTGCGTGTGGAGCAGGGCGTCGCGGTGATCCCCGTGCAACGCGTGCTGCAGGCGCTCACGATGACACCGCACGAGCTGCGCGAGATCGTCGAGCAGAACGTCGGGTCCGTTCAGCCGCTGGCTGAGACCCGGCGGCGGGCCACGCAACTGCGAGAGGACATCTGGGCGTACACGGCCACCGTGCTGCCCGACACCCCGCGGCTCACCGCCCGACTGCGAGCTGGGGGTGTCGTCGACGACAGGGCCGACGAGCTGCGCAAGCTCATCGACGCACTGGCCCGCGTCAGAGCCGTGCTGCCCCTTTCGCGGCCCGCCACGCTGGCACGGCTCTCTCACAACTACGCCGGAGACCCGCACTACTTCGACCTCAACGACGCGGGCCAGGGGTCCCGCCTCGTCCTGCTCGCGGCGGACCTGCTGGATGCCCCGCTACCGGACACACCCGCGGCCGAGCGTGCCCTGTTGGCCCGCGTCGGGATCGTCGCCGACAGCCTGTCCCAGACCGTACTGCTGCTGAACGTGGACGCGAGGGGGGACGGCCCGACGGACCGGGCCCTACGTCTGGCGCGTGAGGACCAGCGCCCCGTCCACCTCACGCTTCACGACCTCACCGCGCATCCGCCCACGCTCGCACGAACACAACCGTGGCTGGTCGTAGAGAACCCCTCCGTCATTCACGAGGCCCTGATGCGCGGGATCACGACGCCCATCGTCTGTACCTCGGGCACTCTCACCGCCATCGACCATGCACTTCTCGCCTTGGCCCGCACCTGCGGTGTCCCAATGGAGTACTCCGGCGACATCGACACAGGCGGCCGACACATCGCCGCAGCAATACTACGCCGCTATGAGGTCCCGAGCCGAGAGATGGACGAGGAGACACGTCGCGCCGTAGTCGGCGCAGGGGCGCTCTGCGAGGGGCCGTTTACTGTCCCCGCTCTGCCCGCCCCGGAATCCGCGGCGACTACTACCGGCGCCGCAGGTGGCGCCGGGACCGACGAATCAGGATCAGCCATCTTCCAGGAGCACCCCGTAGTCCTCGACCGGCTTCTGGGCCCGGACCCCGCGGACCCTCTGCCCCTCCCCGGCTCCCCGCCCAACGCCCGCGCATCCGGTGACAGACACCTGTGACTCTTCACGTGACCTGACGCCGGCGTCGCGGGCTGGCCTGGACCACAGAGCTTGAGCTTTCCACAAACGCCACGCCCTATAACCAGGCGAACGAGGAGCTCCCCGGCGGCTTGATCGCCCCACTTCTCTGACGTCCTCGTTCAACCTGCCGCAGCGGTCTGTCGGCCATCCAAGCTGGTCGACGCGCGGATCGTCACCGGTCGAAGTGAGAGCCCGGAGGAAGAAGTAGTGGCAGGTGGGATCTCCCTCGAAATACAACTTCAACTTGGTACGTTCGGTCGTATGACTCTGCGTTCGGTGGATCTGCGCATGGAGCCCGTGGAAGCCGTACTCAACCGTGTGGAGCGGTTCCTGGGGGTGAACCTGGACCAGGAGACGGTGGTGCGTAAGCGCCGGTCTCTGGGCTCGCATACAGATCGCGCTACGTGGGTCCGTATCGAGCGGCGCGGGCTCGACCGGATCGGGGTCCAGGGTGGGGACGGCACCGCGTCCGCTGAGGCCCTATTCGGGATCGCAAAACCAGCCTGGCTCGCCGGCGTCGCATGGCGGGATGAGACAGAGCCGGTGATGTGGCGGGCGGACGAGACGGAGCTGCTGCCGGGGGCACCGGTGGGCAGCGCCGTAGTGGCAGAGGACCCACAGCTGTCGGAGGAGTGGTGGGCCGCACTGAATGCCTCCCTGGATGCCCTCGCCGCGCAGCACACCAACCGGATCGCGACAGCCGATATCGAGACCCTCACACAGGAACTCGTCACGGGAACGATCCAAAGCGTCTTCCCCGGCTTCGATATGCCCGTGGTCGAATGGCGCCCGGCCCACGCGGATTTCAACTGGGCGAATATGACCGCGCCGGTGTTCTGCGTGTTCGACTGGGAGGACTGGGGCATGGCCCCGTGCGGCCTCGACGCGGCAAGTCTGTGGGGCGCATCCCTCGCCGTCCCCGCTCTGGCCGACCGCATCCGCAGCGAGCGGCGTGACGATCTGGAGAGCCGGGACGGCAAGCTGATGACGCTGTTCGTCGCAGCGAAAATCCTCGGCCCTTACGCAGACCCGGACGACCCCCGACTGGGGGCCGCCCGGGAAACGGCAGAGCGAGTCGTGAAGGAACTTCAGACGAGCTGACGGCGGGCCTGGAGGAGCTCCCGGTACTCCCGGACCACCTGGTCGTCGACCTCATACGCCAGGGCGCCGACCAGCTCCCGCAGATGGTCGACGTTGTCCGTACCGACCGCGACCGCGTCGACCCGAGGCAGGCCGTAGGCGGAGCGGAACGCCGCCTGGACCCTCGTGGCCGACGGGGACTTTCGCAGAAAAATCCGCGGATCGAAGCGTTCCCACACCGTCTCGGCCGTACTTCCGCCGAAGGGGCTCATGCCCCACACCTGCGACGGACACCGGACAGGCCTTGGAGATAAAGCAGGGGCAGCACCTCGCTGATCTTGGGGGACTTGCGGCACCACGGCGGCAGGATCACCGAGGAGAACCGCTTGCGCTCGCCCGTGTTCTCGTCGATACGCTTGTCGTTCACCCGTGGCACCTTCACCTCGACCACCCCGGCCGCGGTCGTGACCTTCCGCGGCTGGTGATAGCCGTTGCGTACGACCAGGCGACGCCCGGACTCATCCCGCTGACCTGCCAACTCGGTTATATAGGCGTTGACTTCCGCCTCGAGCGCAGCGGCAAGCATCCGCCTTGCGCCCTCGCGGACGATGTCGTCGATCAGGGAGCCGTTCTCGGTCCAGGGGCATTGCGTGATCGAGATCTGTCTGGGTTCGTCACGTGAGGCCGAGGGTTCGTAGGGGCCGGTGGTAGTCGCGGCCGGTGGTGGCGGAGGGCTGCGGTGATGTTGGTCTGGCCGTCCTGGCGGAAGACGCTGATGGCGAGGTTGCGAAGGGAGGCCATGGCGCGGAGCAGGGTGCCGGTGCGGACCTTGGAGTCGTCCTCGCGGAACGTGCGGTCCCGCACGTGGTACAGGAGGTTCTCGATACCTCAGTGGCCTCTGATCCAGGTGGCGAGCTCGGTGCAGGTGGCGTCGAAGACGCTCAGGCTGGTGATCAGGTAGACGCGCTCGATGGTCAGCCTCCCGGTGCTCAAGCCGATTCGCCACCACACGACTTGGATCGCCTGGCGGGCGTCGGGGTAGTCGAGGTGGCTGAACGCGGCGACCTTGAGCCGGCGGATTTCGTCGCGGTGGTGGCCGCTGTCACGCGCCTGGCTGAGCCCCATCACCCGATGGCGTGGCGACTCGGGGCTGTGGCCTCGCCAATGAGAACCCCATGACCACAGGCCCGCGGGAGCGGACATACGCCGTGGACGTGGCTCGACGGTGTCCGCGGGGCACGCCGAACCATCTTGCGTCGGACGCGTTTTGCGGCGCCAAAAACCGTACCGGATCGCTGACCTGGAGCCCTGTGATGCGCACCTCTACCGTGCAGGCATGCTCACCATGCGCCGGATGCGGCGTTTGCTGGTGTCCAGGCTGGCGGCAGCCCTCGCGGTCGGGGGCGGAGCGAGTCCGGCCCTCGCGAGGCCTCCACACCCCGACGCCACCACGCATACCGAGATCATCCCGCACCAATGATCACGAACCGCAGGCAGGTTGCCAGTTACTGAGACACGCTCCTAGGCAACCACCCGACTCTCCGCATTATCGATGGCCCCTGCACACCAAGCCCGAGCGGAGGCCCACAGGCAGCAGCCGGGGCACCCCGCACCGTTACTCCCCCCGCTTCTCCTGTCCGCACCCATCGCCCCGGCAGCTCTTCGCCCGCTGGCGGGGGCAAGCACCGGGCACGTCCGAGGCCGCCGCCGGGTTTCCGGAGCCGCAGCAGGCCCTCGAGTTGTCGCCATCGGTGCAGGCGGAGGCGGCGTGCTCGGCGAACTGCCAGGCCCCCCTTTGTCAGTACCGTGGGACAGAATCCCACCACAACAGTGGCCACGATGCGGTGCTCAAGGGGAAGGAGAAGTTGATGGGGGACGACATCACCTACCGAGGACCACTGGGGAGCTTAGCGCTGGCTGAAGCCGGGGCAGCGGGTGTCGATCCGGCAGATCTGTACCTCGCAGCAGTCAGCTGGTGGTCGGCAGCTGTCGCTCCTGCAGTGTCGCTCTCGGCCTGGCCGGGCCTCACAACAGTCTGGACCGCACTCGTTCATCGCAACACTCCCGAGGCTGACCCGCTCCTTCCCCTCCTGCAACGTCTCCTCGACGGCATCAGCCCACTCGCGGTGCACGCAGACGTGACAACCGAGAGGCAGTTCGACGCTGCCACTCACGCGACCCAACGAGCAGTCAATGCCGGCAAAGGCACCTCCAGCATGCTCCTGACGGGGTCCCCCTTCACCACAAACCGCGGCAGACCAAACCTCAGCTGGACTCTGCAAGGCCCCCTCCGCCTCGCATGGGAACGCGAACACATGCCGCCCACACGTGGGAAGGCTCGATTTCGGGGACCATCCGAAAGGCTCGCGCCTCCGGATGTCGCTTCACTCTGGACTCCGTCCATCGCCGAGTGGCAGGGATTCCAAGCCACAGACGCCGCCACATACTCTCGCGTCCTGCATTTCTCCACCCGCCCGGTGGACATCCCGCCCATCTCACCGGAATCGGATACCTGGCAGGAAGAACTGGCCTTGGCATACGCGTGGTGCTTCAACACCCGCCCTTTCCTGCGTTTCAGCAAGCAAGCCTTACGTCTTCGCAACGTGATCCGCAGAGTTGATGGCCGATGGGACGAGCTGGCGGACCCGCACGCCGACTTCTTTGTCCGCATCGACGACCATGTCGTCCGCATAGCCGGAACTCTCGCAGCATCCGAACGCACCACGGTAGCCAGCGCGCACGTAGAGGCAGCCTGGAACCTGGCACGTCGCGCTGTCCGAGACACGTCGCACCTCATAGGCATGGACACCGATATGGTGAATGAGATTGTCGACGACCTAGACCGGAAGCTGCTCGACGGGGCTGAACCAGAGGGAGAGCTCGAGCGAGTTAAGTCGAACATGCCCAACCCTTACAGCTACACACGCTGGAAGGAACCTTCCGGTGATAATGCCGTACGGAAACTTAAGCTGTGGTACCAGGGGCGCTGCCAAATGTGCGGCACGGTCCTAGCTCTGCCCTCACCGCGCGACAGGTACAGCGAAGCTGCCCACATTCAGGCACGAGAAGACAACGGCCCGGACGTCATCGAGAACCTCTTGTGCCTCTGCCCGAACTGCCACGTGCTATTCGATGCCGGCGGGCGGGTCCTAACCGACGACCTCACCGTCATCGACACCGTGTCAGGTGACGCGGGCAGGAGACTACATCTTCACAGGTGGCACTTCATCGACCTCCAGTACGTGCGCCACCATCGTGAGCGTTGGCGAAGCTGGCAAGAACCCGCCACCGAAAGCATTTCGTCTTAAACAAGGTCCTGGAACCCGCCAGGCTGACCTCCTTTCCTCGCGTCCGACACAAGGGGCAGAAGGAGCTGCTCAAGTTGATCAGCAGGTTCACGCCGGCCGCCCAGCGGGCTGCGGGCTGCGGCGACACGCACATCCTGATGGGGATCGTCGCCGGGCGCAGCGCTTTCCTCGAAACCTTCATCCTCTTCGGCGTCGACCCTGGACACTATGACGACGCCTTCGGCCCGAGAAACTCGACTTGCTAATCGCTGTCAGGGGGAACGAAAACGTCACCTGGTCCGGCCGCCATCACCGCGCACTCGACGACGTGCCCGTGCCGCCCCGCCCCCAGCAGGACTTGCTGCCGCTGTGGCTTGCCCTTGTGCTCTCCGCGCGAGCAAGCGTGGTCGATCGGCGACGAAGGGCTCGGGCGGGACGCCGGGCCCCGCTTCGGCGTCCCGCCCGCTCTCACACGCCTCTCACCAACTGTGCCGACTCCTCAAGACTCGAATGCCCTGAGCTGGCATTACGCGCCCGCCCTGGACTGAATGGACGCGACAGGACGGTCTCTACGACCTGTGCCAGGTTGGACCGTCACGGCCCAGGGCGGGCAGCCATCTCGCTATCAGTGGCCGGACGCAGTTCCTTCGGAGGGACGGGTACGCACAGGGCAGAGATCTTGGAGCCGAGATCGCCCCTGGGATGCCGGCTGAGCGCCCGCTACAGTCACTCAGCGTGCCTGCGACAGCGCCAAGTTTCATCTCCCGCCGTCCGTCACGGCGGCCCTCCCTGGGGAGAATCTGGGGAGGATCAGCGCTGCTGGGGAGCGTCTGGGGAGAATCGACTACGTAAGACTGCACGCCCCTGAAAGACCCTGAAAGATTCAACTGCGCTGGTCAGAGGCGACTGAAGCTGCATCGCTCCAGGTCAGCGCGACGTGGTAGACAACTTCATGACATACGTGCCGAGATCGTGGGTAGGCGAGGTCGCCTGGATCTGGTAGCGCAGCATGGTGACTAGCCAGCGCAGGTGGGACCGGCGGGCAGCAATCTCCGCTGCTCGGCATGCCAGACGTCATCGGCAACGACGGGATGACTCATGGTTGGAATCCTCTACGGATTAGCCACTCCCGGGCTGGTGTTGACCCTGCAAGTGCAGCGGCGCGGTTCAGACGCTCGGCGTCGTGGATATCGCCGTTGAAGAATCTCAGTTGGGCGAGCCCGTGCAGAGCGTGGCTATTTCCGGCCGCCGCTGCTGCGTGTGCCAGGTCCTCGGCGTGCTGATGGTGACCTCGTCCTTCCCTGTGCCATGACATCCACTCGAGAGCCTTCGGGTGCTTCGCAGCGGCGGCCGCACTGTAGAAACAGGTGGCAGTGGCGTGGTCACGGTGGTCTGATCTTTCGCGCGCGAAGGCCACCAGGGCATCAGTATGGCCGTGACCGGCGATGCGTCGGCACAATCGTTGCGCATCGTCGGATGCTCCGGCTGTAACACGCAACTGAGCAAGCGCGAGGGCGGCGGACGGGCTTCCGTACTCCGTGAGGGCTGTGTGCGCTAGACGCTCTGCCGCGATCCGATCGCCGCGGGCTTCGTGGTACGCAGTGAGCCACTGCGCGGCGACTGGGTCTCCGGTGTCGGCGGCCCATGAGTAGATGCGTGCGGCTGAGTGGTGCATGCCCAGCGTCAGCAGGTGGTGAGCCAGGCTGCGCTGGCCGTTCCGGTTACCGCTCACCTCGTACGCCCGGCGAGCCAGGCGCTCAGCCTCCTTGTAGTGGCCGGCAAGTCCGAGAGCCGCAGAGAGCTCGCCAAGAAGACAGTCTCAGCGCGGGCCAACTCCGGTTCACTGAACGCGGCAGGCATCCGGACCGTGACCGCCAGGTCGGCAAGCTGACCCACCGCACCCATCCCAGTGTTCAGGTGGTCATCGTCCTCGACGGAGCACTCCGTCAGCTTTTCCCAGAAGCTCGGCCACATGGTGCCCAGGACCAAAACAGGTCCGCGCTGTTGGTTCGTCAACAGGTCTTGCAAGCTTGCTGAGACCTCCGCAGCGTAGTCCTTGACCAGCAAGTAAAGGTTTGCCTCGTTCAGCCACAGCACGGTTCGTGGCTGCAGCACATCCTCCTGCAGCGCTTGCAGGAGTGCCGCCGGCCGATCCGGAGCCAGCGGATGCACAATCTTCCAGGTTGGGAGTTCAGCCCGCACTGCTTCCCAGCAGGATCGCGTCTTGCCTGTTGAGGAGCCACCAACCACCATCACCAGTCGGCTCCCGTCGGCCGCCTCAGCTACCTCGCACCGCAGCTCGTTATCGACGCTGGCCGGGCGGGCGATGTAGGGAGGGAGTACCGCTAGGGCCTGTTCTGAGTTCTGATCACAGTCGGGGTGTTCGCCCTTTGTTCGGCTGCTCCGGCTGGTAGTACGGTCGTATGACACGTGGCGATCTG
>NZ_JBHVWT010000047.1:0-42438 GCF_042882135.1 Streptomyces sp. NPDC058240
TCGACGACGCTCCGCGTCGCCTCCCTCCTCCGCCTTGGAATCGCACGCACCAGACCGCGTCCGCTTTTCCGATCCGAGGTCACCCGACAGCCTCTGAGACCGGCCCTATGGCCTGTCCGACCCTGATCCGCCGGACAGGCCCTAGTCCTGCCAGTAGAAGAGCAGGGTGCTGACGTCCAGGGGTTCGCGCCCGCCGAAGTAGTAGACGCAGAGGCCGGTGACCCGGATCGCGCCGGTCGCCGGGTCGATCCAGCGGAAGCCGGCCGCTTCCAGGGCCGCGCGGGCGGCGGGTTCGGCCTCGTGCGAGGTGGCGAACCGACCGAGGGTGCTGAGGGAGATCTCGCTCCCGCCGAACCTGATGACGTGATAGGTGCCACCGCCCTGCCGGTGGTCCTCCCCGCAGGAGACCGGGGGCTCCGGCGCCAGGCCCGCCGCGGTGAGTGCGGCCACGGCCCGGCGGAGCTGCTCGTCCTCGTCCGTCCGGCCGGGCGGCCCGGCGCAGATGGCCTCGACCCGCCAGCGCGGGTCGCTCCACTCCTCGCAGTCGTGCCCGTACTCGTGGAGGACCGCCGCGCGCAACTCGTCGTCCAGGCCATCGACTTCGACCCGTGGGCGGCCCAGCGAGTCGTGGATCGCCCGGGTCTCGGCGGCGTCGCCGGTGAGACGGTGCAGCGCGTACGCGGCCCACAGCTTCGCCTCGGCCGTCGGCGCCTCGCCGAGGTAGCCGCGGAGCCGGTCCGGGTCGGTCAGCAGGGACTGGGCGAGGTACGCGACCGCCCGGTCCGGGTCCGCGAGCGCGTCGGTGACGTCCTGGCCGGCGCGGTGCCTCATTCGGACGCGGAAGGCTCGGTCCTGCGCGCGTGCGTCACCGACATCGGCCAGGACCGCCTCCGTTCCGTACCGGGCGACCAGCGCGTCCAGTCCGGCCTCGCCGATCTCCCGCAGACGCGGCCACGGTTCGGCCGCGAGCGTCGCCAGTTCGCCGGCTGCCGAGCGGTCGCCGAGCAGGCCGCGCGTCTTGAGGATCGCCGCGGACATTCCGTACCAGCCCTCCTTCCGCCGGTCCTTGTGCCGGAGCCAGGGCAGGAGTTCCGCCCGGTCCGCGAGAAGGTCCAGCAGCGCGATACGGACCTCGCCCACGTCGTCGGGGTCGTGGATGCGTGCGATCAGCCCGGCGACGCGGTGCTCGGGCACCCGCCCGGCCAACGCGACCACGCAGGCCCTGCGGCGCCACCACGGATGCGCCGGATCGGCGACGTGCCCCGCGAGTGCGTCCGCGTCGAACGCGCGCAGGCCCTCGGTATCGGTCTGCCCGGCCTGCGGGACCAGTGTCTCGATGGTTCGCATCCGGGGATGCTACCGCCCGCCCCATCCTGCCCTGAATGGCCCAGCGGATACGATGTCGAATGGCCCGGGATCGCATGCCAACTCGTGTCTAGGCTCGACCTCATGACCACATCGCACACCCCTCTATCGGGCCGGACGGCCGTCGACTTCTACTTCGACCCGGCATGCCCGTTCGCCTGGATCACCTCCCGCTGGATGCTGGAGGTGGAGCAGCGGCGCGACATCGATCTCCGCTTCCACGTCATGAGCCTGTATCTGCACAACATCGGCAATGAACTCCCCGACTGGTACCGGGAACTGGTCGACAGGTCGATCGGCCCGGTGCGGGTCGCGGTCGCGGCGGCCGACGCCCACGGCGACGGGGTGCTCCGCGACCTCTACACCGCGATGGGCGTCCGTATCCACCGACAGAAGAACGAGGACTTCGACGAGGTGATCGCCGAGTCCCTCGCGGAGCTCGGACTGCCCGCCGCGCTCGCCGACGCCGCGCACTCGGAGACGTACGACGAGGCACTGCGGCGCAGCCATGACGCCGGCAAGGACCCGGAGGCCGACGCGTACGTCGGTACGCCCACGATCCATGTCGACGGCGCGGTCTGGTTCGGGCCGGTCCTGCGGGCGGCACCGCGCGGCGAGGAGGCCGGACGCGTCTTCGACAGCTTCCGGGTGCTCGCCGGGACGCCGGACCTCTTCGAGCTCAAGCGGACCCGCACGGGCAGCCTGGACGTGGGGTGACCGGGCGCCGCGTCACGCGGTGAGCGACGCCGCCCGTGCGCCGGGGACGCGGGCCTCGTCGTATCGGGTCAGCAGCAGCCGTGCCAACTCCGGCGAGGCGCCGAGCACATCGGCCAGTACGTCCGCGCCGGCCGCCCCTTCGGCGATCCGGTCCGGGAGCCGGCCGGGAGCGATGACGTACGGCGCCACCGCCACCCGGCGCACACCCTCGTCCCGCAGGGCCCGTACCGCGTCCTCGGTACGGGGGAGGGATGCGGAGGCGAACGCAGGCCGCACGGAACACCAACCGGTGTGCCGCAGCTCCCGCGCGATTTCAGCGATCACTGCGATCGCCTCCGGGTCTGTGGAGCCCGCCGAGGCCAGGACGAGCCCGGTCGAGCTCCGGTCGCCGGGACGGACCCCGGCTTCGTGCAACCGCCGTTCCAGCGCCGAGTTCAGCAGCGGCGACGGGCCGAGCACCTCGGCCTGCCGGACCCGCAGCCGGGGCAGCCTGCTCCGGGCCTCGTGCAGCACGGTGGGGATGTCGGACTTGGCGTGGAAGGCCCGGGTGAGGAGCAGGGGGAGCGCGATGACGTCCTGTGCCCCCTGCGCGGCCAGCCGCTCCAGGACCCGCGGCACCGACGGCGCGTTGAAGTCCAGGAAGCCCGTCTCCACACGCAGCCCCGGCCGCAGCGACCGCACCCGCGCGGTGAGCGCGTGCACGGTCGCCGCGTGCCGCGGGTCGCGGCTGCCGTGGGCGATGACGAGAAGCACCGGAGCGGTCATGGTCGTCCTCAGTTCTTGACGAGGAGGCCGCGGCCGCGCAGCACCCACCGCTCCAGCGGACTGAAGATCAGCAGGTCGATCGCGATGCCGACGGTGAGGATCAGGATGATGGCGAGGAACACCATCGACATGCTGCTGGTCTCCCGGCCCTGTTCCAGCAACTGGCCCAGGCCCACACCCAGATCGGGCGAGGAGGCGATGATCTCGGCGGCCATCAGCGAACGCCAGGAGAACGCCCAGCCCTGCTTCAGGCCCGCCAGATAGCCGGGCAGCGCGGCCGGCAGCACGATGTGCCAGGTGCCGCGAAGACCGGTGGCGCCCAGTGTCTTCCCGGCCCGCAGATGCAGCGGCGGGATCTGGTCGACGCCCGCGACCAGGCCGTTGGCGATCGAGGGGACCGCGCCCAGCAGGATCACCGCGTACATCATCCGGTCGTCGAGCCCCAGCCAGATCACCGCGGGGGGCACCCAGGCGACCGACGGCAGCGACTGGAGCCCGGAGAGCACCGGCCCGATCGCCGCGCGGACCAGCTTGACGCGCGACACCAGCAGCCCGAGCGGAGTGCCGATGGCCAGCGCCAGCAGGAAGCCGAGCAGACCGCGCGAGACGCTGGTCCAGATGTAGCCGAGCAGGGTGCCCTGCGCCCATGCGTCGGTCACCTCGGCCCACACCTGGGACGGCGACGGCAGCTTGTAGTCGTCGGTGACCTGCGCCCAGATCAGGATCTGCCAGACGACGAGCACCAGGACCACGGCCACGACCGGCGGCAGCACCTTGCGTACCAGCACCTCGCGGACCGGGGTCCGGCTCACCCGTACGGCGTCGAGCGCATCCAGTCCCGCCTCCAGGCCCGCCAGGTCCTTGGCGGTGTCCTTGGCTGCGGTCTCAGTGCTGGCCATGTCGGCGGATCTCCCCACGCAGTTGTTCGGTGATCTCCACGGACAGCTCGGCCACCGCGGTGTCCTCGATGCGGCGCGGCTGGTCGATGTCGACCGTCCACTCCCGGGCGACCCGGCCCGGCCGCGACGAGAGCAGGACGACCCGCTCGGCGAGCCGGACCGCTTCCCGCACGTTGTGCGTGACGAAGAGGACCGAGACGTTCGTCTCGCGCCAGATCCGGGTCAGCTCGTCGTGCAGCACGTCCCGGGTGATGGCGTCGAGCGCGGCGAACGGTTCGTCCATCAGCAGCAGTTGACTGTCCTGGGCGAGCGCGCGGGCCATCGCCACCCGCTGCCGCATACCGCCCGAAAGCTCATGCACCCGCTTCCCGTACGCCCCGCCGAGCCGTACGAGTTCGAGCAGCCGCTCCGCCTCGGCGCGGCGGTCGGACCTGGGCACGCCGCGCAGCCGCAGCGCGAGTTCGATGTTCTTGCCCGCGGTCAGCCACGGGAAGAGGGCGTGCTCCTGGAACATCAGGGCCGGCCGCCCGCCGGGGGTCTCGATGGACCCCGCGGTCGGGCGGTCGAGTCCGGCCACCAGGTTGAGCAGGGTCGACTTGCCGCACCCGGAGGCGCCCAGGAGGGTGACGAACTCGCCGGGAGCGACATCGAGTGTGATGTCGTCCAGCACGAGCTGCTGCCCCTCCGGTCCGCCGAAGGACTTCGAGACGTGGTCGATGCGGGCGGCGTGCCCGACCGCCGTACGGTCCTCGGCCTTGGTGAGCGTGGTGGTCGCCATGGTCGTCACCTCCTGGGAATCCTGTTCGGGTGCCGCTTACTTGACGCCGAGACCGGCGTCGGCGACGCCGGGCTTGCCCGCGGCCTTGAGGATCTTGTTCAGCGGCTTCAGGTCGTAGATGCCCGTCAGGTCCGTCTGCTCCAGCAGACCGGCCTTCACCGCGTGCTTGGCCTCGGTGTCGAGCGTGGCGGCCAGCGGGTCGTCGGTGAACTGGATCGACTTCCACGCCGGGTCGAGGACGTCCGCCGGCAGTTCCTTGCCGGACAGCGTCTTGAGCGCTGCGTTGGCGGAGGCCTTCGCCTTGTCCGGGTTGGCGTTGATCCACGCGTTGGTGTTGACCGAACCGCGCAGCACCGCCTCGACGACGTCCGGGTGCTCGGCGAGGAACTTCTGCGACACGATGATGTTCGTGATCACGAACTTGTTGTCCGGCCACAGCGTCGACTCGTCTAGGAGCACCTTCGCGCCCTGCGCGACCAGCTTGGAGGCGGTCGGCTCGGGGGCCCAGGCGCCGTCGATGGAACCGGACTTGTAGGCGTCCGGCGTCACCTTGTTGTCCGTACGGACCACGGAGACGTCGCCCTTGCCGCTGTTGGCGTCGACCTTCCAGCCCTTCTCGGAGATCCAGTTGAGGAAGGCCACGTCCTGGGTGTTGCCGAGCTGCGGGGTGGCGATCTTCTTGCCCTTGAGGTCGTCCAGGGTCTTGATCTTCTTCGGGTCGACGACCAGCTTCACGCCGCCGGACGCCGAACCGCCGATGATCCGCAGGCTCTTGCCCTTGGACTTGGTGAAGCCGTTGATGGAGGGCGAGGGGCCGATGAAACCGATGTCGATCGAACCCGCGTTGAGCGCCTCGATCTCGGACGGACCGGCGTTGAACGTCGACGGCTTGACCGTCGTGGAGCCGAGCTCCTTGGCGATGATGCCTTCCTGGATACCGACCAGGGCGGTGGCATGGGTGAGGTTCGGGAAGTAGCCGATCTTCACGGTGTCCGCGGAGAGCTTCTTGCCGTCGGTGGCGACGTCCGCCTTCTTGGCGTCGTCCTGCTTCGCCTCGGAGCCGTAGCCGCAGGCGGTGAGCGCGAGGGCGAGCAGCGGCAGGGCGGCGACGGCGGCGAGGGCACGTCGCGGCGTGGTACGGGGGGCAGACACGGGAGGCTTTCCTCTCGTTGGCCCGGTGCTCGCGTCCTGGGCGATCAGGGGGACGCGGCCGGGAAGTCGGCAGGTCTTCGTCTGAACTGGCTGTGCGGGCGGTGCGGTTGGAGCGAGTGGGCGCGCAGGCGGTGCGCGTACGTCATCACGCACATCGCGCGACCCCGCCCTGACCGCTGCCGAGGGCGCCGCTGCCGATGCGGCCGCCCTCCTTCGCGAACGTGGAGTAGATATCGATGGCCATCAGAAGTCCCATTCGGCGTCGTCCGCGGCGGCCTCGGGTTCGGCCGCGGCGGCGAACGAGGCGCCCGCCATGCCGGCCGACAGCGTGGTGCCGTCCGCCGGGTCGATCAGGAGGAACGATCCGGTGCGCCGGGAGTCCGCGTACGCGTCGAGTGCGAGCGGCTCCGCGGTCCGGACGACGACCCGGCCGATGTCGTTGGCGACGAGCTGTCCGGGCGCCGGGTGCTGGGAGAGGTCGTCCAGGGTGAGGCGCGAGGGGATGTCCTTGACGATCGCCTTGACCGTGCGGGTGGTGTGCTTGAGCAGCACCCGCTGGCCGACCGCGAGCGGCTGGTCGGCGACGTGGCAGACGGTCGCCTCGACGTCCTGGGTGACGGCCGGCGCGTCGTCGGCCGGTGCGATCAGGTCACCGCGCGAGACGTCGATGTCGTCGGCCAGCCGGATGGTCACCGACTGGGGCGCCCAGGCGATGTCCACGCTCTCGCCGAGCGCGTCGATCCCGGCGATCGTCGACGTGCGGCCGGACGGGAGGACGGTGACGGCCTCGCCCACCCGGAACGCACCGGCGGCGATCTGACCCGCGTAGCCCCGGTAGTCGGGGTGCTCGGCGGTCTGTGGCCGGATGACGTACTGGACCGGGAAACGGGCGTGGCAGGCGGTGAGGTCATGGCTGACCGGCACCGTCTCCAGGTGCTCCAGGACCGTCGGCCCGCCGTACCAGTCCATGTGCGCGGACGGCTCCACGACGTTGTCACCGGCCAGCGCGGAGATCGGGATCGCCGTGCACCAGTTTTCCTGGGGGTCCCCCCCAGACCCCCAGCCCGGGACGCCGAGCGAGGCCGCGTACGCCGTGAACTCCTCGGCGATGGCGGCGAACACCGGCTCCGCGTAGTCGACCAGGTCCATCTTGTTGACGGCCAGCACCACGTGCGGCACCCGCAGCAGCGCGGCGACGGCGGCATGGCGGCGGGTCTGCTCGACGACACCGTTGCGGGCGTCGACCAGGACGACGGCCAGCTCGGCCGTCGAGGCGCCGGTCACCATGTTCCGGGTGTACTGCACATGCCCCGGGGTGTCGGCCAGGATGAACCGGCGGCGCGGCGTCGCGAAGTAGCGGTAGGCGACATCGATGGTGATGCCCTGCTCCCGCTCGGCCCGCAGCCCGTCGGTCAGCAGCGCCAGGTCGGGCGCCGCCTGGCCCCGGCTGCGCGAGGCGTGCTCGACGGCCTCCAGCTGGTCGGTGAGGACCGACTTGGAGTCGTGCAGCAGACGTCCCACGAGGGTGGACTTGCCGTCGTCGACGGACCCCGCGGTGGCGAACCGCAGCAGGGTGGTGGTCGACAACTGCTCTGCGTGCTGGGTGAGTGTGGTCATTTAGAAGTACCCCTCGCGCTTGCGGTCTTCCATCGCGGCCTCGGACATCTTGTCGTCGGCACGCGTCGCACCCCGCTCGGTGAGCCGGGAAGCGGCGATCTCGGTGATCACGTCGTCCAGCGTCGTCGCGTCCGAGTCGACGGCGCCGGTGCACGACATGTCGCCGACCGTGCGGTAGCGCACCCGACGGGTCTCGACCCGCTCGCCCTCCTTGGGGCCGCCCCAGTCGCCCGCGGTCAGCCACATGCCGGAGCGGCTGAAGACCTCGCGCTCATGGGCGAAGTAGATCTCCGGGAGCTCGATGCCCTCGCGGGCGATGTACTGCCAGACGTCCAGCTCGGTCCAGTTGGAGATCGGGAAGACCCGGACGTGCTCGCCGGGGGCGTGCCGGCCGTTGTAGAGCTGCCACAGCTCGGGGCGCTGGCGGCGCGGGTCCCACTGGGAGAACTCGTCGCGCAGCGAGAAGACCCGCTCCTTGGCGCGTGCCTTCTCCTCGTCCCGGCGCCCGCCGCCGAACACGGCGTCGAAGCGGTGCTGCTGGATCGCCTCGGTCAGCGGCACGGTCTGCAGCGGGTTGCGGGTGCCGTCCGGGCGCTCGCGGAGCTTTCCGGCGTCGATGTACTCCTGCACGGAGGCGACATGGAGCCGCAGCCCGTGCCGGGCCACCGTGCGGTCGCGGTACTCCAGCACCTCGGGGAAGTTGTGCCCGGTGTCGACGTGCAGCAGCGTGAACGGCACCGGCGCGGGCGCGAACGCCTTGAGCGCCAGGTGCAGCATCACGATGGAGTCCTTGCCGCCGGAGAACAGGATCACCGGCCGCTCGAACTCGCCCGCCACCTCGCGGAAGATGTGCACGGCCTCGGACTCCAGGGAGTCCAGATGGCTGAGTGCGTACGGATTGCCGGTGCCTTCCGACACGGTCGCGACGGTCGTCACGCCGCACCCCTCTCGCTCAGCAGCGCGTAGAGCTCCGCCGCGGACTCCTGCACGGTCTGCCGGTGCGATTCGATCCGCAGGTCGGGCGACTCGGGCGCCTCGTACGGGTCGTCGACCCCGGTGAGCCCGCTGATCTCGCCCGCCGCCTGCTTGGCGTAGAGACCCTTCACATCGCGTTCGGAGCACACCTCGACCGGAGTCGCGACATGCACCTCCAGATAGGCGGTGCCCTCGGTCTGGTGCCGCTTGCGCACCGCGTCCCGGCTGTCCGCGTACGGGGCGATGACCGGGACCAGCACCTTCACGCCGTTGGCCGCCAGCAGCTCGGCGACGAAGCCGATCCGCTGGACGTTGGTATGGCGGTCCTCGCGGGAGAAGCCGAGGCCCGCGGAGAGGAACTCCCGGATCTCGTCGCCGTCGAGCACCTCCACGCGATGGCCCTCGCCGCGCAGCCGCCCGGCGAGTTCGTACGCGATGGTGGTCTTGCCCGCGCTCGGCAGACCGGTCAGCCAGATGGTGGCTCCCGTCTCCGTCACGCTCATCGAAGTCTCCTGATCAGTCGTCATCAGTCGTGCAGCCCGCACTCGGTCTTGCCCCGGCCGGCCCAGCGCCCGGCGCGGACGTCCTCGCCCTCCAGCACCCGGCGGGTGCAGGGCGCGCAGCCCACGGAGGCGTAGCCGTCCATCAGCAGCGGGTTGGTGAGTACGCCGTGCTCCGCGACGTACGCGTCGACGTCGTCCTGCGTCCAGCGGGCGATCGGCGAGATCTTCACCTTCCGCCGCTTGCTGTCCCAGCCGACGACCGGGGTGTTCGCCCGGGTGGGGGACTCGTCGCGGCGCAGCCCGGTCGCCCAGGCGGTGTAGGCGGTCAGACCCTCCTCGAGCGGCTCGACCTTGCGCAGCTTGCAGCACAGGTCGGGGTCGCGGTCGTGCAGCTTCGGCCCGTACTCGGCGTCCTGCTCGGCCACCGTCTGCCGGGGGGTCAGCGTGATGACGTCGACGTCCATCACGGCCTCGACCGCGTCGCGGGTGCCGATCGTCTCCGGGAAGTGGTAGCCGGTGTCGAGGAAGACCACGTCGACGCCGGGGAAGACGCGCGAGGCGAGGTGCGCGACGACCGCGTCCTCCATCGAGGACGTGACGCAGAACCTCCCGCCGAAGGTGTCGGCGGCCCACTTCAGGATCTCCGACGCGGAGGCGTCCTCCAGCTCCCGGCCGGCCCGCTCGGCCAGGCCTTCGAGGTCTTCGGTCAGCGGAGTCTCCGTCATATCCCGTCCCCATCAGCGTCGTTGCGCCGCAGCCCCCGGGTCAGCAGACCCAGGAACTTGAGCTGGAACGCGCGGTTGCACGAGGCACATTCCCAGGCGCCGTGGCCGGTCTCGTGCGGGCGCAGGTCCTCGTCCCCGCAGTACGGGCAGTGGAACGGTGCGGCGCGTTCGCTCATGACAGCGACTCCGCACCGGCCCGCGCCGCCCAGGTCGCGAACCGCTCGCCGTCCTCGCGCTCCTCCTGGAAGCGGCCCAGCACCCGCTCGACGTAGTCGGGCAGCTCGGCCGAAGTGACCTTCAGGCCGCGGACCTTGCGGCCGAACCCGGCCTCCAGGCCCAGGGTGCCGCCCAGGTGCACCTGATAGCCCTCGACCTGGTTGCCGTCGTCGTCCAGCACGAGCTGGCCCTTGAGGCCGATGTCGGCGGTCTGGATGCGGGCGCACGCGTTGGGGCAGCCGTTGAGGTTGATGGTGAGCGGCTCGTCGAAGTCCGGCAGACGGCGCTCCAGTTCGTCGATGAGCGCCGCGCCGCGCGCCTTGGTCTCGACGATCGCCAGCTTGCAGAACTCGATGCCGGTGCAGGCCATCGTGCCGCGCCGGAACGGTGACGGCTTCACCTGGAAGTCGAGCGCCTCCAGCCCGGCGACCAGGGAGTCCACCTGGTCCTGCGCCACATCGAGGATGATCATCTTCTGCTCGACGGTGGTGCGCAGCCGGTCCGAGCCGTGTGCGGCGGCCAGGTCGGCGATCTTGGCGAGCGTGGAGCCGTCCACCCGGCCGACCCGGGGGGCGAAACCGACGTAGTAACGGCCGTCCTGCTGCTGGTGCACACCCACGTGGTCGCGCCAGCGGCTGCTGGGCTGCTCGGGTGCGGGACCGTCGGTCAGCGGACGCTTCAGGTACTCGTCCTCCAGCACCTGGCGGAACTTCGCCGGGCCCCAGTCGGCCATCAGGAACTTCAGCCGGGCGCGGTTGCGCAGCCGCCGGTATCCGTAGTCGCGGAAGATGCCGACGACTCCGGCCCAGACGTCCGGAACCTCGTCGAGCGGCACCCACGCGCCCAGCCGTTCCGCGAGCCTCGGGTTGGTGGAGAGCCCGCCACCGACCCAGACGTCGAAGCCCGGACCGTGCTCGGGGTGGACCACGCCGACGAACGCGATGTCGTTGATCTCGTGCACCACGTCCTGCACCGGCGAACCGGAGATCGCGGTCTTGAACTTGCGCGGCAGGTTGGAGAATTCCTTGTTGCCGATGTACCGGTCGTGGATCTCGTCGACGGCGGGCGTGCCGTCGATGATCTCGTCGGCGGCGATGCCGGCCACGGGGGAGCCGATGATCACGCGGGGGCAGTCACCGCATGCCTCGGTGGTGGAGAGCCCGACGGCCTCCAGCTTCTCCCAGATCGCCGGGACGTCCTCGATGCGGATCCAGTGCAGCTGGATGTTCTGCCGGTCGGTGATGTCCGCGGTGCCGCGTGCGTACTCCTGCGAGATCTCGCCGATCACCCGCAGCTGCGCGGTGGTCAGCCGGCCGCCGTCGATCCGGACCCGCAGCATGAAGTACTTGTCGTCCAGTTCCTCCGGCTCCAGGATCGCCGTCTTGCCGCCGTCGATCCCCGGCTTGCGCTGGGTGTAGAGACCCCACCAGCGCATGCGTCCACGCAGGTCGTTGGGGTCGATCGAGTCGAAGCCGCGCTTGGAGTAGATCGTCTCAATGCGTGTCCGCACATTGAGACCGTCGTCGTCCTTCTTGAACTGCTCATTGCCGTTGAGCGGAGTGTGGTGCCCCACGGCCCACTGGCCTTCGCCACGATGGCGTCCGGCCTTGCGGCGGGGCGTGGTGGTCGCAGGCTGTTCCGGGGTAGCGGCCATGACAGTACGTCCTTCGGGACTGCAGGAGGGCGGCTCTGAACTGCACACTCGCGTCAAGGCGCGGCGGTGCGCAGGGATTGCAGAGAAAAAAAGGGGGAGCGCGGCGGTGCTGGGACTCTCAGCTCGCCGGACAGATGGCGCTGGACACGCGGCCGAGGTCGACGTGGCGTCGACTCACCAAGGCAATTCCAGTTCCAGGCATGACGGAAGCGTGGCACGCGGATCTCGGGCCAGTCCACCACTATCCAAGATGTGGACGAGAGTGTCCCGCATCGCAAGACGGAGTGGTGCTCGTCACGCGGAATGCCCGGACCGGCCCGCCCGTAATCGCCGCAATCCCCCCACTTGTCGCCGGGACGTGCCACCGGAAGTGGAGGGCAGCCGCCCGAACCGCTACCGCCCGGCCCCCGGCCACGGCCCCGGCGTCGCCATCTCCGGCTCCAGCTCCACCTTCGTGTCGAACAGCCGGAAGCCGCGCCGCAGATAGTTGTCCATGGCGTGCGGGCCGTCCTTGGAGCAGGTGTGCAGCCACACCCGCTTCGTCGGCGTCCGCTCCGGCCAGCGCTCCGCCAGGTCCCAGGCGCGGGCGACCCCGTACGAGAGCAGATGGCCACCCATCCGCCGCCCCCGGAACGCCGGGATCAGCCCGAAGTACATGATCTCGACCGCGCCCTCGTCCTGCGGGTCCAGCTCGATGTATCCCGCCGGGGTGCCGTTCGCGTACGCCACCCAGGTCTCGGCCCCCGGCCGGTCCAGGGCCTCCTGCCACTGCGCGTACGTCATGCCGAGCCGGTCCGTCCACCGGATGTCGCCGCCGACCGCCGTGTAGAGGAACCGGCTGAACTCGGGCAGCGCTGTCTCCGACCGCACGATCCGCACATCGCCCTCCGGGACCGCGGCGGGCCGCAGATCGTCGGGGGAGGTCTGTTCCAGGGACCAGATGGTCACCTCGGTGGTGGCGGTGGCGGCGGTATGTACGGGGTTGCTCATGACTGCCAGGGAACCACGCACCGCCTTCCGTGCGAAAGCCGGTCCCGAAGCGCGGACGGCGGACCGGGGCCTGATCCGCCGTTCAGAGGTCACCCGACAGGCTCTCAGTCGCCCGTACGCGCCCTGACCACCACCGGAGCCGTCGAGTGCGGCAGCAGATCGGCCGGGTGGTCCGGGTGGATCACCTCCACCTCGACATCCTCGCCGAAGCGGTACGGGCGGTGCGCGAGCACCTGGGCGAGATGGCGGCGCATCCGGGAGATCTCCGCCCGCACCGTCACCGTCCGGGTCGCGTCGCCGAAGATGTCCTGGGCGAGCTCGGACGCCGTACGCCCCTCCCGGTGCAGCGCCAGGGCGTACAGCAGCTCCGCGTGGCGGGGCGAGAGCCGCTGAGTCCAGGTGCCCACCGCGCCCACCACATTGACCGTGAGTCCGCGTGGCCGGCTCAGGTCCAGCACCACCCGTTGCGGCGCCCCGTCCGACGGCCCGTCCGCGACCTGGAGCAGCCAGCCGCCGGGCAGCGGCTCGACCCGGCACATGCCGAGCGACGGCAGCCACACCCGGCCCGGCCGTAAAGACTTGGGCAGCGGCAGCCGGTCGACCGGAGGCATCCCGGTCACCGCGGCGAGCCAGCCATGGGTGTCCACCGCCAGGGCCCGGCCGCCCAGCCGGCACACCAGCGGTGCCGCCACCGAACGCAGCCGGTCGATCGCCTGCAGATGCCGGTTCCTGATCTCGCTCTCCGCCAGCCTGGCGACCGAGCTGACCAGGGCGAGCGTCGTCGGATGGAACGTCGAGGCGGGGCCGCTCATGTCGACGATGCCCTTCACCTTGCCGTCGCGCGGGTCCCGGACCGGGGCCGCCGCGCACGTCCAGTTGTGCAGGGTGCGGACGAAGTGCTCCGAGGAATGGACCTGGACCGGAACGCGGGAGACCAGCGCCGTACCTATCGCGTTCGTCCCCGTGCTCTCCTCCGCCCAGGTCGCGCCCTCCGCCAGACAGACGTCGTCCGCCCGGCGCAGCACTCCCGCGTTGCCCCGGCGCCACAGCACCCGGCACTCCACGTCGGTGACCACCAGGATCTGCTGGGCGGCGTCCGCCAGGGAGAGCAGGCCGTCGTTCAGCAGCGGCATCACCTCGCTCAGCGTCGAGCTCCGGCGCCGGTGCTCGATCTCGTCCACATCGAGCAGCACGCTCTCGGTGGACTGGTCCGGATCGATACCGCTGCGCAGCACCCGTTCCCACGAGGCGCCGATCTCGGCCCGCGGGGCGACCGCCGGGCGGTCGCCGACGAGCCTGGCCTCCCTGGCCCGGTGGATCATGCGAAGGGCCGCGGCGGACTGCCGGGCATCCGCTCGCGTCACCCCGGAGGCGCTTGTCTCCACTCTCGGTTCCCCCCCACATGCCAGGCCGGCTCGACGATCCACGGGCCCCATCCTGCCGCTGCGAGGGGACCGGCACCGCACACTCCGCACAATGGTTGCAACCCTTTGCAACTCTGGCGAGGGGGTGCGGGACCGTATGAGAGTGGTGGAACCACCGTGCGGCGGAGCCCGTGCCCCACTGTTCGGTGTGCACAGCATGGAGGGTGGTGCCGTGTCGGCGCAGCACCACCCTCCGTTGCTGTACCCCTACGGGCAGGGCCGGTCAGGGCCCGACAGGCCGCGCCCGTTCGACGACCGAGGCCAGATCGAGGCTGTGCGGCAGCGTCCCGAAGGCCGCGCCCCGGTCCCCGCCCAGCCGTGACGCGCAGAACGCGTCGGCCACCTCCGGCGGCGCCCACCGCACCAGCAGCGAGCCCTGGAGCACCAGCGCCATCCGCTCGACCAGCCGGCGGGCCCGCGCCTCGATCCCGTCCAGATCGGCGAGCTCCGTCAGCATGTCCTTGATCGCCCCGTCCAGCCGGTGATCGGCTCCGCGCGCCCTGCCGACCTCCTGGAGGAACGCGTTCAGCGCCATCGGTTCATGCTGCAGCGCCCGCAGCACGTCCAGCGCCTGCACATTCCCCGAGCCCTCCCAGATCGAGTTGAGCGGCGCCTCGCGCAGCAGCCGGGGCATCCCGGACTCCTCGACGTAGCCGTTGCCGCCGAGACACTCCAGTGCCTCGGTCACCATCGGCGTGCACTGCTTGGTCACCCAGTACTTCGCCGCGGGCACCGCGATCCGCAGGAAGGCCCGTTCGCTCTCCGAGCCGTCGTCGTAGGCCGCGGCCAGCCGCATCGCCAGCACCGTCGCGGCCTCCGACTCCAGCGCCAGATCGGCCAGCACATTGCGCATCAGCGGCTTCTCGATCAGCACCCCGCCGAACGCGCTGCGGTACGTGCAGTGGTGGATCGCCTGCGCCACCGCCTGCCGCATCAGCGCCGCCGAACCGACCACACAGTCCAGCCGGGTCGCCGCCACCATCCCGATGATGGTGCGCACCCCGCGCCCCTCCTCGCCGACCCGGCGCGCCCACGTACCGTCGAACTCGACCTCGGCCGACGCGTTCGACCGGTTTCCCAGCTTGTCCTTGAGCCGCTGGATCGCGAACGTGTTGCGGGTGCCGTCGGGCAGTACCCGGGGCAGCAGAAAACACGTCAGGCCGCCCGGTGCCTGAGCCAGTACCAGGAAAGCGTCGGACATCGGCGCCGAGCAGAACCACTTGTGCCCGGTGAGCAGATACTCGCCCTCCGCGGCCAGCGGCTCGGCGCGGGTCGTGTTCGACCGTACGTCCGTGCCGCCCTGCTTCTCCGTCATCCCCATCCCGAAGAGCACACCGGCCTTCTGCGCGGCGGGCCGCAGCCCCTGCTCGTACACCGTCGAGGTGAGCAGCGGCTCCCACTCGGCGGCCAGGGCCGGATCGGTGCGCAGTGCGGGCACCGCCGCGTGCGTCATCGACAGCGGGCAGCCGTGGCCCGCCTCGGCCTGCGTCCACACGAGGAAGCCGGCCGCCCGTCGTACATGACCGCCCGGCCTGCCCCAGGCGTCGGTCAGGCCCGCGGTGACCGCGTGGCCGAGCAGGCGGTGCCAGGCCGGGTGGAACCCGACCTCGTCGATACGGTGGCCGTACCGGTCGTGGGTACGCAGCACCGGCGGATTCCCGTTCGCCTGCGCACCCCACTCCTGCACCTGCGCGGAGCCCGCGGATCTGCCCAGTTCACCGAGCTCGCCCCGGACTTCGGCCAGGAGCCCGGGTGACGTGTGACGTTGCACCGCCTCGGTGAGCGCCCGGTCGGCGGCGAAGACGTCGTAGCCGGTCAGTGGTGGTACCTGGTTGGACACGGTGTGGGTGGTGGCTGCCATGCCGATACGGTAAGGATGTGCAGGCAGCAAATGAAACACCCGAGCGGCCACCGGGCCGGCTCCACCGGGCCCGAGTCCTCTACCGCAACGTATCCAAGCGGCAGATGGCCTGGCAGTTGCTCAAGGACACCGTCAACTCGTGCATGGAGTACCGCATTCTCGGGCTCGCCGCCGAGGCGGCGTTCTTCACCCTGCTGTCCCTGCCGCCCCTGCTCCTCGGCCTGATCGGGCTGCTCGGATACGTCGACGAGTGGACCAGCACCACCACGGTCGCCTCCATCGAGCGCAACATCCTCAACGCCGCGCAGACCGTGCTCAGTGAGCGGGGCGTCAACGACTTCGCCAAGCCGCTCCTGGCGGACGTCACCACCGGCGCCCGGCCCGATGTCATCTCGATCGGCTTCGCCATCGCGCTCTGGTCCGGCTCCCGCGCGGTCAATGTCTTCATCGACACGATCACCGTGATGTACGGCCTCGACGGCCAGCGCGGCATCGTCAAGACGAGACTGCTCTCCTTCCTGCTGTACGTCGTCGCGCTGCTGCTCGGTTCCGTCGTGCTGCCGCTGCTCGTCGTCGGCCCCGACCGGGTCGTGGAGTTCGTCCCATGGGGCACCGAGCTCATAAGCGTCCTGTACTGGCCGCTGGTGATCCTGCTGTCGATCGCGTTCCTCACGACGCTCTACCACGTGTCCGTGCCGGTCCGTTCGCCCTGGATCGAGGACATGCCCGGTGCGCTGGTGGCGCTCGCGATGTGGGTGCTCGGCAGCTTCCTGCTGCGGATCTATCTCACCAGTACGGTCGAGGGGCCCACGATCTACGGTTCGTTGGCGGCCCCGATCGCCGTCCTGCTGTGGATCGGCATCTCCGCGTTCGCGGTGCTGGTGGGGGCGGCGGTGAACGCGGCCATCGACCGGGTGTGGCCCTCGCTGGCGACGGCCGCCGCCCGCGCGGCGAACGACCGGGTACGCGCGGCCCAGGCGGCGGAGCTGGTCGCGCGGGCGCAGGCGGGGAACCAGGACGACGGGTACTGGGACGACGATGACGAGGACGACGACGAGGGCGACGATGAAGGCGACAGCCCCTACATGCCGTCCGAGTTCCCCGAGCGCTGGTCGAAGTTCCTGCCGCCGGACGATGTGAAGTCCAGGCTTCAACCGAGCCGCGACAAGGAGTCGGACAAGCCGAACCCGGACAAGCCGAACCCGGATAAGCCGGACGACGCGTCCGACGACTGAGCGTGCCCGGCGACAGGGCCTAGGGGGCGGGCGCGGGTGCCGGAACGGTCGGTGCCGCCGGAACCGACGGGGTCGCGCCGGGAGACCAGGACAGCTTGACCACCAGATGGCCCTCGACCGCGCTCTTGGCGATCACCGCCCCGGCCTCCGCCGTGATCTTCACCCCGAATTCGAGCTCCACACCGTCCGGTTTCAGGTCGCCGTCCCGGAACACCGCGAGGGCGGACTCGGCCGCCGACCGGATGCCCGTGAGTGCGCTGTCGAACGTACGCCCGGCCCTGGCCAGGGTGTTGTCGTCGCCCAGCGCGACCAGCTGCGCGCCCTGGGTGTGACGGTCGACCTCGACCGTCACCGTCGCGCCGTTGTCGGTGGTGAACTCCATCAGTGCCGTCATGACCGCCCCCGGGAAGCCGATTCCGTCCGCCGACGAGATTAGCGTGTGGGGCTATGGGCGACAGGTACGAAGAGCGGACGTCGCGGTTCGACGGTGCGATCGTGTGGATACTGGGCGTGCCGGAGGGCTCGGTCCATCCGGTGCTGCCCGACGGCTGCATGGACCTGCTCTGGACCGGTGGACGGCTGCTCGTCGCGGGACCCGACACCCGTGCCGCGACGCCGTCCGCCCCGGCCGGCGGGCAGTGCGTCGGCATCCGCTTCGCACCCGGCACGGCCCCCGCGCTGCTCGGTGTGCCGGCGCACGAGTTGCGCGACCGCCGCGTCGAGCTCGCGGACCTGTGGTCCGGAGAACGGGTCCGCGTACTCACCGAGCAGCTCGCCGAAGCGCCCGACCCGGCTGCCGCGCTGGAGAACATCGCGCTGCGCCGGGCGGCCGAGAGCGCACCGCCGGACCCGCTGATGCGGTACGTCGCGGGCCGGCTCGGTGCCGGACGGTCCGTCGCGGACACCGCGCACCGGGCCGGCCTCGGCGCCCGCCAGCTGCACCGGCGTTCGCTCGCGGCCTTCGGTTACGGGCCCAAGACGCTCGCCCGGGTCCTGCGGCTGCAGCGCGCGCTCGCCCTCGCACGGTCCGGGACGCCGTACGCCGAGGCGGCGGTCGAGGCGGGCTGCACCGACCAGGCCCATCTCGCCCGGGAGATGCGCGACCTGGCCGGGACCACCCTGACCGCCCACCTCGCCCAGTAGCCGTTCGCGTCCGGGCCCCCGGCCTCAGAGGCTGTCGGGTGACCTCGGACCGGGCGGCCACGCCCTGGCACGCACGCTTCCCGCGTTGTCGTCGGTCGACGACGCTCCGCGTCGCCTCCCTCCTCCGCCTTGGAACCGCACGCACCAGACCGCGTCCGCTTTTCCGATCCGAGGTCACCCGACAGCCTCTCAGCCGTTGGCGGCGAACAACGACACCGCGCAGCCGTCCGGGTCGAGGAGCGTCGCGTAACGCTGCCCCCACACCGCGTCCCACGGCTTCAGATGCCCCCGGTATCCCGCGCCGGTCAGGTCGTCGTACACCGCGTCCACCTCTGCCGGGCTGTCGCACAGGAAGGCCAGTGAGAGGCGGTCGCCGCCGGTCGGCGGGGTCCATCTGGGGTCGAAGGAGCGGGTGACGTCCTCGGTGTCCCAGAGGAGTCGCTGCCCGCCCGGCAGCGTCACTTCGACATGGGGTGCGGATTCCGCTCCGGCGGGGATGTCGAGGCCGAGCCGGCGGTAGAAGGTGAGCGATGCGGCCAGATCCGCCGTGACGATGCCGATCGCGTCCATGCGTGGAGTCATGCCCCGACCGTATGCCGGGTCCTGGCGCGGGTCTTGTACGAAACGGACGTCCGCGAGGACGGGTGCGAACGGGAGTACCGCAGCCGGCCGACAGCACCCCCGCACGCGTCTACGAGCCCTACGAGCCCTACGAGCCCTACGAGCCCTACGAGCCCTACGAGCCCTACGAGCCCTACGAGGGCGCGGCGCCGGTCGTGCAGTCGGCGGGCGAGGTGCCCGGGTCCGTCAGCGCGAGACCGAGCTGGGCGCGTTCGGTGACCCAGCGGCTCGGGCGGTGGCGCGGATCGCCCGTCGTGCGGTGCAGCGCCCGGTGCAGCTCCAGCATCCGGTCCGCGCCGATCCGGTCGCCCCAGGCCAACGGGCCGACGGGGTAGCCGAGTCCGGTGGTGACGGCCAGGTCGATATCGGCGGGGGCGGCGATGGAGCGCTCCGCGATGCCCGCCGCGACCGACACGATCGAGGCGAGCAGCCGCTGGGCGACCGAGCCCGCGGTGTCCCGCACCATCGAGACCGCCCAGGGCTCGTCGCCCTCCGCCGCGCGGGCCAGCACCGCGTGGGCGTCGCGCGCGGCGGCCGGGTCCGCCGCCGGGGTAACGGCCAGCACCCGGCGCCGGCCGGCCGCGGGCAGCGGGTCCACGCCGAAGGTGCGCCCCGCGGGCAGTCCGTTCCCGGCGACCGCCTCGGCGACCGCGGTGCCCCAGACCGGAACCAGTACCAGGGCTTCGGCGGACGGCCCGGTGCCGGTCTCGACGACGGCGCTCGCGGCGGTCAGAGCCGCCCGCAGCGTGGCCGCGTCCCGGTCCTGCCCCGCGGTGCCGTGGACGAACACCGGACGGTCCGCGTCGCCGGTGACCGGCGGTTCCGGCGCGGGGGCGGGCGCCTCGGGACCGTACGCGTACCAGCCGTGCCCGGTCTTGCGGCCGTGCAGTCCGGCCGCCACCCGGTTGGGGGTGAGGTAGGAGGGGCGGAGCCGGTCCGCGTACCGGAAGCCCTGCCAGATCGAGTCGATCACCGCGGCCGTCACATCCAGCCCGGTGAGGTCCATCAGCTCGAACGGGCCCATCCGCAGGCCCAGTACGTCGCGGGCGATCCGGTCGATGTCCGCCGGCTCGCCGACCGTCTCCTCCAGCAGCGCGAGGGCCTCGGTGACCAGACCGCGGCCGGCGTGGTTGACCAGGAAGCCGGGAGTGTCGGCGACGGTGACCGCGCGGTGCCCGCAGCTCTCGATGAGCGCGGTGAGGACCGGCGGGATCTCCGGGCGGGTGGCCGCGCCGGGCACGATCTCGACGATCTTCATCAGCGGTACCGGATTGAAGAAGTGCAGCCCGGCCAGGCGCGTCGGGTCCTTCAGCGCCGCGGCGATCCGGGTGACCGACAGGGACGAGGTGTTGGTCGCGAAGACCGCCGTCGCGGGCAGCACCCGCTCCAGCCTGCCGAAGACCTCCGTCTTGGTGTCGAGGTCCTCCCGCACGGCCTCGACGACCAGCTCGACGTCCGGCCCCTCCGCCCAGGGGTCGTCGAGCGGGACCAGCCGCTCCAGGGCGGCAGCGCGGTCCTCGGCGGACATCCGGCCCTTCTGGACGGCCCGTTCGAGCATGGACCGTACGAAGTCCACGGCGGCCGTCACGGCCTCCGTGCGCACGTCGCACAGCTCGACGGTGTGTCCGGCGGTCGCCGCCCACTGGGCGATGCCGCGGCCCATGGCCCCGGCGCCGACGATCCTGATACGCATGGTGGTTGCGGTCCTCTCGGGGTGTGACATGTGATCCGTCCGGTCGAGCGGCTGTGACATGTGATGCGTCCAAGCGAACCGCTGTGACATGTGAACTGCCTCAGCGGACGGCTGTGACATGTGATCCGTCCAAGCGAGCGGCTGTGACATGTGATCCGTCTCAGCGAAGATAGACGCGTTCCGGGTCCACGTCCTCGCGCAGCAGGCGGAGTTCGGCCTCCGTCGGCGGCGGTACGGTCCCGACCGTGCCGGCCACCTTCAGGTCCCAGCCGGTGGCCGCCCGTACCTGCTCGACGGTGACGCCGGGGTGGACGGCGACCAGCCTCAGCTCCTCGCCGACGCCCGTGCGGGCCAGGATGCCCAGTTCGGTGATGACCCGGGTGACACCGGCGCCCAGCGGCCGGATGCCCTCGGCCAGTGCCCGGTCGGGGCCGGGGGCGGTGCAGAAGTCGAGGGTCCCGGTGAAGGAACGCGGATTGTGGCGGCGCATCACGACGAAGACCTCACGGGAGTTGGCCATCACCTCGATGCCACCGCCGGAACCGGGCAGCCGGACCGCGGGGCTGTCCCAGTCACCGATCACGGACGTGTTGAGATTGCCCCACCGGTCGATCTGCGCGGCGCCCAGGAATCCCACGTCGATATGGCCGCCCTGGAGGACACAGCCGAAGAGCGCGGGCATCGACAGCACCGCCTCGGCACCGGTGATCAGGACCGCGTCGGCGATGGTCTCCGGCAGGTGCGAGGGGTGCGCGCCGCACACCCCGGACTCGTACACGACCTCGATCTCCGGGGCGACCGTCAGATGCGCCAGCTCGGTGGCGAGCGTCGGCAGGCCGATGCCGGCGAACACGGTGCGGCGCGCGGCCAGTTCACGGGAGGCGACGACGGAGAGCAGCTCCGACGAGGTGATGCTGTCCGGTGCGGTGGTGGTGATGGGCATGGCGCGTTCCTTCGCGTGTCCTGATTCCGTCGCCCGTCCTGCCCGTCCTGCCCGTCCTGCCCGTCCTGCCCGTCCTGCCCGTCCTGCCTGTCCTGCCTGTCCTGCCTGTCCGCTCACAGCCGCCGCCCGTAGTTCACCGGCAGGCTCAGCGCCTCGCCGACCGCCAGGCCCGCCCAGTACTCCTCGCCGAGCTTGTCGACGTACTCCGTGTGGTCGGCCGTCCCGAGCACCCATTCGGCCAGCCACTCCTGGAGCCGCTGCGGATCCTTGCTGATGTGCGACCAGGTCCGGTAGAAGGCGTTGTCCCGGTCGTAGTACCCCTGCGCGAAGGAGGGGTGTGCGCCGCGCGGACAGACGACGACCGCGTCGACCGCGTGGGCGGGGACGAGCGTGCGGTTCGGGTCCGAGCGGATCACCTCGTCGTCGACGATCTCCTCCACGACGACGACCGCCCTGTCCGCCGCGTACACCGCCTCGGCCTGGATGCCGGTCAGGCCCCAGATCTGGGTGTTGCCGCTGCGGTCGGCGCGCTGGGCGTGGATGATCGTCACATCCGGGTTGACGGGTGGTACGACATAGATCTGCTCGGGCTCGCCGTCCGGGCCTGGGTAGGGCGAAGTGACCTTGAGCAGACCGCTGTTGACGGACGGCAGGTCGCTGCCGCCGTAGCTGCGCAGCGGATGGAACGGCAGCCGCTGGGCGCCGGCCAGGTAGCGGCAGATCATTCCGTAGTGGCTGTACTCCTCGAAGGCGAGCGGCGCCGGTTCACCGGTCTCGATGCGGCGGCGCAGTTCGCCGAGCGACCCGGCGGAGGAGTTGCCGACGAAGGAGGAGACCAGCCGCGAGACACAGCCCGCGGCGATCATCTGGTCCACCACGATGTCCGCGGTCATCCGGACCACGGTGAGGTCGCGGCGGCCCTGGCGGATGATCTCGTGGCCCGCGGCGGTCGGGACGAGATGGGTGAAGCCTTCGAGACAGACGGTGCCGCCGTCGTGGACGAAGGCGGCGATCGCCGCCTTCATCGACATCGTCTTGTCTTTCCGGTCCGTCGTGGCCACGGTGCTCCTCCGGCTCTGCTGGCGCGTCCTGGGTATGCGCGTCGCCCCACCGTGTCAGCGGCTATTGATTGCTGTCCAATACCAAATTAAGGTCGTATCGAGACGTCTGATTAATGAATCGGATCAGTCGGTCACCGGTCACCGGTCACCGACCGGTCACCGACGACGGCCGGCAGCCGGCGGCCGAAGGAGCGTGCATGGAGCTGCGTCATCTGTCCGCGTTCGTCGCCGTGGCCGAGGAGCTGCACTTCGGGCGGGCCGCGAAACGGCTGCAGATGGCCCAGCCGCCGCTGAGCCAGCAGATCCGCCGGCTGGAGAAGGAGCTGGGCGTCCAGCTCTTCGAACGCAACACCCGGTCGGTGCGGCTCACCAGCGCGGGGGAGTCCTTCCTCCAGCCGGTACGGACCGTGCTCGACGACCTCGACACCGCGGTGCGTGCCGCGAAGGCGGCGGGCCGCGGTGAGTACGGGCGGGTCACCATCGGCTTCGCGGGCGCCTCCAGCCACGAGACGCTGCCGCTCCTCACCCGGGCCGTGCGCGCCGCCCACCCCGCCCTCGAACTGGTCATGAAGGGGCAGACCTACGCCAACGTCGCCCTCGACCGGGTCGCCGACGGCTCGCTCGACCTGGGCTTCGTCCGGCTGCCGGTGACCCAGCCGGGAGTGGCATACCGGGTGATCGACGAGGAGGAGCTGGTGTGCGCGCTGCCCTTCGATCACCCGCTCGCCCGGCTGGAGAGCGTCCCCACCGGCGTCCTGGCCGAGGAGCCCTTCGTCTCCTTTCCCGCCAACACCGGCTCCACCGTGCGCGACGCGATGGTCGGGGCCTGCGAGGCCGCCGGGTTCAACCCCCGGGTGGTCCAGGAGGCGCCCGACTCGTACACCATCCTGGCGCTGGTCGCCGCGGGTGTCGGCGTCACGCTCACCGTCACCTCCGTCCAGCACATCCAGCAGAACGGCCTCGTCTACCGGCCCCTGGCCGGCCCGCCGATCCGGCTCCAGGCGGCGCTGGCCTGGCGCGCCGACAACCCCTCCGCCGCGCTGCGGGCGGTACTGGCGGTGACGGAGGAGGCCCTGCCCACGCCGTCGGGCCCGGCCGCGGGGCGAACCGCCGCAAGCCGGTATTGAGACGCGCCACGTCTTGAACCAGGGCGAACTGGATATTGGACCGCCTCAGTCGCCGGGTGCAAGGGTCGACGGCACACGCCACTCGCCTCCGAAAGGTCACGCCGTGCCCGATCAGCAGCTCGATGTCGTCATCTGTGAACCACTGCGCACCCCCATCGGCCGTTTCGGCGGAGTGTTCGCGCAGCAGACGCCGGCCGCACTCGCCGCACGCGTCATCGCCGAGGTCGTGGCCCGTAGTGGAATCGACCCCGCCGCCGTCGACGAGGTGATCCTCGGGCACTCCTATCCCTCCGCCGAGGCCCCCGCCATCGGCCGGGTCGCCGCTCTCGACGCCGGACTGCCCGAGACCGTCACCGGCTCCCAGGTCGACCGCCGCTGCGGATCGGGCCTCCAGGCCGTGCTCGACGCGGCGATGCAGATCCGGGCCGGGTTCAGCGAGGTCGTCGTCGCGGGCGGCGTCGACGTGATGAGCGCCGCCCCGTACTACACGCACGACGGCCGCTGGGGCATCAAGGGCCCCGGCCTCCAGCTCCACGACTCGCTGGCCCGGGGCAGGGTCACCGCGGGCGGCGTCAACCATCCCGTTCCGGGCGGCATGATCGAGACCGCCGAGAACCTCCGGCGCGCCTACGGCATCAGCCGTGCCGACCAGGACGCCCTCGCCCTGCGCTCGCAGCAGCGCGCCGGCCGGGCAGCGGCGGAGGGCCGGTACGAAGCGGAGACCGTCCCGGTCACCGTACGCACCCGCAAGGGCGAGACCGTCGTCACCGCCGACGAGCACCCCCGCCCCGACACCACCGCCGAACAACTCGCCGCGCTGCGCCCGATCATGGCGAAGTCCGACCCGGAGGCGACCGTCACCGCGGGCAACGCCAGCGGCCAGAACGACGCGGCCGCCGCCTGCCTGGTCACCAGCGCCGCCACCGCCGAACGGCTCGGCCTCACCCCGCTGGTCCGGCTGGTCGCCTTCGCCCGTGCCGGGGTGCCCGCCGCGACGATGGGCATCGGCCCCGTCCCGGCGACCCGGGCCGCCCTCGACCGCGCCGGACTCACCCTCGCCGACCTCGACCTGATCGAGCTCAACGAGGCCTTCGCCGCCCAGGTGCTCGCCTGCACCCGCGAGTTGGGCCTCGGCGAGAAGGACCACGAGCAGCGCGTCAACGTCAACGGTTCCGGCGTCTCCCTCGGCCACCCGGTCGGCGCCACCGGCGCCCGTATCCTCGCCACGCTGACCCGCGAGCTGCACCGCCGCGAGGCCCGGTACGGGCTGGAGACCATGTGCATCGGCGGCGGACAGGGTCTCGCCGCGGTCTTCGAGCGGATCGCGGCCTGACGTTCGGCCGACAGGTGCAGTGAGACGCGCGGCGTCTCACTGCACCAGCAATTCAGTATT
Organism: Streptomyces sp. NPDC058240; assembly: GCF_042882135.1. Lineage (NCBI taxonomy): Bacteria > Bacillati > Actinomycetota > Actinomycetes > Kitasatosporales > Streptomycetaceae > Streptomyces > Streptomyces sp. NPDC058240. The sequence continues at coordinate 24,858 of NZ_JBHVWT010000047.1, forward strand.
GGACCGTTCTAGGTCCCGGCTGGCACCGGGAGCGCGGGGCGGGCCGGGCATGGTTCTCCACCGCCCCGGCCCGCCCCGCGCCCGCGCTCCCGTCGGGTCAGCAGGCGGCCTTCGTGCGCGAGGCCCCGCCGCGCTCCGTCGCCGGCGGCACCGCGAGATGGTCCGGCTCGGCATCGGGATCGGTCAGCCGGTTGAGCCGGGCCGGTACGTCGAACCCGACCAGCAGCACCACGATCACCGTGCCCGCGAAGGTCAGCACGGCCAGCGCCTGCCCCAGATCCATCCCGGACGCCAGATGCGCCCCCAGGACCGGAGCAACCGCACCGCCCAGCGCCCCCACGTTGTAGGTGAAGCCGAGCGCCGCGCCCCTGCTCGCCGTCGGGAAGTGCCCGCCGATGTATCGGGGCAGCAGCCCGGAGATGCCGAAGCTGGTCGCCTGCAGCAGGAAGAGCAGGATGCCGAGCAGCAGCAGATTGTCGTGCACGGCGAAGACCGGGTACACGAAGGCCAGCGAAGCGAGCAGCGTCAGCGCGTACGCCTTCTTCGCACCGATCCGGTCACCGAGGAAGCCCGCGGTCCAGCAGCCGACCATGGTCCCGAAGCCCGCGAAGTACAGGACGTCGGTGACCTGGTCGGTGGAGTAGCCGAGTTCGGTCTTCAGATACGTGGGCAGCAGCGCCTGGATCGGCCACGAGTACAGGAACGCGAAGAACAGCGTCACGATCATCGACAGATACAGCACCCAGCTGCGCTTCCCGCCCATCTGCACGGCGAACGCGGCGAGGGTCAGTCCGGCGACCACCGAGAGCACCGGAACCATTCCGGCGCCGCCCGGGGTGAAGACCAGGAAGAGCGAGACGGTGGCGACGACGACCAGGACCGTATTGACGACGGCCCGGCCCCGGGTCACGAACAGCGGCCGGAACGGATTGGGCTTGGCACCCTTGTCCGCGACGCTCTCCGTCCACTCCTCGGCCTCGGGCAGCGCCCGCCGCATCCACAGCGCGATGGCGATCGGTATCAGGCCGAGGTAGAACATCCACCGCCAGCCGAGCGACGGCACCACCCAGTTGTAGACCTGGGCGGCGAGCACCGAGCCGACCGAGAAACCGGAGATCAGGAAGCCGCTGGCCCGGCTGCGGAAGCCGTCGAGGACGTAGCCGATCCAGGCGGCGAAGAACGACTTCCACTGGGTACCGCTCACTTCTCGATACCAGGGGAGCTCGGCGGGTGATGTGATCTGCACGGTGACTCCAGGATGCGGGACGGGGCTCGTCGTTGAGCCGCCGGCCCGCGTGGTGGGGGGAAGGTCAGGGCCGGGCGATGCCTGCGACGAAGCGGGCGGTCAGGGCGGTCGGTGCGGTGATGGCGGTGCCGACGACGACGCTGTGGGCGCCGCGTGCCAGGGCCTCGGCGGCCTCCTCGGGGGTGTTGATACGGCCTTCGGTGACCACCGGGACGTCGATCGCGGCGGTGAGCGCGGAGACCAGGCCGAGATCGGGGCCGGTCTGCTCCGGCGTGCCCGGCACATAGCCGGAGAGGGTGGTGGAGACGAAGTCCGCGCCCTGCCCGGCCGCCGCGATGCCTTCGGCAAGCGTGGAGACGTCGGCCATCACCAGGGCGCCCGCCCCGTGCACCGCCGCGACCAGCTCGGCGAAGGTGGAGCCGTCGGGGCGCGGCCGGTCGGTGGCGTCGGCGGCGACCACATCGGCACCGGCCTCCACGACCGCCAGGGCGTGCCGGACGGTCGGGGTGATGTAGACGCCGACGTCTCCGTCCTTCCACAGGCCGATGACCGGCAGGTCCACGGCCGCGACGATCGCGGCGACGACCTCCGGCTCATTGGCGCGGATCGCGGCGCCGCCACCGGCCACGGCCGACCGGGCGAGCCGGACCAGGGTGCCGGTCTCCCGCATCGGATCGCCGGGGGGCGCCTGGCAGGACACGATCAGCTTGCCCTGGAGGGTGGTGGCCAGTTCCTGAGCGGTCATCGAAGGACTCCCGGGTGGTGGAGGGGAAGTGTGGTGGTCAGGGCGGCGGCGCCGAGCACCGCCGCGTCGGCGCCGAACAGCGGCGCCCGGGGCACGAGTCCGCGCAGCGGCGGCATCAGTTCCGCGGTGAAGGCGGCGGCCAGGGCGTCCCCGTACAGCGGGCCGATCCGCGGCACACCGCCGCCGACGACGACCCGGTCGGGCCCCAGCGCGTTGGCGAGCCCGCCGAGCACCTGGCCGGTGGCGGTCGCGCCGGTGGTGATGGCGCGGACGGCCGACGCGTCGCCCTGCCCGGCCCGCGCGGCGACGGTTTCGAGCCGGTCCACGGGGGCGCCGGTCAGCCGGGCGTAGTGGGCGGCGATGCCTGGACCGGAGGCGATGACCTCCAGGTGTCCGGCGCCGCCGCAGGTGCAGGGCAGTCCGGCGGCCTCCGGGCTGGGCAGATGGCCGAGATGCCCGGCGAGACCGGCCGCGCCGTGCAGCATCCGCCCGTCGACGGCTATCGCGCCGCCCACGCCCGTACCGACCGCCACGAACAGCAGCGACCCCTGGTCCGCCCGGTCCGGTCCGCCGTCCGCCGTCAGCGCCGCGAGTTCCGGACCCGCCGTGGCGCGTACGTCGTTGTCGCAGGCCACCGGATATCCGGTGCGGTCCGCGAGGCCGGCGCCCAGGGCGGTGCCGGCCCAGCCGCGGATGGAGTCGGTGCCGCTGGTGACCATGCCGGTACGGGGATCGACGACCCCGGCCGCCGCGATGCCGAGCGCCGTGGCCAGCCGCCCCGGATCGACGGCCGCGGCCGCCCCGGCGAGTGCGTCCAGCACGGCCGCCGCGCCGTCCCGGGCCGGGGTGGGCCGGGTGTGCCGCGACAGGATCGTGCCGTCGGGTCCGAGGAGTGCGGCGGCGATCTTCGTACCGCCGAGGTCGAGCCCGATCACCGCGGCACCTGTTCTGTCGGCGGACGGCCGGGAGAGGTCGTTCATCGGACCGGCGGCAGGCCGGCGGCGCGCAGGCGCTGGGAGACCAGGGCGACGGATTCAGCGCTCAGCTGGATCTGCGGGAAGGCGGTGTCGCCGCAGGCGATGACGCCGAGCAGTTGGAGCGCCGCCTTGAAGGAGCCGAGCGCCGAGGAACTGCGGCCCATGTCCGCCTCCGGACCGGCGTCGACCATGGCGAACAGCTCGACGAGCCGCTCCTGCTCCTTCGCGGCCAGCTCCCACTTCCCGGCCCGCGCGGCGTCGTAGAGCCGTACGTAACCGGCCGGGTCGACATTGCCGATGCCCGGCACGACACCGTCGGCCCCGGCCAACAGGACCGCGTCCACGGTGAGTTCGGAGCCGGTGAGGATGCTGAAGCGCGGCGCCGGTCCGTCCGTGCGGCCCTCGCGGCCACCCAGCTCGACGATCAGGCGGCGCAGTCCGCCCTCGTCGCCGCTGCTGTCCTTGAGGCCGGCCAGCGTGCCGTCCTCGGCGAGTTCGCGCACCAGCGCGGGGGAGAGCTTGCTGTGCACGGCGACCGGGATGTCGTACGCGAACAGCGGCAGGTCGACCGCCGCGCGCAGCCGCCGGAAGTGCTGGGCGATCTCCTTGCCGTGGGTGCGGGTGTAGAACGGTGCGGTCGCCACCAGGGCGTCCGCACCCAGTTCGGCGGCGGACCTGGCGTGCTCGACGACACGAGCGGTGGTGGTGTCGATGACACCGGCGAGGACCGGGACCCGGCCGTCGGCCGTATTGACCACGGTCTCCAGCGCCGTGGCGCGCTGCTCGTCGGTGAGGTACGCGACCTCGCTGGTGGAGCCGAGCGCGAACAGCCCGTGCACACCACCGCCGATGAGGTGCTCGACGAGCCGGGCGAGGGACGCGGTGTCGACCTCCCCCCGGGGGTCGAGCGGGGTGCAGACCGGCGGGACGACGCCGTGCAGCGGTGAGGTCAGGGACATGGTGAGGGCTCCAGCTCGGTCGATGCGCCGATCCGTGGCCCGAGGCAGCTGCACGGATCGAGACGTGAGACGTAAGATGTCCTATGTCTGGCTCACCTTAAACAGATGCTCCTGTGACCGGTCAAGGGGCAATCGCACCTCGGGAGGATGTTGTGCCGCGCCCCACCATGGCTCAGGACATAGAGCGTCGGCTCAAGGAGCTGATCCTGGAACGCAGACTCGGCCCCGGTGACGCGCTGCCCACCGAGGCGGAGCTGATGGAGCTCTTCGGGGCCGGCCGGGTATCGGTGCGCGAAGCCCTCAAGGCGCTCCAGGCCGTCAACGTCGTGGAGATCCGCCGCGGCTACGGCACCTTCGTCGGCTCGCTCTCCCTGTCACCCTTCGCCGAAGGGCTCGCCTTCCGCGCCGCCGTCCGTCACCGGCAGGGGGAGCCGGGCCTCTTCGAGCTGATGAAGGTGCGGGAGGCGCTGGAGGCCGGTCTGGTCGGCGCCGTCACGGCCGGCATCCCCGACGAGGACCTCGACGTGCTGCGCGGCCTCGTCGCGAAGATGGACGCCGAGGCCCGCGACGGCGGCCGGGTGGCGCGCGGCACCGACCGCGCCTTCCACCTCGCGCTCTACGCCTCGCTCGACAACCACCTGCTCAGCGAGGTGCTCGACGCGTTCTGGGCGGCCATGGACCGGGTGCGCGAAGATCTCGACGACGGCCATCAGGACCCCATGGCCACCTGCGCCCAGCACCGCGAGATCGTCGCGGCGGTCGCGGCGGCCGACGGCGAACGCGCGGTGCGCGCCATGCGCACCCACTTCGACGGCATCCGCACCCGCCTCGCACCGTCGCCGGTCCCGCAGCCGGGGTGACGGACGGCTTCCGGCGGCGGAGGCGAGGGGCCGCCCGGTCCCTCACCGCCCCGGCGTCGCCCCGGTGATCGCGGTGACGGCCATCCGGAACGCCCGGTCCGTCACCGCTCGGGGGTCGGCGCCGCTCTCGATCGCCGTCGTGGCCGCGTTGACGATGCCCTGGAGGAGCAGCGCCGTGCGCCGCGGGCCCTCCTCGCCCAGCTCGGTCAGCGCGCCGATCAGCGGGGTGAGCAGCTCACGGTGGGCGCGCACCGCGCTCTCCCGTACCACCGCCGCGTCCCGGACCCCGGCCGGCGCCTGGGCGATCCGGTGCTCCCCGCCACGCACCAGCTCCAGCTGGGACGACACATGGGCGGCGATCTTCTCCTCCGGCGTACCGGCCGCCGACATGCCGGCCCGGATGGCGTCCGTCCAGCGCGGCATCGCGTCCTCCACGACCGCGGCGAGCAGCCCGGGGCGGCCGGGTGGGCCTCGGCCATCGCCTGCGCCACCGCCCCGAACAGCTCTCCGGCGGCGAACGCCAGCGCGTCGCCCTGGCCCGTGCGCTCTTCCTCTCCCCGAAACTGCTGCTGATCGACGAACCGACGGCGGCCGTCGACCGGTCCCAGGCCGGCGAACTGGCCGCGCTCCTCGCCGAACGCACCCGCCAGGACGACTGCGTCACGGTCGTGGCCACGCACGACCCCGCCGTGGCGGAAGCCGCCGACCGGGTCGTGGACATGGCCGCGCCGACCGCCGACGCGGCTCCGACCGCACGGCCCGGCCGCTGACCCGGCCCCGCGACCGGGTTCGTCACTGCCGCTGGACGCTGCCGTACAGATAGCTGTCGGCGCCGTTCAACGCGGCGCGGCTGAGCGCGTCCACCTCGGCCGGCCCCATCGTCGGCCAGTCGGGCGTGTTCTCGACGAGTTCCCGCCCCAGCCTGCGGCCGAGTCCGACCAGGCGGGCCCCCTCGGCGGAACGCTCCTCCGCGTACCGGTGCAGGGCCTCCGCCGCCGAGGAGGACGCGCGCAGCGACCGTTCCAGGCACAACGCGTCCTGGAGCGCCTTGACCGCCCCGCTCGCGGTGTGCGGCCGGGTCACGCTCGCCGCGTCGCCGGCCAGCAGGAAGGGGGGCTCCGCCGCCCGCGGCACGACGAAGTCGGCGACCGGGTGGAGCGCCTGGGAGGTGTGCTCGCCCCGGGCGACGATGTCGGCCCACTCCGCGGGGAAGTGTTCCCCGGCGATGTGCCGCACGTACGCGGCGGAGACCGGGGCACCGGACCCCGCTGCCGTCACCGACGCCGGGGGAGGCGCGTAGATGGCGTACGCCAGCAGCCGCGATCCCGGTTCCGTTCCCGGGATCAGATAGAAGACACCGTGTCCGCCGGGGAAGCCCAGGGTGACCCAGGCGGTCTCCAGCAGTGCCAGCTGCTCCGGATGGTCGCGGAGCGCGCTCGCCGGGATCGTGCCCCGCCAGACCAGATATCCGGCGGGAACCGGCCGCACCTCGGGTGCGATCAGTTCGCGGGTGACGGACCGGTGCCCGTCCGCCCCGACGACGATGTCGTACTCCCGCTCGCCGTCCGCGGTACGGATCAGGGCGCCGCCGGAGGCGGTACGGACGACGGAGCCGACGGGCCGCCCGCGGTGGTAGGTGCTGCCCCCGATGTTCGAGCGCAACGCCCGCCACAGCAGACCCCAGTTGCACGCCGCGACCGGGGCCTGCTGCCGTGCCAGCTCACGTGCCGTCCGACGCCCCGGCGCCCGTGCGAGCCAGACCCGGGCGGCGACCGGTGCCGTCGGCATGTCCGCGCCCAGATACCCGCCCGCGACCAGCTCCTGATGCAGCGGCGGAGGGATGACGATGCCGAATCCCCGGTCCTGCAACGCACCGTCGCTGCGCTCGTGGACGGTGACGTCCGCCCCGGCCCGCGCCCCCGCGATCGCCATCGCGCAGCCGGCGATGCTGCCGCCGACCACCCCGATGCGTAAACCTGTCACTGCCACCGTGCTACCGCCTGTTCCGACGCTCCGGGAGGTGCTGGACGCCCACATCGTCGCACCCGTGCGAGGGCAGGCGCGGGACGGGAACGCGCGGCGCCTCCCGGGGGCCGGACCTTAGGCCCTGTCTAGGGAGTCACGGTCGCCGTCGCGCTGCCGGACGCCTGCTTGCCGCTCGCCCGGTACGTGGCGGTGAGCGTGACACTGCCCGAGGCGCCCGCCGCGACGGTCACCGGGACCTTCACGTACCGGAACCGGCGAGCCGGGCAGTGCCCGCACCGAGCGGACGAGCGAGACGAGGTTGGCCCGGTAGGCCTCGGGGCCGAGGCCGGAGGTCGTGATGTCGTTCGTACCGATCATGATCGAGACCACCCGGGGCGAGAAGGCGGTGACCCGTTCCTCGAACATGGCGACGAGTTCGGCGCTGGTGGCGCCGCTCACGCCGGAATCGATCACGAAGTCCCGGTTCTTCGGCTTGCCCAGCTCCCAGCGGACCCGCTCCGTCCAGTGCTCCGGGTAGCTGCGCCGGCCGTTGGTGTGCAGGGCCCCGTGGGTGATGCTGTCACCGGTGACGACCCAGGTGGCGGGAGTGTCGCTGTTCAGGACCGTGGAGATCCTGCCCGGATCGGCGAGACCATGCAGCCGAGGGGTTCGGTGGCCCCGGCCGGCAGATGCAGCCAGCCGCGGACCGGACGTCCGGCGAAGCCGGGCAATGTCACATTCGTACGTACGGACCTGGGTGAGCCCGGTGTCCACGGGCGCGAACACCGGCTTCGGCACCGGGCCGCCGGCGGCGGGCGCCTCGCTCAGGGTGCTCGACCGGAAGGCGTCGAAGCCGGCCGGAACCGGCAGTTCAGGCCGGTATTCGCGGCAGTCCGCGAGCGAGAGGTCCGTCAACGGCATGGAGGTGCCCTCCTGGGATGCGCCGGGGGTGTGAATGCCGGGCATCGAGACAGAAGACGTCAGATGTCCTGGCGGCACACGGACCCTAGGCAGCGCTCGCGGCGGCCGTCAAGGGCCCCGCCGGACCAGGATCTGTCCCGGCAGGGCCCGGTCGCGTCTCCCCGGAAGGGCGGGCGGCAGGGTCAGTCCGGGGCGTTGTCGCGGGCGCGGGCCTCGGAGATCCGGCGCCTGACCGGGGCGTAGTGCTCGACCAGCGCCTTCATGAAGCCGGTGATGTCCACGGCCCGCGCGGCGTCCACGATGTTCTGGTGGGCCACGATCGTCGCCATCTCGTCGGCGTGCGTGAATCCGTCGAGATGCGGCGCGACGATCGAGTACACGTCCCAGAAGGCCATCGAGAGCTGGCCGATCAGCTCATTGCCGAGCGGCGCCACCAGGAGCGCGTGGAACGCCCGGTCCGCTTCCACGAAGCCGTGCCCCTCCTGGGCGCCGGTCCTGCGCATCGTGGCGACCAGGCCGTCCAGCGCGTCGAGCTGGTCCTTGCTGAGCAGCGAGACGATCCGGTCGGCCATCCCGCGCTCGAAGAGCTCGCGTACGTCGACGAGGTCGGCCATCACCTGGAAGTCGTCGTCGGGGGAGAGCAGCCCGCGGAAGGTCAGGCTCTCCACCAGGGCCGACAGGCTCAGCCTGCCCACGTACGTGCCGTGCCCGTGCCGCACCTCCACGATGTCCAGCGCGTTGAGGATCTTGACCGCCTCGCGGACGCTGGAGCGGCTGGCGCTGAGCGCCTCGCACAGAGCCGGCTCGGTGGGCAGCGGGTCCCCGGGGCGGAGCCGCTTTTCGAGGATGTAGCGCTTGATGCCCTCGACGACTTCCTGCCGGAGCAGCTGCCGGCCGGGCCTCGCACCGGACATATGTGAACTCCCCACCTCTTGACCCCTCTCGATTGTCCAGCTACGTTCCCACGCTATCAAGGCATCAGACATCTGACGTCTGATGCTCTCGGTTCCTCGATCCCTCGCGATCCCGCGTTCCGTCACCCGTTTCCCCGCCAGTTTTCCGCCCTTACGTTCCACCTTCGACGTCCCTGGAGGACCCGTGCCCGAGCTGAGACCAGCCGGTGTCGAGCGCCGCACCTTCCTGCGATACACCGGCGCTGTCGGTGCGGCAGCAGCCATCACGGCGAGCCTTTCCGCCTGCGGCGGACCGTCCTCGACCGCTGACGGCACGGCGGACAAGGGCAGCGGCAGCGGCCTCATCGAGGCCGGTCTCTCGTACCCCCTCTCACCGGCTTCGACCCGATGATCACCTCGGGCGCGACTCCGTACGCCGCCAATATGCACATCTTCGAGGGCTCTCGTGGATCTCGATCCGGCAACACTCGTGGCCCGTCCCGCACTGGCCACCGAGATGCCGAAGAAGATCAACGCCACCACCTACCGGGCCACGCTCCGCAAGGGCGCGACCTTCCACGACGGATCACCGGTCACCGCCGACGACGTGGTGTTCAGCTTCGAACGCATCCTGGACCCGAAGAACGCCTCGCTCATGGCGCAGTTCGTGCCCTTCATCGACACGGTGAAGGCCATCGACGCCGGCACGGTCGAGTTCAAGCTGAAGTACCCATTCGCGCTCTTCCCGTCCCGCATCGCCGTGGCCCGGATCGTCCCGAAGAAGATCGTCGAACCCGACCCCAAGGCATTCGACGCCAAGCCGGTCGGCTCGGGACCGTACAAGTTCATCGAGGCGACCCGCGAGGACAAGATCGTCTTCGAGGCGTACGACAAGTACAACGGCGCGCACCCGGCCAAGGCCAAGAAGATGATCTGGCGGCTGATGTCCGACCAGTCGGCCCGCGTCAGCGCCATGGAGTCGGGCCGGGTCCAGGCCATCGAGGATGTCCCCTACATCGACGTCAAGCGGCTCGCGGGCGCCTCGAAGACCGAGTCCGTGCAGTCCTTCGGCCTGCTCTTCCTGATGTTCAACACCGCCGACAAGCGGTTCGCGGACAAGCGCGTGCGCCAGGCACTGCACTACGCGCTGGACACCGAGAAGATCATCTCGACCGCGATGGTGGGCAACGCCGCAGCCGCCACCGGGTACGTCCCCGCCACCCACCCCGACTACCACAAGGCCGCCACGGTCTACACGCACGACGTGGCGAAGGCCAAGCAGCTCCTCGCCGACGCGGGCGTCAAGAACCTCTCCTTCACCGTCCTCACCACCGACACCGGCTGGGTCAAGGACATCGCCCCGCTGCTGAAGGAGAGCTGGGAGGCGGCCGGCGTCAAGGTCACCCTCGACATCGCCCAGTCCCCGGCCCAGTACGCCAAGATCGACAAGGGTGCCTTCGAGGTGCTGGTCGCCCCCGGCGACCCGTCCGTCTTCGGTAACGACGCCGACCTCCTGCTGCGCTGGTTCTACTACGGCTTCTGGCCCGAGAGCCGCTACGGCTGGGGCAAGTCCGACGCGTACAAGAAGGTCAGGCAGACCCTCGACAAAGCGGCGAAGGCCGCCGACGAGGCGAAGCGCAAGGAGCTGTGGGGCGAGGTCACCGACCTGGTCGCCGACGAGGCCGCGCTCTACCCGATCCTCCACCGCAAGCTGCCCACCGCCTGGAACGAGAAGGCGCTGCCCGGCTTCAAGCCGCTGCCCACCACGGGCCTTTCCTTCCTGGACGTCAGCCGCGCCTGACCGGATCGCACAGGCCACCTGTGCTGCGCAACGCGCTCGTCACCCCGCTGACCGTGCTCGGCATCAAGGTCGGCTACATGCTCAGCGGCGCGGTCGTCATCGAAGCGATCTTCGACCTGCCCGGCATGGGCAAGCTCATCCTCGAAGGTGTCACCGGCGGCGATGTCGCCCTGGTCCAGGGCACCGTACTGACCATCGCCATCGCGTTCCTGGTGGTCAACGTCATCGTCGACCTGCTCTATCTGCTGGTCAACCCGCGCATCAGGACGGTGTGACATGTTCGCCACCGGCCGTCTGGCCAACAAACTGTCCCGACCGGGCATCGCGTTCCGCGCCCTCCCGGTCACCTCCCGCACCGCCCTCGGCGTACTGATCGTCGTCGTCCTCGGCGCCGTACTCGCCCCCCTGTTCACCCAGGACCCGCTGACCACCGGCACCCCGGTCCAGGCACCCGGCGGCGACCACTGGTTCGGCACCGACCGGGCCGGCCGCGACGTCTTCGCCCGGGTCGTGCTACTCGCTGGTGATCGGCCTCGGCGCGACCGCGCTCGCACTGGTCGCGGGCGCGCTCCTCGGCTCGATCGCCGCCACCTCGCGCAAGCTCGGCGACGAGTCCGTGATGCGGACCCTCGACATCGTGATGTCGTTCCCGCCGATCGCACTGGCCGCCGTCCTCGTCGCGGTCTTCGGCACCAGCATCCCGGTGATCATCTTCACCATCGCCTTCGTCCACACCCCGTCGCTGGCCCGCGTGGTCCGCGCCAACGTCCTCTCCCAGTACGGCGAGGACTACGTCGCCGCCGAGAAGGTCATCGGCGCCCGCCGCGGCTACATCGTGCTCCGCCACGTCGCCGTCAACTGCATGGCCCCGGTCATGGTGTTCGCCACCGTCATGGTCGCCGAGGCGATCATCTTCGAGGCCAGCCTCTCCTTCATCGGCGCCGGAGTGCAGGACCCCGACCCCAGCTGGGGCAGCGTCCTCGCCTACGGCTGGCAGATCCTCCTCGCCGGCGGCTGGTGGGCCACGTTCTTCCCGGCCTCGCACTGCTGATCACCGTCCTCGCCCTCAACGTCCTCTCCGAGGGCCTCACCGACGCCTCCGCGGCGCCCAGGAGCGCCAGGGCCGCCGTCGTACCCACCGCGGCCACCGCACCCGACCCGGTCGGGCCATGGTGTTCATCTCGCACGACGTCCAGACCGTGCGCTACCTCGCCGACCGCCTCGCCGTCCTCTACCTCGGCCGGATCGTGGAGGAAGGGCGTGCGGCCGACGTGGCGGGCGCCCCGGTGCACCCGTACACCGAGGCACTGCTCTCCGCGACCCCGAGCCTGCTGGAGACCACCGAACGCATCGTGCTCACCGGGCCGGTGCCCTCGGCGACCAACCCGCCGTCCGGCTGCCCGTTCCGCACCCGCTGCCGGAAGGCCGGCGACGCCTGCGCCACGGTCTTTCCCGCCGCGGCCTCCGGCCCGGACGGGCACCGCTGGCACTGCGTCCACCCCCAGAACCCCACGTCCCCCGCCGGGCACCCGGCCCCCGTACCGTCCGCAAGGAGCACCGCATGTCCGCCTGGAACCCCCGCTACACCGGAGTGATCCCGCCCGTCGTCACCCCGCTCACCGCGGACGGCGAGATCGACCGCCCCTCCCTGGAGCGGGTCGTGGGGCATCTCCTCGACGGCGGCGTCAGTGGCCTGTTCGCCCTCGGCAGCTCGGGGGAGACCGCCTACCTGACGCCTGGCCGGCAGGACGAGGTCATCAAGGTCATCACGGCCGCCTGCGCCGGTCAGGTCCCGGTGCTCGTCGGTGCGATCGAGACCACCACCGGCCGGGCGATCGAGCGGGCCCGCGCTGCCGAAGCGCTCGGCGCCGACGCCGTCGTCGTCACCGCCCCCTTCTGCACGCGCACGCACGACATCGAGATCGACCGCCACTTCCGCGACATCGCCGCCGCTCTCGACCTGCCGGTCCTGGCCTACGACGTACCGGTCTGCGTGCACAGCAAGCTCGCTCCGGAGCTGCTGCTGCCGCTCGCCGCGGACGGCGTGCTGGCCGGGGTCAAGGACTCCAGCGGCGACGACGGATCGTTCCGCCGCCTGGCCATCGGCGCCCGTGAGCTCCCGGACTTCTCCGTACTCACCGGGCATGAACTGGTTGTCGACGCGATGATGCTCGGCGGCGCGGACGGTTCGGTCCCCGGGCTCGGAAACGTGGACCCGCACGGGTACGTACGTCTCCACGAGGCCGCGGTACGGGGCGACTGGGCCACCGCCAGGGCCGAACAGGACCGCCTGGTCGCGCTCTTCGACATCGTCCGCGCGGCCCGTCCCGGCACGGCGTCCGCCACCGCGGCAGGCCTCGGCGCGTTCAAGACGGCACTCATGCTGCGCGGGATCATCGAAACGAATGCGATGAGCGCACCGATGCGCCGCCTGGACGCGGCCGAGACCGCCGAGATCGCGGCCTGCCTGGACCGCGCGGGCCTTGCCCGGGTGTGAGCCGGCCCCCTAACCGAAGGACAGCGGTCCGCTTAACTGTCGACCGCGCCGGTCAGCTCTTCGAGGCGCGGGTACGGCGGACCAGCACGGTTCCACCGAGCACCAGGGCTGCGGCGGCTCCGCCGGCCAGCCCCAGGTTGGTGTCGGCACCGGTGTGTGCCAGCTGCCCGGTGGTGCCCCCGGGCTCAATGCCGGTCTGCGGTTCACCGGTCTGGGGCGTGACGGGAGGCGTGACCACCGGGGGTGTCACGGGAGGCGTGACCACGGGGGGTGTCACGGGAGGCGTGACCACGGGGGGTGTCACGGGAGGCGTGACCACGGGGGGCGTGACGGGAGGTGTCACGGGAGGCGTGACCACCGGGGGTGTCACGGGAGGCGTGACCACCGGCGGTGTGACCACGGGGGGGTCCACGGGAGGTGTGACCACCGGCGGTGTGACCACGGGGGGGTCCACGGGAGGCTCGACCACCGGCGGCTCGATGCCCGGCCCGTCCTCGTTCCCACACGTGTTCCCGGCAGCCGGGTTCAGCGCACCGGCGATGTCGACGGTGTTGCCGCACACGTTGACCGGAACGTCCACCGGAGCCTGAATGAGGTTGCCGGACAGCACACCGGGAGATTGGGCCGCGACGCCCTCGGCGCTCGCCCCCTGGCCCCCGCCGCCCTGACCGTCCGTGTTCGCGCACTTGTTGCCGAACGCGGGGTTCAGCAGGCCGATCACGTTCACCGTGTTGCCACACACATTGACCGGCACGTGTACCGGCACCTGCACGTTGTTGCCCGAGCCGACGCCGGGCGAACCGACGGCCGCGCCATCGGCGGAGGCATCCGCGAACGCGTATCCACCGGCTGCGGTCAGGATCCCTGACGCCGCCGCCATCACCAGCACGCTCTTACTCAAGGCTTTTCGCATTGATTGCCCCTTCTTAGGACATTCTGTGCGAGCACAACGCTCGCAGTTCATTCATCAGGCCGGTGCGGAGGCCGCCGGGTGGCCACCCGGCGGTGCCCGTGCGCGACTCGGCAAGCGGCGTTACGGAAAGCGCAGAGACCACGAAGACGTGCGCTTCATGTGAAGAGTCCTTGCTTCTGCCGGTCAAGCGCCCGAACTGCACGCTTGTGACACTCATAACGACGAGAAATTGTTGAGGAAACTCGAAAGATCGTGGAAATTATGTGTTCACACGAATGGAGTACGTGTACGGGCCGGTGCCGACGTCGTCCAGCATGTACGGATGCTCGACCCATCGGGCGGAAAATGCCTGCTGGGGCCGGGGAGCAGCCGGGCGGACCGATTCCGTCCGCGAGTCCCTGAAGTGTTGTTTCGTACTGCTGTTCATGCATCCCCGGCATTCGGGTGAATGGAGAGAACTAAACGCCCGGCCGTGAGTTGGCCAGAAGGCTCCGGTACGGGGCATCTGGTGCGAGAAGGGTTAATCGTGATCAAGAAGGTTCTGGCTACGGGTGCCGTTGCCGCCTCCCTCCTCGGTCTGGGCGCGACGCAGGCCATGGCCATCGGCGACGACGGCGGTACGACCTCGGTCAACGGCAACGGAGCCTCGCAGTCGTTCGGCAACGCCGAGACCCACGGTGACGGCAGCCCGCAGTTCGGTCTGGTCCAGGGCGGCCTGAACAAGCCGTGCATCGGCCTGCCGGCCAAGGTCAACGCCGGCTCGCTGATCGGCCTGATCCCGGTCGCGGTTCAGGACGTCAACGTGCTGTCCTCGCCGCAGAACCAGCAGTGCACCGAGAACTCGACCCAGGCCAAGGGCGACGAGCCGCTGTCGCACATCCTGGACGGCATCCCGGTGCTCTCCGGCAACGGTGCCGGCAACAGCTGATCCGCAGCTGATCCAGCCGTAACGACAGGCCTGGGCTGCTGGCATTCCTCCTCCGCGCGTCCCGGGCCTGTTACTGCCGCCCCCGTCGCTGGCGCATCCGATTATCGGGAGATCTTCCGGTGACATCGAGTGATCGATACTGCGTCATTCGGGCGATTTTCCGAGAATCTTCCGCCAGAAGAGTTTCGCCTACGGTCTGAAATCGTTACGAACTACATCGGCGGAGTTACGAGTGATCAGGTTCGCGCTCGTGCGGCACGAAAGACGTGGCCGCTTCGGACTTCGTCAAAGAAAGGGAACAAAGTGAAGTACACCAAGGTTGCCGCCATCGCCGCCGGAACCCTGATGGCGATGGGTGCCGCCGCGCCCGCCTTCGCCGACTCCGGTGCCGAGGGCGGCGCTTCCTACTCCCCGGGCGTGCTGTCCGGCAACAGCGGCCAGGCCCCGATCCACGTCCCGCTCAACCCGTGCGGTAACACCGTTGACGTGATCGGTCTGATCAACCCCGCTTTCGGTGGCACCTGCGCCAACGGCTGACCTCTGGTCGGACGGGCCGAACGCTCATGACCGGAAGGCCCCGGATCGCATCGAATGCGATCCGGGGCCTTCCCCTTTTCTTTCCGACATTCGATCCGGTGGTCCCGCAGAAAACCCGCCCCGTCCAGTTGCCGTGTCGCAACCGAATCGTTACCCAGGGCGAAAGCGGCAGAAGGCACGGCTAAAGAAGGCTCGTGCGGCGCGGGTACGCGACCGAAACAGATGCCGCTGCAGAAGGGAACCCGAAAGTGAAGTACGCGAAGACTGCTGCGTTCGTTGCCGGTTCCGTGGTTGCTCTCGGAACGGCTGCTCCCGCCTTCGCCGTCACCAACGCCACGGCCCCCAACTTCAGCCTCAACGGAGGCGTCAACCAGGTGGTGGAGAGGGCCCCGCAGGCTGCCGACCCGATCGTCGACACGGTCGGCGGCGCCGCGGAGTCGGTGCAGAAGAACGGCACCGTCACCAAGCTGGCCGACCAGGCCACCGGTGCGGCCAAGGGCGCGGCCCCGCTCATGGGCGGCCTGCCGCTCGGCGGCTGATCCGTCGCGCCACGGCAGTTCCCCGCTGTTCCACGGCCTTTCGCATTCCTCCGGCGCTGCGAATTCGGCGAACAACTGAACGTAGAAGCACCGTTCGAGTGAATCGGCACAACCTTCCCCGTTGTCGTGAGTTGATCAGGACGCTCCGGACAGGCGGGCAACAGAAAACCCCAGAAGGGCTATTTCATGATCAAGAAGATTATGGCCTCGGCAGCCGTCGCTGCTTCGATCGTCGGCGTCTCCGCCGCGATCGCCCCGCAGGCCATGGCCATCGGCAACGACGGTGGCACGACGTCGGTCAACGGCAACGACGCCATCCAGTCGTACGGCAACTCCGCCACCCACGGCGACATGAGCCCGCAGTTCGCACTCATCCAGGGCTCGCTCAACAAGCCCTGCATCGCACTGCCGGCCAAGGCCAACGTCGGTTCGGTCCTCGGGGCCGTCCCGGTCTCGGTCCAGGACCTCAACGTCCTGTCCTCGCCCCAGAACCAGCAGTGCACGGAGAACTCCACCCAGGCCAAGGGTGACGAGGCCCTCTCGCACATCCTGGACGACATCCCGGTCCTGTCCGGCAACGGCGTCGGCAACAACTAAGGCCGTACTGCTCCGGGCGCTCCTCGCCGATTGTTCGAACCGGCAGGGGAGCGTGCCGCGGGCAGCTTCGATCCCGCCTGCACGCAGTACCCGAAACACCCGTGGGGTCGGCACATCCGCACGGCAGCCGTTCCTCGGCCGCCCGGATGCGTCGGCCCCACTCGTGCGTCCGGGGCGCCACGGCGCTCGAAGGGACGGGTGGACTGGGCCGGTTGCCGTAGCGACGGCGGACGTCACCCGCCGCACCGGGTAGGGGCCATTCATGGACCAGTACGACAGTCAACGCCCCCGCGGCCGGCAGCGGCACGCACAGGACGGCACACCCATCTACGACCGGCTGCTCGCCGAGTGGCAGGCGACCCACGGCGATCAGGAGCCGGCGCCGCCCGCAGGGCCCGACCGGCCGTGCGCGGGAAGCCGGGTCCCCGCGGCCCGCACCTCCGGCGAAGCCGTCGACGGGTGACCGAAGATGATCGAACTCATGCCGGATCGAACCCGTTTGAGTGGTATTGCGGAACCGACGCTTCCGTAGCGGGTTGATCAGTATGTTCCAGAGTGGAACGCTCCGAAAGGTGAAGCGTGATGAAGAAGATGATGGCCGGCGCAGCAGTGGCCGTGTCCCTGGTCGGCCTGTCCGCCACAGTGGCCCCCGCGGCCATGGCGATCGGCAATGACGGTGGCACCACGTCGGTCAACGGCAACGGCACCGTGGACGAGTTCGGCAACAGCGTGACCCGGGGCGACGGCAGCCCGCAGGTCCAGCTCGTCCAGGGCACGCTGAACAAGGCCTGCGTCGGCCTGCCGCTCAAGGCCAATGCCGGTTCGCTCGTCGGTGTGCTGGTGCCGGTCGCGGTCCAGGACATCAACGTCCTGGCCTCGCCGCAGAACCAGCAGTGCGCCGACAACTCCACCCAGGCCAAGGGTGACGAGCCGCTGTCGCACCTCGTCGACGACATCCCGGTGCTCTCGGGCAACGGGATCGCCAACGACTGACGTGACCGACGTGCGGGCTGCCCGGGGATTCCCCGAGGCCGCCCGCACCGCGCCGCACAGGCAGGATCCGGGGCACTGCCCCAGGGCTCCACGCATGAGGGTGCCCACCGCGCCACGGGGGGTGCCTCTATGTTCTTCGTCAAGCGTGCAGGAGGCTTCGGTCCGGGCTCGATGTTCTCCGTGGGGCATGAGACTGTCTGGTTGTGTCGG
>NZ_JBHVWT010000048.1:0-41226 GCF_042882135.1 Streptomyces sp. NPDC058240
AGCACGACAGGACTCTCCGATCAGCCCCGATACGCCTGTGCCACACGTTCCAGCGACAGCAAACGTGGCATCACGTCACATACCGCCCTCTCAGAACTCACTGACATCGATCATGGAAAAGAACGCCAAGTGACTCCCGGAGTCAGCGCGAAACGACATCCGCGGAGACCGACACAGCCGACCTCGGCTGCATATGTCGTTGAGGTGTGACGACAGGCTGGCGGGCGCCGCCGCGCCACCCCGGGTGCTCGGCGTTTTTGTGGCCGAGGACTGATCGGCACGTGGCGGAACGCTGACACCAGGTCAGCCACGGCGTGGCGGGACCAGGCCGGCCTCGTACGCGGCAATGGCCGCTTCCACCCGGTTGCGTGCGCCCAGCTTCGCGAGCACCGCGCTGACGTGCGCCTTCACCGTGCCCTCGACCAGGTGCAGCCGGCTCGCGATCTCCGCGTTGGACAGCCCCGTCCCGAGTCCGGCCAGCACCTCGCGCTCCCGTTGGGTGAGCCGCTCCAGCGAGCGGTGGGGATGTGCCGCCCGGTGCGCGCGCAGCCCGGCGATGACCCGGCCGGCGACCCGCGGAGACAGGTAGGCCCCTCCCGCTCCCACCGCCCTTACCCCGTTGAGCAGTTCCCTCGGGTCGTCCGCCTTCAGCAGGAAGCCGTCGGCGCCCTCTTCCAGGGCGCGGGTGACGTACTCGTCCTGACCGAAAGTCGTCAGCATGATGACACCGACGGCCGTCAGCTCCCGGTGAAGCCGCGCCACCGCCGTCAGCCCGTCCAAGCCGGGCATCTGGATGTCCAGCAGGACCACGTCCGGCCGGTGCCGGCGGGTGAGCGCAATGGCCTCGTGCCCGTCACTTGCCTCGGCGACCACCTCGATGTGCGGGTCCCTGGCCAGGATGGCCCGCACACCCGCCCGGACCATCGCCTCGTCGTCGGCCACCAAGACCCGGACCGGCTGGCTGCTTGGTGTCGTCTGTTTCACGCGGCGAGCCTACGGCCAGCGCAGCACCGTGTGAACGGCGAGCCCTACAGATCCGCCCTGGGGGCGGGGCGCACCCCCCACGAAGGGCAGGACGCCGCTGCCGTTCGACCAATGGGCGCCGGCGCCGCGGACTCCTAGCGTCGCTTCTGTACGGGAAACGAGGCGGCCGCCCCGGGCCGGGCCCACCACGCGTCGGGCGGTGCACTCCGCCGTCGATTTCCGCGTGCTGTATTCCGCGGTCCGCGACCGACACGAAGGAACTCTGTGATCACCCTCCTAGGACTCACCAAACGCTATGGCGACACCCTCGCCGTGGACGAGCTGACATTCGACGTCCAGGCCGGCCGTGTGACCGGCTTCCTCGGCCCCAACGGGGCCGGGAAGTCCACCACGATGCGCATGATTCTGGGCCTGGACCACCCCACGTGCGGGCGGGCCCTGATCGCCGGCCGGCCGTACGCGGAACTGCGACGGCCGCTGTGCGCGGTCGGCGCGATGCTGGACGCCCGGGCCGTCCACCCGGCCCGTTCCGGCCGCACGCACCTCGTCGCCCAGGCCCGGGCCAACGGCATCCCGGTACGCCGCGTGGACGAGGTGCTGGAGAGGGTGGGCCTGACCAAGGCGGCCCGCCGGCCGGCAGGCACGTACTCACTCGGCATGAGCGGGCGACTCGGGGTGGCGGGCGCCCTGCTCGGCGATCCGCCGGTGCTCGTCCTGGACGAGCCGGTCAACGGCCTCGACCCGGACGGCGTGCGGTGGATCCGCCGGCTCGTCCGTGACCAGGCGGCCGAAGGACGCACCGTGTTCCTCTCCAGCCACCTGATGAGCGAGATGCAGCTGACGGCCGACCATCTCGTCGTCATCGGACGTGGCCGGCTGCTGAGCGACACCTCCATGACGGAGTTCCTCGCTGCCGCCTCTCCCGCGGCGGCACGCGCCGTGGTGCCCGACCCCGAGGAGAGGGCGACGCTGGTCCGTCGCCTGATGGCGGCTGACGGGGTGAGCGTCGAGACGACCGCGTCCGGCGAACTCACCGTCGAGGGCCGCACCGCAGCCGAGATCGGCGACCTGGCCCACCACTGCCGAGTCCGGTTGCACCAGCTGAGTGACGTGCGGGTCTCGCTGGAGCAGGCGTACATGGACCTGACCGCGCGCAGCGTCGAGTACACGACGGGCGGCAGCGGCGCGGACACGACCGCCGTGGCCGCGGCACCGAGCGAAGGGGGACAACAGTGACCACGGCGACGACACCCGGCAGGCGGACGGACCCACCCCGGGCCGTGCCCGACACTCCTGGCCGGTGGACACCCGATGGCTTCGCCGGGGCGATCGCCTCCGAATGGACCAAACTGTGGTCCGTCCGAGCCCCCTGTCTCTGCCTTCTGGCGGCCCTCGCGATCACGGGCGTCTTCACCTACTACTACGCTTCGATCGCCCGCATCAACGAGCATCCGATCCAGCCCGTCGGGAACGCGGCGGCCTCCTCCGCCGTCCTCGTCCAGTTCGCCGTCGTCGTCCTGGCCACGGTCGCGGTCACCTCCGAATACTCGACGGGAAGCGTGCGGGCTTCCCTGTTGTCGGTGCCCCGGCGGCATCGGGTCCAGGCGGCGAAGGCACTGGTGACGGCCGTGGTCGCGTTCGTCGCCGGCACCACGTTCGCCGTCGTGGGCACGGCGGTGGCCTGGGTGGCGTTCGACGGACGGGCCTCCTTCGAGGTCGGCCCGACGCTCCTGCAGGTCCTCGCGGTCGGTCTCTACCAGGCGCTGGTGGCCGTGCTGGCCGTCGGGGTGGCGTTCGCCACGCGCCACCCGGCCGGCGCGCTCTCGATCCTCGTCACACTCCTGTGGGCACTGCCGAGCGTGCTCCTGGGGCTCGGAGGCCCGGCGCTCGCGGACGTCAACGACCATCTGCCGCACGGATCCGGAGACCACTTCATGCGCCTCGGCGCCGAGGCCCCGTACACGCCGGCGACGGCGGTCCTGATCGTAGCGGCGTGGGCCGCGACCGCGCACCTGATCGGCCTGTACGTGCTGCGCCGCCGGGACGCCTGACCCGGCGTCCGAACCGGCCCGGAAGCCCTTGCCGTGCCCACCCTCTCGCCGGGTGTCCGGGCCGGTCCCACAGAATCGACCCGGGCAGTTGAGAACATCCATCGGAGGGACGGTCGACGCGCCATGCCGCACACGCGCATACCCCCAGCCAGGTCCGTGCTCGGCGACGTTGCCTTGTGGGGCGTGCTCGCCGCCGCCACCGGCTACGGGTTCCAGGAAGCGGGCGCAACCGCCGCGCCGGCCTTGGACCTGCTCCTCCCGTTGGCCGTCCTGGCGGTGGCCGTGCCGCTGTCCCGCCGCCGGCCGGGGGCCGCGGTCGTCCTGGTCAACGGGCTGTGCGCGCTGGGCATGGCCGACTCCGCGACCCCCGCCAACGCCCACGTCCTGTCGCTGGCCGCCCTGAGTTGCCTGCTGGGCGCCCGGGTCGCCGCGGCACGGCGCCCGCTTCTGTTGCTCGCCGGGTGCCTCGCGGCCGATCTCGCGACGTGCGTGGTGCTGCGGACACAGGCCGTGTGGTGGTTCTACGCGCTGACCGTGCTGCCCGCCGCCCTCCTGTTGCCCTGGCTGGCCGGGCGGCACTGGCGTGGCCGACGCGAACTCGTACAGGAGGGCTGGCGGCTGGCCCGGAGCCTGGAAGAGCGGCAGCACCTGGTCGCTGAGCGGGCGCGGCTGACCGAACGCGCGGACATCGCGGCCGACATGCACGACTCCCTCGGCCATGCCCTGAGCCTGGTCGCCCTGCGCGCCGGGGCCCTGGAACTCTCCCCTGACCTCACCGACCGCGACCGCACCGATCTCGCCGAGCTGCGCGGGACGATCACGGACGCCGTGGAGCAACTGCGGGAGACCGTCGCCGTCCTGCACGACCCGCCCGGAACGGAGACGGGTGCGGGCCCGCCCGTCAACGACACCGTCGAGGACCTCCTCGGACGGGCGGTCGCCTCCGGAGTGCCGGTGCGCTGGGAGCGGCGCGGGACAATGCCCACGCTGTCCCCCCTGGTCGAACGGGGGATGTACCGGGTGGTGCAGGAGGCCCTCACCAACGCCGTGAAGCACGCGCCGGACAGTGCGATCCGGGTGCGGATCACACACGAGGCCGACCGTACCCGCGTGAGCGTCGTGAACGCCGCTCCGCCGACTGACAGGCCGGTGCACGCGGCCGAAGGCCCGACGGCCGGCGCCGGCCGCCGGGGCCTGATGGGGCTTCGGGAGCGGGTGACGGTTCTCGGGGGCTCCTTGCGGACCGGCCCGTATCAGGGCGGGTTCCGCGTCACCGCCGTCCTCCCGCACCAGGCCACGGCCCGCCCGGGGACACCGGCGCCGAAACCTGGGACGGCGCCCGGAACACGGGCCAGGACCCGCGGGCGGCACACCGAGTCCGCATTGCCGTCCGGAACTGCTCTTCACCCAGCCCCGGACACGGACACCGGCACACCGGAATCCGCCAAGCGGCTCGCCTCTGTACGGAGCGCCGCCCGCCGCCGCTCTATCGCCGCCTTCGCGGCGCCTGCCGTCGCAGCCGCCGTCTTCGTGCCCACCGCCGTTTACCTGGCCTGGCAACTGACGACGAGCGTGCTGCCGCCATCCCGGTTCGACGAGCTGACCACCGGCCGGCCGCGCGCCGAACTGGCCCCTCTGCTGCCGGCCCGCGCCTACCCCTACCCGCCCGACCACGCCCGTTCCGCACCCCGGCCGCCCGGCGCCACGTGCGAGTTCTACCGTTCCGGCCGCGACCTGTTGGACGAGGTCGACCTCTACCAGCTCTGCTGGTCCGGCAACACGCTGGTGACGAAGGACACCGTGCCCGCAAGCCGACCCTGACCCGCGACATCTGCCCGGCCCGTGGCTGATCGAGGAGTACCTTCCTGAGATCCGGCAGCTCGAACACGCCCGCTTCGCACCGCTGTCCACCGTGGTGGAAGCCCTTGAAGCGCACACAGTGCTCCCGTTCCCCATTCCGCGCGACTTCACCGACGGCTTCCGGATCGCGTACTGGCGGCGTCCGGAGCACTACCTGGACCCCGTCATTCGACAGGCGAGTTCCACATTCGCCCAGCTTCCCGCGTCCGTGGTCGAACCGGCGATCGCGCGACTGCGCGCAGACCTGGCTTCAGGAGCCTGGCACCGCCGTCATGCCGACCTGCTGACCCGGGACGCCGTCGATCATGGCTACCGCCTGCTCATCGCGGGCCGGTGATTCCGGCACGGCATGACGCAGGCGGTGACGGCTTCGCACCCGCTCGGCGGCCTTGTGCGACAGGCGGCAAACCGCTTGTCGCCGCGGAAGGTCACCGGCAGTGGCTGGGGACAGAGGACGCAGCTCGCAGCGGCGCACCCGCCCAGCCATGCTGCCCCGGTCACGCGGGGGACCGTCGCGCTCTCGCTCTCGGGGGCGCGCTGGCCGGGCAACGTCGCGGCCCGGGCGGTCAGGTCCAGCTCCAGGCGGCTGTTCATGTCCGGCTCGAACCGGCCGTAGGGGGTTCACGTGCGTCCAGAACAGTGGGGACAGCGCCCGCCGGTCCGCGTCGGTGAGCGTGTCGGCCCACTTCGGGTCGGCGAGGACCTGCCGTATCAGCAGCGTGTTGACGTGAGCCACAGCGGACTGGAGCAGATGAAGGGCGAGCATCGACACCTCCTGGGACTCCTTGTCCTGCCCGGCCAGGTCACCATCCTTGCCGTAGAAGAGGTCCTTGTTCGCGCTGTTCCAGTTCTCCACGACCTGGAGGCCCTCGTGGATCTCCTGGCGCAGATCGACGTCTGCGAGGTAGTCACAGATGAACGCCGTACGCACCGCCCGGCCCAGCTCCTCGATCGCCTGGTAGGCGGGGTGCTTGGGGCCGCCGCGGGTGAAGCGGCGCAGGACCTGCTCGGCCTCGGCGGTCCCCTTCCTCATTGGCAGCCGAGTCGTCGTGGAGCGTCGGGCGGCCGATCGATGGAAGCCACGAGCAGCAGAAGTTTGAAAGCCACACCCGACGCCCCTGGGTGGGAGAACCATACGAAGGGCTCGCCCTGTCCCGCAGACAACGTGGGGAAGTTTGATTTCCCCTGGTCGGAGCCTCGCTGCTGAGCGGCCTTGCACCCTGAGAGGATCGGGGGCATGACAGACTCCCCTGTGCAGGTCAATGCCCTCATCGTCGATGCCACCGACCCCGAGCGGCTCGCTGTGTTCTGGTCCGAGTTGCTCGGCAGGCCGGTCGTGGGCCGCATGGGCCCGTATGTATGGCTTCGGCGAGAGAACGGCCTCGGCCTGGGCTTCCAGCAGACCGACGAACCCACATCGGGCAAGAACCGCATGCACTTCGACATCACCTCGCCCAACCCCGCAGCCGAGCAGCAGCGGGTGGAGACGCTCGGTGGGCGCAGACTGGAGCAGTACGACGAAGGGGGGTTCCTGGTGATGGCGGACCCTGAGGGCAATGAGTTCTGCATCATCCCGGAGGGCACCTTCGAGCTCGACGACGAAGGACGCGCGAACTACCTCGGCCAGCAGGACCGTTTGTGCCTGGGGGCGACGTCCACCGCCTGACCCTGCACGGCCCAGGCGCCGTTGCCGACATCGACGACGGCCTGCGGGAGGCCATCGTCTCCGGCCGGTACCGTCGCCGCGGGTTTCGTCCGTACCGCCCCGGCGCTACCGTGAGAACACACGCCAGCAACGCCCAGGAGCCCCGGATGAGTCAGCAGTCGGCCACCGCGCCCGTACCCGACCGTCAGCCCCTCGATGAGCACGCCGCTGCATCGATCCGGGCCTACGCGGCCGACCAGCGCGCACGAGTCGACGTCCTCGCCTCGGTGCTGGAGGACATCGCCGAACACGGCTACCCGGCCGCGGAGTCCGGCGTGCTGTGGGAGGACGCCCGCGACGCCCACCTCGCCCGTCTCGCCGACGAGCAGCCCCGTGTCGCCTGAGCACGCACCGCGCCGGTCCCAGGTCGTCCTGGTGGAGCCCGCGCTCAGCCAGCTGGCGAAACTCACACCGACCGAGACGCACCGCCTGGACCGCGCGGTCGTCGCGATCAGCGCCAACCCCGAGATCGGTGCCCCGGTGCCCGACACCCTGCTGCGCGACTACAAGGACGAGATCGACGGCGTACGGGTCATCTACTTCGTGACGGCCCTGAAGACGATCACGATCGTGGCGTACGTCGAGGCCTGAGCAGCAAGCAGCAGCGGCCCGGACCCGTGTCCGGGGGGCTTCTGTGTCTTTTTCCCGGTGCGGTGAAGAGGGTGGCGGGATGCCGCTCGGTGCTCGGCTGCGGTGTCCGGTGGTCGGAGAGCGTTGACACGGCGAGGCCGCGGTACTCGGGCGCTGCTCGTGCAGCGGACCGGCCGTCGCACGGGTCAGATGCTGCCGGTGGCCCCCGCTGCTCCATCGCGCTCGGGCCCTCCTCAGCAGAGTGCTGCGGCAGGATTGCACGGCGGTCGGCGGGGCGCGCTGTCGTCGGCGTTGTCACCCGTCGCCGGGTTACACGGAAACCCGGTGCACATGAGGCGAGGTGACATAGAGTCATCTGCGACGGCATGGGGGGTGCGGGTCGGTGATGACCGGGCGTGTGGATCCACAGCGTATCGGTCCGTATACGGTGCTGCGCAGACTCGGCGGCGGCGGAATGGGCTTGGTGTATCTCGGCGTCGGAGGAACGGGGTGCGCCCACGGTCTCGCGGCCGTGAAGGTGATCCGCCCCGAGTACGCCGAGGACCGGCAGTTCCGGCGCCGGTTCGCACACGAGGCGCGGACCTCGGCACGGGTCTCCGGCCCCGGTATCGCGGCGGTGCTGTCCGACGGGGTGGACGAAGACCCGCCATGGCTGGCCACCGAGTTCGTCCCCGGCCCTTCACTGGGCGAGGCCGTCCGTACGTACGGGCCGCTGGACGTGCGCCGGCTCGGCGTCCTCTTGGCGGCGGCCCTGCGGCAGATCCATACGTCCGGGCTGGTGCACCGCGACCTCAAGCCGTCCAACGTGATGATGGGGAACGGCGGCCCGGTGATCATCGACTTCGGGATCGCCCGCGCCTACGAGGACACCCGGCTGACCCGGACAGGTGTCGTCGGTACGTCCGGATACATCGCTCCGGAGTACCTGCGGCACGGCCGGTTCGACGCCCGTTCCGACGTGTTCGCGCTCGGCGCGGTGCTGGCGTTCGCGGCGTCGGGGCGGTCGTCGTACGGAACAGGCAACCCGGCGGCCGTCGATGTCCGGGTCCTGTCCGAGGACCCGGACCTGACGGGGATCGATCCGCCCGTGGCCGACCTGCTGCGCGCTTGTCTGGCCCGGGATCCCGCCGAACGCCCCACACCGGCGAGGCTCGAGACTGCGCTGTCCAATCTGCCCGGTGGGGCGCCGCCCTGGCCGCCACCCGCGCTCGCCGCGGAGATCGCCCGCCAGACCAGGGAGGCCGCCGAGCAAGTCAGGTATGTGCCGACGGTGGTGGACCCGGCCGCCGACCCTCTGCACGGCACCCGGACCCGTACCGCAGCACGGCCTGTGTCGCCGGTGTCGCAACCGCAACCGCAACCGCAACCGCAGCCGTCGTCGCAGCGGAGTCTTCGGCCGGACCCGCCCTTGCTGCAGGGGTTTTCGCCGTCGGCGGGCTCCGGTCGCAGGCGGCTGCCCCGCCGAAAGCTGCTTCTCGGCCTCGCGGCGTTGTCGGCGACCGGAGCCGGGGCCTACAAATTGGCCGGAGTCTTCCAGGAGGAGCAACCGGACCCGAGGCAGAACTGGCACTTCGCACCGGGGAGTGAGATGGGCGAGGCGGTGATGGCGGGCGGCACGCTCTATCTCGGGAGTTACAAGAACAGCAACCTGTACGCGGTCGACGCGGCCACCGGCCGCCGACGGTGGGCCTACACCGCGGAGAGCGGCATGGCCGACAAACCTGCGGTCCTCGGCACCACGGTCTTCGCGGCGAGTTCGGAGGGCAGGCTTCACGCGGTCGACATCGTTACCGGCCGCGGCCGCTGGGACGTACCGCTGGCCAGTCTCGGAGGGGTCTCAGTGGCGGCGGGCGACAAACTCGTCTACGCCCGCGCCACAGACGGCTACCTGTACGGCCTCGACCCCGCCACCGGCCGCCGGCGCTGGCGCTTTCAGACAGGGGAGGGCATGCCGACGGGCCGGACCCCCGTCGCGGCAGACACCGTTTTCGCCATGACCAACAGTGGCGTGCTGCACGCCGTGGACGGCTCCACGGGCAGGCGCCGATGGAAGTTCTCCGGCACCGGCGACACGACCAGCGGATCGCCTGCCGTCCACGGCGGTACGGTCTGCCTGGGCACCCGGGAACACTGGGTGCACGCCCTGGAAACCGCCTCGGGCAAGCAGCGCTGGAAGCGCCGGCTCGGGGGCAGCATCAATGACGTCCACGTGCAGGGCGACGCCGTCTACGCCCACTGTCAGGACCAGTTCCTCTACGCCCTGGACGCGAGGACGGGCAAGCAGCGCTGGCGGTGCGAGATCGGTGCGGGCACCGAGGCAGTCGCCGTCGTCGGGGACACCGTCTACGCGGGGAGGTCCCATCCGAGCAAGCTCCTGGCTCTCGACTCCCGCACGGGAAAGACGCGCTGGGAGGTGCCGCTGAGGGATCCGTCCGCCCTGCCGTGGAGCGAGGACGACGCCCGGATCTCCTCAGAGATCCACATCAGCGGCCGCAACGCGTACTTCACCGCTCTCGGTCTGTACTCGTTCCGCATCGATCCCTGACGCGCCGGCTCCGGGTCCCGGGCGCTTGCCGTCACCCTTCGCACGGTGCACCGCAGGACCGCCCGGCCGGCAACGGCCGATCCGTCGCAAGGGCGAGTCGCTCCAGGTCCAATGGGAGCGGCAGCGTCCGATCGACAATGCGTGGTGCTGCGGGGGACCGGCTGAGCCTGTCCCCCGCAGCACCAGCAGGACTACTTCCTGTCGAGCTTGTGCGACGCCTCCCAGTGCCTGTCCTTGAGGACGTTGTTGTAGTAGGAGTTCGGGAGCTTGTTGGTCGCACTCGGCAGACGCTTGTCGTTGCGCACGATCCTGCTGTAGCCCTTGAAGACGGCCATGGACATGTGCAGGCAGTTGTTCGTGTGGACGTCGTATCCGCGGTTGCGGACTGCGGTGTACCAGGACTGTGCGGTCTTCAGGTCGCCATCTGCGGTGTTGATGCAGCGGTAGCGCTTCGGGTTGTTGGTCCCGGCGCTACTGATTCGGCATGCTGATGGTGGTCGGAGCCAGCGGTGCTCGGGGAGGACGACACGATGTGTGGCTGAGGCGTTGCCGCCGGAGTCCGGGGTGTGGTCCCGCTGCAGTGAATCCACAGGAGAGCTCCTGCAAGCAGCACGGTGCCTCCCAACAGCCAGGGCAGCGGGCCTGACGGAAGGACGCCAATGATCAAGCCGGTGAGAGCTGCCACCAGTTGCTGGGCGAGAGACTGGACGGACAGCGCGGTGGCCCGGCCCGAACTTGCGACACGGCGATGCAAGAGGTCGTTCTCGCTCGGCCCCGCAGCGCCGAGCCCGAGGTAGACCAGGCCGTAGCCGATGGCCGCGAGGACCATGGAGCCGACTCCTGTGAACGCTGCGGTGGCGCCGAGCAGAAGCAGGCCGCTCGCGCTCGCGCCGAGGCTCACCATGACCGCACGCTCGCCACTGCCCGCAAGCCGAGCGGTCAGCGGTGCGAGGTGGCTGCCGATACCCGCGCAGATGAATCCGGCGCAGGCGAGTGCGGCAAAAAGCACCGCCCCCGACTCCGATGCGCCCGTGAGGGCCGCGGCACGGCCCGGCGTGAGCAGTTCGATCGCGGCCAGAGCGCTGCCGGCGGCCCCTGCGCTGAGGAGCACCCGGCGGATCAACGCGTCGCGGCCCCCCAGACGCAGTCCGCCGATGACGGTGGCCGGGATGCCTCGGAGTACGTCGGGCAGGGTGGCTGTCGGCCGGGGCGGCTCCCACAGAGCGGTCAGGACATACAGCACGAAGGCGATCTCGACCGCTGCACCCAGCAGCATCGGAACAGAAAGGGGCAGCACCAGCTCGGACGTTGTCTCGCTCAGTCGGGCGCCGAGGTCGGGGCCGAGTCCGAGCAGCCAGGGAAGGGCACCGCCGAGCAGGGTGCCCGTGGCGAGCGCGGCAGATGTCGCGGAGCCGCCGCGGGCCAGCCCGATGCGCAGTTCGGCGTCGGGGCCGGAGTGCGCCTGGACGGTGTCGACGTACCAGGCTTCGGCCGGGCCACTGGACAGGGCACGGCCCGCGCCCATCAGGGCCATGCCGAGGCCGAGCAGCCAGGGAGCAGTGCCCAGGCCCACGAGGGTCAGGGCGGCCAGGTTCAGCAGGCCGGCGGCGGCCAGAACAGCGCGGCGTCCGAGGACGTCGGACAGTCCTCCGGTGGGCAGTTCCAGTGCGGCGGCGGTGAGGGAGTGCGCGGCGAAGAAGCCCGCGATGGCCGCCATGGCCATGCCGCGCTCGGTGAACAGCAGGATCCCGGGAGCGATGCTCAGTCCCAGTGGCAGCCAGAACAGAACGCAGACCGTGATGTAGCGGCGGCGTGCGGTACGTATGTCCAGCGGCCCGGTCATGACGCGTCCTCGGCATCTGTCCCCGCGGGGGCAGAGCTGTCCGCCTCAGCGCCGGGGTCGCGCGGTGCCAGGGGCAATCCGGCGGTGAGGAGTACGACCTGCGCTGCGCGCGGATCTTCTGCATCGCGGGTGGTCAGTTCCTCCACCTTCCGGTCGAGCACGTCCCAGAGTTCGGTGAGCGACTCGGGGGTCAGCCGGGGCATCAGGTCGTTGAGTCCGGACGGCTCCACCCATTCCTGGCCCAGCCGTCCATCGGCGATGTCGGCCTCGTGCCGGGCGAGAGAGGCCTCCAGGTGCTCGATCTGGGCCCTGCGCGACAGGCTGACCCAGGCGCGGCTGCCCATTGCCTTGTTACTCCAGGAGGTCACGAAGTGCACGGCCTGCCAGCGGCGCTCCCGCCCGTCACGGTGCTCGGCCTCGGCGACGAACGCGTACTTCGCCAGAACCCGCAGGTGATAGCTCGTGGAAGCGGACGACTCCCCGGTCCTGACCGCGAGTTCACTCGCAGTGGCCGGGCCGTCCTGTCGCAGCATCCCCAGCAGCCGGATACGCAGAGGGTGCGTGAGTGCCTTCAGGGCTGCCGCGTCCTGCTCGGGGTCGAGTACGCGTTTCTGCTCTTCGCTGACCATGACGGGAGGGTAGAACGCCTCAGAGGCTTTCCAGAAGTATTTTTGCAGAAATTCTTTTGGAAAGTTGGCTGTTAGCCCGCCTCGCCGGCACCGCGTCGGTGACGGGACTGGACAGCCTCACGTGTCCGTACGTTCCTCGGCCGGCTCCTCATCGCCCGCCGTTCGGGGGCCGGGCGCCGTGACCGCGGTGAGGTCGAGGCGGGCGGCCATGTCGAGGTTGACCTCGCCGTACGGACGCACGTGGGACCAGAACAGCGGGGTCAGGCCACGCCGGTCGGCCGGGGTGAGCAGATCTGTCCACTCCGGTTCGTCCAAGACGTCCTGGAGCATCAGCGTGTTCACGTAGACCAAGGCCGACTGCAAGACTCTGAGGCAGAGCACGAACATCTCCTGCTCGTTGCGCCGGTTCGAAGCGATCTCCCCGCCCTTGCCGTAGGCGATCACGGAGTTCGCGCCTCGGCGCCGACGAGCCCGGCCTGTCTGGGCCCTTCGGAGCCTGGACCGATCAGGACGGCCAGGAAGACGAGCATGAACCGGCCAGGGACGCTTTCGCCGAACCGCACTGCTGATTCGCCAAGATCATCTCACTGCCCCTTTTGGGCTCACCTTGGCTGGACCCCACCAAGGGAGCGAAGAAGGGCCAGCACCCGTCCGCCGCGACCGTCATGCGGATGCTGCGCGAGCACGACGAAGCAGCCGCGCCGTGACGCGAACGCGGCTGCCTTCGATCCCAAAGCTACTGGCGGGTTACTTGTCGGTTGGTTCGCCGCTCGTTAACGGCACCCCAAGGGGGCTGGTCGGCTCCGGTGTTGTTGAGCGGGACGTGTGGGTATACCTGGTCATTCTCCGGTGGCGAAGGGACGGGCCCGATGGCTCAGCTGACGACAGGGCCTAGCGGCGCATCGTCGCAGTCGTGTGCTCGTCCGTGTGGCGAGCGGGCCCCGGAGCCGGCCGGGTCCGGCGGACACGCTGTTGGGCGACGCACGGCACGACACGGGTCGCGCCCGGGGCCCGGGCCTCCGGCTCCGGAATCCCGTTTTTAGGTGCCGGTTGGGTGTCAGACACCTGGTCCGGTGAGATAGGTGTAGCCGCCGGGCAGGCTGAAGCTGCCACCGGGGGTTTTAACGATGACGTCAGCTGCGCCTGCTGCGTTCGGCGGTGCGACAGCGGCGATCTCGGTATCGGAGACGACCGTGAACGGAGCGCTTGGCCCACCGGCTTGAATGGCGTTGGAGCCGATGACTACCTGCTCGGTCGAACTCAGTTCGGTGCCGGTGATGGTGACGGCCGTGCCGCCCGACGACGGCCCTGAGGCGGGATCGAGGGCGGTGATCGTCGGGTTGGCGAAGTAGCTGTAGCTGATGCCGTCGGCGCTGCCTCCTGCGGTGACCACGGTGATCGGAACGGTGCCGACACCGCTTGCCGTGGGTACCGTGACGGTGATCTCGCTGTCGCTGACGCCGGTGATCGTGCCCGCGTTGGGCCCGAAGTCCACGGCACTGGCAGTTGCCAGGTTCAGGCCGGTGATGGTGACGGTGTTACCGCCGCTGAACTGTCCCGCGTCGGGGCTGACGGAGACGACCAACGGCGGCCCCGTGTAGAAGAACGGTTCCGGGTTACTGGTGCCGCCGGAGGTCGTGACCGTCACAGCCACCGTCCCCGTTCCCGAAGGTGAGATGGCGGTGAGCTGGGTGGGCGAGACATTGGTGATGCTGGTGGCCGACTTGGAGCCGAAGCTCACTGCGGTTGCCCCGCCGAGGTTCGTGCCCGTGATGGTCACTGTGGTGCCACCAGCTGTGGTGCCCTGATCAGGAGAGACAGGCATGGCGTTCCTTACGCAACGTAGACGTTGTGCGAGCCGTTGCATCTCCTCCACGCAGGACGCGTGTTGCGACATCGCTGACGCGGAAATCGCCAGGCACCGTGAGCGGGGCCCGGCACACGCCGATGGCAGCGCACCCTTCGAGGAGGGATGGGCAGCCCACCGGTTCAGTGGTATCAGTAACCCATCCCAGCTAATTGCATGACAAGAGAGCTGACGCCTCGTCACCCATTTGGCCGAGCGTGCGAATCCCTCGCCCCTACCGAGTGGATATCAAGGACCTGGGTCGACGCCGCTTCCGGCAATCTGGTCAGATTTCCCGTATGACAGGTTTCGCGGACATGTCTTCGCGGTGCTTGCGCAGTTGCCGGTACGGCGTGGAACGGCTGACGCTGAGCTCGGCGGCAACCCGCTCGGGGATCGCGCCGTCCTTGATCCGCTGAGCGGCTCCCGCGCGGGTGGTCGCGTTGAGCTTCGCCGGACGCCCGCTCACGAGGTTGCGGGTCCCGACGGAGAGGGGCGGGCTGCCCGGCCGACTTCCTGAGCTCGCTCGCGGGCCGCGACCTGCTGCAGTTCGCCGTAGCGGTGGAGTACCTGCGGATCGCCGATGTGTTCGGCAGCCGCGATGGCGGCGTCGAGGACTCCGTCCATCCAGAGTCGGGGAATCCCCTGCAGATCTGCTCCAGGTTGCCCAGGACCTGCCGGTTCATCTCCACCACCCGTGCCTGGCCGCGGGCCTCGGCGGCGGAGACGATCTGCAGCAACTGCTGGCGCTGTTCGCGGTGCTGTGGCAGGAACTCGGGGGTGGTGATGAACATCGGGCAGGTCAGGCAGGCTTCTCTGAACTTTGGGGCCGCTCCGGCCCAAAGCCTCTGATCTGCAGCTCTCTGAAACCGAATTGGTGACGCCAGAGGAATCACAGCGAGACGTTCCGGAGAGTGAGAGTCGCCCCGCCTTCCACCTCAGTACTGTGACTTCGCATGACCGACACCGAGATCGAGATCACCGCAGACCTGGTCCGCGACCTGCTGCAGGAGCAACATCCAGACCTTGCAGAGCTGGCCATCCGCGAGGTGGCGGGCGGCTGGGGCAACCAAATGTGGCGCCTCGGGGACGAGTTGGCCGTGCGCATGCAGCGCATGGACCCCACCCCGGAGCTCCAGCTCAAGGAACGACGGTGGCTACCCGTGCTGGCCCCGCGCCTGCCGCTCCCGGTGCCGACCCCGGTGCGGCTCGGCGAACCGTCCGAGCGCTTCCCCAAGCACTGGACCGTAATGACGTGGGTTCCCGGCGAGCCGCTGGACCACGGCTCGATCAGCCGCGGCGCCCACGCGGCCGACACGCTGGCGGGCTTCCTCCAGGCGCTCCATGTGGAGGCGCCCGCCGAGGCCCCGATCGCCACGGACCACGGTGCCCATCCCAGAAACTGCACGGACGCCTTCGAGAACTTCTTCCAGGCCGTTGCCCCCGACGACATCGCTGCCGACATCCGGGCCGTCTGGGACGACGCCGTCGCGGCCCACGCATGGGAGGGCCCGCCGGTGTGGGTACACGGCGACCTCCATCCCGCGAACGTCGTCGTCACGGACGGAACGCTCTCTGGCATCGTCGACTTCGGTTGCATGATCGCCGGCGATCCGGCGTGGGACCTCGCCGCCGCATGGGTACTGCTACCCGCGGGCACGGCCTCACGGTTCTTCGACACGTACGCACACGCAGACGAGGCGGCGATCCGGCGCGCCCGCGGGCTGGCCGCCATGAAGAGCCTCTTCCTGATGCTCATGGGGCAGAACGGAGACCGGGGCCTTCCCGGCGGCAAGCCGAACTGGGGACCTGCAGGCCGGGCGGCACTTGATCGCGTTCTGAAGGGCGTTTGATTCTTGGTTGAGGGCCATGCGGCAGCCCGCCTTCGTGGGTTGGCAATCCGGGATCCTGGGACTACTCCGACCTGATCGTGCGCTGGTCCGACGGCGAGCTGACCTTGTACCGCGGTGCCGGGGAGGAAACCGACAACTTCGACAAGGAGGTTCGTCTCGTCGCGCCCAACGGTACCTGGAAGCACGCCGCGACCATGGCCGCGGGCGACTTCACCGGGGCCGACCGCGACGACCTCATCGTCCGATGGACGGACGGCGAACTGACGCTCTATCCCGATGTCGACGAGAAGGGGCTCCACGGCGAAGTACAGCTGCAGAAGCCCAACGACCTGTGGAAGCACGCCACTTCCATAACCGGTGGTCGCTACACGACCAGCAACAAGTGGGCCGACGATCTCCTGGTCCGCTGGAGCGACGGTGAAGTCACCCTGTACACCGACGTCAACCGCGACGGCTTCCACGGCGAGAAGAAACTCGCTGCGCCCAACGGCACCTGGAAGCACGCCTCGACGATCGCGTCGGGCGACTTCACCGGCAACGACCAGCACGACCTCATCGTGCGCTGGACGGACGGCGAACTGACCCTCTACAAGGACATCGACCAGAACGGTTTCCACGGCGAGATCCAGGTCAAGAAGCCCAACCGGCTCTGGACGCACGCCACCATCCTGGGCGCCGGCGACTACACGGACAACCGCCACCCGGACGACTTCCTGGTGCGGTGGTCCGACGGTGAGGTGTCCATGTACCCGGATGCCGACGAGACCGGCCTGAACCGCGAGATCACGCTGGTGTACCCGCCTGCGCAGGGCCTCCTGCCGACTGGAGAAGGGCCTTCCCCTGGGGAGAGCCCTTCTCTCGTCGGATCGCCCTCCTCACATCCGGGAGGGCTTCTTCTTGTCGAAGAGCCAGGTGTCGAAGAGCTCGGTCAAGTCCTTCCCGGACTTGCTCTCGCACAGGGCGATGAACTGCCGGGTGTCAGCATTGCCGTGCCGGTGCTGCCGGGTCCAGGTACGAAGGATGCCGAAGAAGGTCTCGTCGCCGACGGCCCTGCGCACCTTGTGCACGACCATGGCACCGCGTCCGTAGACCGGCGGGTCGGAGACGCGCCCTCCGCTGGGCGGATCCGCTGGCGGGAACGCCCAGATGCCCTCGCTCTCGGCGTCCGTGCCGTCGTAGAAGTCCTCGAAGATCTCCGTGGTGCTCCTGTTGCCCCGCTCCTCCTCCCAAAGCCACTCCGCGTAGGTGGCCAGACCCTCGCTGAGCCACATGTTCTTCCACTTGCGCGGGGTGACGGAGTTGCCGAACCACTGGTGTGCCAGTTCGTGCACGAGCAGCGCCTCTTCGGGCGCCTCGCCGAAGTAGGGCTTGGTCTGGGTCTCCAGGGCGTAGTCGAGCCCGGGCAGGTGGTCGACGATGGCACCGGTCGAGGAGAAGGGGTAGGGACCGAAGCGTTTGCCGGCCCAGTCGACGATCTCGGGCACCAGGTCTGCGACATCGGCGGAGTCTTCGGCCTCGTCGGGGTCGATGGCGACGTAGACGGGCACGTCATCGTCCGTCCAGTCCTTGTGGATCTCGAAGTAACCGACGGAGACGTGTGCGAGGTAGCTGGCCATGGGCTCCGCAGTGCGCCAGTGCCGGGTCACCGTTTTGCCCTTGTCCTCCTCCGTGATCAGCTCACCGTTGCTGATCACGTCGTAGGGGTCGCCGTCCTCGTCCTTGGGCACGGTGACCGTGGTGTCGTACGTGGCCTTGTCCGACGGGTGATGGTTGCCCGGGAACCAGGTCATGGAGCCGGACAGCTGACCCAGGGCCGTCGAGCCGTCGTCGGTCTCTATCCAGCCTTCCAGGCCTCCGTCGTCGTCCTTGAGCGTGCGCGGTGTGCCGTCGTAGGTGACGACTGTCTTGAAGACTTCGCGGTTCCTCACCGTCTTCGCCGGTGTCACGAGCAACTCGTCCTCCGAGCGGGCGACTTGGGCCTTGGCTCCTTGTACCGTGGTGGTGCGTACCCGCAGCCCTGACAGGTCGAGGTTGAAGCGGCTCAGGTCCTGCGTGGCCCGCGCTGTGATGACCGCCGTGCCCTTCAGGTGGTTGGTCTCGGGCACGTAATCCAGCGTCAGCCCGTAGTGCACCACGTCATAGCCGCCATTGCCGAGCGCTGGGAACAGCCGATCCCCCACTCCGGCCGTGCCGGGCTTTCCGACCGCGACGGCACCGTTTCCCGGTGCGGAGCCGGTGCAGGACGTCGTCACGGCCAGGAGGAGTGCTGTGGCCGGAGCCCAGCCGGACAGACAGCCCGAGACCGCCGACCGAGGCCGGCTGCCCTTCGCCATATGCGGTTTCATCTCGTGTCTCCCATCGATCGCAGGACGCGAGACGTCAGAAAGTCGGCATCGTCTATTGGTTGCTTCAAGATTGGCAAAAGTTCTTTACGCGCCTTGCGGCTGACATGGCGACGTTCGTGATCCATGATCAAGGTGAGCATGGGCCGCGCTGACCACCGGCCTTCGGCTCTGCACGGGGGAGAGAGAAATGGGCCAGTACACCGAGTGCAGGGGCTCCGGCACAGGCAGGCAAAAACCAACTCGCCGCTCCGCTCGGACGGAGATCGCTCCGTTCTGACGAAGTTCAAGGCATGACACCAGTGCCTCTTGGCGCCGCTGTCCGGCGCGCACTGAGGCAGTCCCGCGCGCGAGATCGGGCCGCTGCCGGCCCAGGGCCCCGGGGAGAGTCGGCGGTTTCCAGGGGGCCGTGGCGCCGAGTCGGCCGGCGCCACCCTTGAGCCGGTGGTGGGTACGGATCACGGTCGGGCATCTCCTGTTCGGCGGGCGGTACGACGCCATGGTGTCCTCCGCCGGGGCCGCGCGGACGGGAAGGGCTCCTGGGGTCTGTCGTCAAATGATCTTGTGTGGTGGATCATGGTCGGTGATACGTCGCCATGAACTGTCTGATGCCGAGTGGGAGTTCGTCCGTCCTCTGCTGCCTCGGTCGGAGCGAGGGCGGAAGCGGCTGGACGACCGGACGGTCCTCAACGGGATCGTCTGGAAGTTCCGGACGGGCACGGCCTGGCGGGACGTGTCAGAGCGGTACGGATCCTGGGCCACGCTGCACACCCGCTTCCGCCGATGGGCCAGGGACGGCACCTTCGAGCAGATGCTCCGGGAAGCCCAGGTGCGGGCGGATGCGGCCGGTGAGGTCGACTGGCTGGTGTCGGTCGACTCCACCATCGTCCGAGCCCACCAGCACGCGGCCGGGGCCCGAAAAGGGGGCTCCGAAACCCGGTCATCCCGGAACGGGCCGACCAAATCCGCAACCGGGCCCGGCCCGGCTCTTACATGCGGGGGTCCAGAAGCTTTTCCGGTGTGATCGGCAGGTCCCGCACGCGCCGCCCCGTCGCGTCGAACACCGCGTTGGCCACGGCCGCCGCGATGCCGGTGGCGGACAGCTCACCGATTCCCTTGGCGCCGAGCGGTCCGGCGTGCGGGTCGAACTCGTCGACGAAGGACATGTCGATGTGCGGCGGGATGTCGGCGTTCACCGGCAGTGCCACCCCGGCGAGGTCCTGGGACAGCCAGCGGCCGAGATTCGGCTCGAAGCGGCTGGCCTCCATGGCGGCCATGCCCCAGCCCCACACGAGTCCGCCGATCATCTGGGAGCGGGCGGTGCGCTCGTTGACGACCGCGCCCACGCTGTAGACGCCGGTCGCGCGGCGCAGCCGCAGCAGCCCGAGGTCCGGGTCGACGCCGACCTCGATGAACATGGCGCCGAAGGTGCGGGAGGCGACACCGGGCGCTCCCGCGTCGGCGGACGCGCCGCCGGGCAGCACCATCTCGCCGTTGCCGACCACCTCGTCCAACTCGGCCGCGCGCAGGATGTCCGTGTACGGTCGGCGGTGCTCGCGCCAGATGAGGGCGCCAGAGTCGGCGCGCACCTCCTCGGCCGGCCAGGACATCAGGTCGGCGAGCCGGCGCAGCGCGTCGTTCGCGGCCAGGTGGACGGCGGTGCCCATGGCGATCGTGGTGCCCGAACCGTAAGTGGGACCGGCGTATGGCAGCTCCGTGTCGCCGGAGATCCCCTGGACGGAGCGGATGTCGATGCCTAGGGTCTCCGCGGCGATCTGCGGGAAGATCGTGGTGGAACCCGCGCCGATGTCGGTGTAGCCGGCTTCGACCTTCGCGGTGCCATCGGCTCTCAGCCGCACCCGAGCCTGCGAGGTGAACCGGAACTGGCCCTGCGTGCAGTCGGCCATGCCGCAGCCGATGAGCCAGTGCCCGTCCCGGGTGCCGTCCTTGGGCCGGTCCCACCAGCCAAAGCGCCGGGCACCCTCCTCGTACGCCTCCCTGAGCTTCTTCGAGGACCAGGGCGTGCCGTCGGCGGGGTAGCTCTCCGCGTAGTTGGCTAGGCGCAGGGTGAGCGGGTCCATGGACAGGGTGTGCGCCA
Source organism: Streptomyces sp. NPDC058240 (assembly GCF_042882135.1). Lineage (NCBI taxonomy): Bacteria > Bacillati > Actinomycetota > Actinomycetes > Kitasatosporales > Streptomycetaceae > Streptomyces > Streptomyces sp. NPDC058240. Next base: position 20,348 of record NZ_JBHVWT010000048.1, read on the forward strand.
GCTCGTCCATCGCGGAGCCGAGCGCCCAGGTGCCAGGGCCGTCGATGGGCGAGCGCATGAACGACGACAGGTTGACGTGGCCGCGCCGCACCCGTTGGCTGGTGGAGATGTTCGGGGAGGCGTACAGCGCCTTGGCGGGCACGGAGCCGAACTCGACGTAGTCGTCAGTGATGGCGGTGACGTTGTCGACCTCGTGGACGACCGCCTGGAGTTCGCCGCTGGCGTTGGCACCCAGCAAGACGCGGTGCTCCATCAGCGGCTGGTAGCCGACGATGCTGTACATGTCCTGGCGGGTAAGCACCAGCTTCACCGGCTGGCCGACCGCCTTGGCGGCTTGGGCGGCGAGGATCTCGTGCGGCCAGATGAACGCCTTGGTGCCGAAGCCGCCGCCGGTGTGCGGATTGATCACCCGCACCTTGTCGGAGGCGATGCCGAAGACCGCGGCCAGGGCGTCCCGCACCGCGTACACGTGCTGGACGGAGTCGTGGACGGTCAGCCGGCCGTCGTGCCACTCGGCGAGGATCGCGCTCGGCTCCATCGGGTTGCCGTGCCGGGACGGCTGCGTGTAGGTGCCGGCCGCGCGCACGGGCGCCTCGGCGAGCGCGCCGGCCGCGTCGCCCTTGCGGAACTCCTGCGCGTCGAGCATGCCGTAGCCGCTGTCCGGCGACGGCGGCACGGACACCGCCGTGTCCGGGTTGATGAACGGCTCCCGCTCGTACGACACCCGCACACGCGTCACAGCGCCCTCGGCCGCTTCCAGGGACTCGGCCAGGACCATCGCCACGGGCTGCCCCCAGTAATTGACGACGTCCCCCTGCATGGGAAGGAAGCGGGTGGCGAGCGGAGGGCTGGGCACCCCGGCGAATGCCTCGTCGACGCCCGGCAGCCCGGTCAGCACATGGACGACGCCCGGCTCCCGCCGCGCCTCCTCGACATCGAATCCCGTGACCCGGCCGGCGGTGATCGTCGCGCCGACCAGGGCCGCGTATAGCTGGCCTTCCGCGTTGTAGTCGGCCGCGTACGTCGCCGCTCCAGTGACCTTGGCGGGGCCGTCCTGCCTGGTCACGCCACGAATGCCGGTCATCATGCCTCCAGGGCTAGGTCGAGGGCACGCAGTGCGGTGTTGCGAGCGAGCGGGATCTTGTACGCGTTCGAGGACAGCGGACGGCTGGCGGAGAAGCCGGAGGTAACCGCGTCCCTCACCGCAGGGCTGCCCGGGCGCAGGCCGACGAGCGCCTGTTCCGCGTCGTACAGCCGCCAAGGACGCAGCGCGACCGAGCCGAGGGCCAGGCGGGCGCGGGAGATCAGGCCGTCTTGGACCTCGACGGCGGCGGCCGCCGAGACGAGCGCGAACTCATAGCTCTGGCGCTCACGCACCTTCACGTACGCCGACTTGGGCGCGGGCGTGCCGATCTCGATGCCGGTGATCAGCTCGCCGGGGCGCAGCACATTGTGCGCCGACGGGTCCTCACCGGGCAGGGTGTGGAACTCCGTCGCCGGAATCCGGCGTCCGCCGTCCACGTGCTCGGTGGTGATCTCCGCGTCCAGACAAGCGAGGGCAACGGCGGGGTCCGAGGGCTGTACGGCCACGCAGTCCTCGGTCCAGCCGAAGATGGCCAGCCGCTCGTTGGCGCCGTGCAGGGCGGCGCAACCGGAGCCAGGGACACGCTTGTTGCAGGCGACCGGTCCGTGAGAGCGGAAGTAGGGGCACCGGGTGCGCTGCACAGGGTTGCCGCCGATGGTGGCCAGGTTGCGCAACTGCGCGGAGGCGGACTTGAGGATGGCCTGGGAGAGCACCGGGTACGATGCCTCGACGCGCGGGTCCTGGGCCACGTCGTTGAGCCGGGCGAGCGCGCCGATGCGCAGGCCATCGCTGTAGGTCGTGATCTCGTTCAGATCGGGCAGTCGCCCGATGGCGACCAGTCGGCGTGGTGATTCGATGCCGGTCCGCATCCAGTTGAGCAGTTCCGTGCCGCCGGCGAGGAACCTGGTGTCCGCCGTGCGCACGTTGTCCAGGGCGGCGGGCAGAGATTCGGCGCGTACGTAGGTGAACGGCCACATGTCACTGCTCCTTTCCGGCCGCCGCCTCGACGGCCGCGGCGATCTGGGGGTATGCGGAGCAGCGGCAAATGTTGCCGCTCATCCATTCGCGGATCTCGTTGTTCGAGCCGGTGTGACCCTCCTGGATGCAGCAGACGGCAGACATAATCTGGCCAGGCGTGCAGAATCCGCACTGGAAGGCGTCCGCCTCAATAAAGGCTTGCTGGACGGGGTGGAGTTCGTCGTCCCGGGCGAGTCCTTCGATGGTCGTCACCTCGGAGCCGTCGGCGCTCGCGGCCAGCACTATGCAGGCGTTGACCCGGCGCCCGTCGAGGTGGACCGTGCAAGCGCCGCACTCGCCGCGGTTGCACCCCTTTTTCGTTCCGGTCAACCGAAGACGCTCGCGGAGGAGGTCGAGAAGGGTTGTCCGCACGTCGCACGTGACCTGTGTGTTTGTCCCGTTTACCTGCAGAGTCACGGTGGCTTCGGGGGTAGAGGACTCGTCTGACATGCATTGCTCCTGGGGCGGCAGATCTCAGGAAGATGGACATTTTTCATGAGGATTAAAATATTTCCTATATGAGAGGATACGTAACCTAATTCAACATTGACGGTGCAAAGCGCTGATAGTCGTTGCCTGCTGAGGGCCGTCACTCCGTTCTCGGGGCATCCTCTGCGCCTCGCTGCGCCGCACAGGCTGCTCGTGCGAGCGCCGACGCCCCACGGGGAGGGCTGAACACTTCAAGGCTTGTGTGACCCCCGTGACCAGGCATCGGTCACTTGACTGACGGTGCCGACTGCCGCCCTTGGCCTGCTCCGGCCACGCGCCCGTGCTGCTCGTGGTGGCCTACGGGCGAACAAACCTGACGTTGCGCCAGCTTGCCCCGCTCTTCGGCATCTCGAAGTCCGCGGCCGACCGCGTCATCGACCACCTGGTCCACTCCGCCCGGCACGCCTGCTGCCCGGGTCGAGCTGCGGCGGCTCGCTCACCGCCAGGAGCAGCGCGGGACGAGAGCGGCATGACCCGGCCGGACGCCCTGTCCGCCCGGCAGGAAGCGATCCTGCGCACGATCCGGGACTGGATCGCCGAGACCGGCGAGAGCCCTTCCGTCCGGCAGATCGGCGAACGGGTCCGTCGCCTACCAGCTCGGCCGCCTCGAAGCCCGCGGACTGGTCAGCCGCACCGGCCACCGCTGGCGCTCCTGCCGCCTCGTCTCCTGACCACGGTCACGCCGGGCGGGGCACGAGTCGGGTGAGTGTCCTGCGGAACGCCCCGAGCTGGGCGGGTCGGCAATTGGGTCAGCGGCCGGGGGTGTCCGGCCCGGCCGCGGTGGCCGTGCACGTCTTCGTCCGGTGCGTACACCTCAGGGGTGACGTACTGCGGCGTCGGCCAGGAGGACGGCGTCGGCCGGGCCGGGTGGCTGCTGCATCGGACGGCGATGACGGGTCCGGCTGCGCACAGACCTCTTCTGTAGGTAAGTAGTCGGCGTGCCGCCTGGCCGTGGCGGACCCTGCGGCCTGCGGTTTTCCCTCCATCGCACTGGATCCTGGCGAGACCAGGAGCGCGACGTGAGGCGCGACCAGAAGTGCGACCAGGAGCAGCCCTCCGGGAGCGGGGCACCGGGTTGTCCCATAGAGCCGGCTGTCAGTGCCAGGTGGAAGACTGCCCGGCATGATCAAACCGAATCCGAAAGCGGACCTTCTCCGTTACCTGCAAGACGGGCGTGACGCCCTGTTATGGAAGCTGGATGGGCTCTCGGAATACGACATCCGCCGCCCGTTGACCCCCACGGGCACGAATCTGCTGGGGCTGGTCAAACATATCGCCAGCGTGGAGCTGGGGTACTTCGGCGACACGTTTGGGCGGCCGTTCTTCGACGAGGAGCCGCCACCCTGGTGGTATACGGAGGATGCAGAACCCAACGCGGACATGTGGGCCACTGCAGACGAATCGCGTGAAGACATCGTTGGGCTGTATCACCAGGCGTGGGAGCACTCCAACAGCACGATTACGACGCTGACGCTTGACGCGATCGGTCACGTCCCGTGGTGGCCGGAGGAGCGACGAGAGGTGACACTGCACCACATCCTGGTGCGCGTGATCTCCGATACTCAGCGGCACGCCGGCCACGCCGACATCGTGCGAGAGCTCATCGATGGATCCGTCGGGTACCTGCAAGGCAAGGACAACATGCCACCAGGCGATCAGACATGGTGGGAGGACCACCGGCGCCGACTGGAGCGCGTGGCGCGGGAAGCCGGTAACAGCTGATCTCGCCCTGCTGCCGCCGACCCCGCCGACTCCCGGGTCAGCTGGCTCGGGGCCGCTCAGCCTGTGCTTTGGTGTGAGCGAGGCGGCACGACGCTCGTGCAGCTCGGCGCGGTAGCGGCAATCTCACTTGATCAGATCAGCCGCGACGTCCTTGAACGTCCGGCTGCCGGCCGAAGCCCGCCACAACGCGATCGCGTCGGACCGGAACTCCGCACTGTACTTCGAGGGTCGTGCCACGTAGATCTACACCTTCCAGGATCCACCGCGGCGATTCCGCAATCGGCCTCACCGATACCGACCTCGCCGCGCTCGACGACTGGCTACAGGACATCTCCGGAGCCTCGTGATCCACAGGATTTGACAATTACGCGGGTGCCATCGGCGATGTCATGCGCATCGGCGCGGATGCCGCGTACAGCAGGCCGAGAACCGTCACGCTCGCGGAACGCTACGGATCACTCGTACGGCCTTCGGTCCAGCGCCTGCGTGTACGGTCTCGCCGACCGGCCTCCTTCACGCTCCCGTGGAACCGAGGCGCTGCTGAACAATGCACAAGGGGACTACAGGGCGACCTGTTCGCCGTCAGCGGCGGGCGCGTCGCAGCCGGTGGCCGAGAAGAACAGCTCCCGCACCGACGATCAGGGACGCCCCGGCGAAACGAGCGAGGACGGTCCTGGCACGTGCGTCATTCGCGGATCCGCTGGCTGCTAATGACGGCCGGGCGGAGTCGGGAGCTGCAGCTGCCTGGAGGATGAGGTCGGCGACCGCCTCGGGGTGGGCGATCAGGGACACATGTGAAGAGTTGATCTCCACCGTGTGCGAGCCGGCCCGCTTTGCCTGGAAGCGTTCCTGATCCGGATTGATGGTCTTGTCCTGTCGGCCTACCAGCGCCCAGGACGGTATCTGCTTCCAGGCCGCGACCTTGGCCTTCTCCGAGAAGGCGGTCGTGGCGACGGGCCGCTGGGTGACCCCCAGCAGATTCGCCTTGCTCTCCGGCAGGTCTGCGGCGAAGACCTGGTGGACCTTGTCGCGCTTGAGGTACAGGTCGGTCCCACTGCGACCGCTCTCCCGGAACGGGACGGCCTTGGTGGCGGTGCTCAGTTCACTGGGGAACCGTGCGGCCAGCGACATGCCGCTCTCGCCCACGTCGGGCATCAGAGCCGACACGTACACGAGCGACTTCACCTTGGGGTTTCCGGCCGCGGCCGAGCTGATTACAGCGCCGCCGTAGGAGTGGCCCACCAGCACGACGGGGCCCTTGATGCTGTTCAGTACCGAGGCGATGTACGTGGAGTCGTTGTACAGACCGCGCAGCGGGTTGGAGGGCGCGATCACCGGGTAGCCGCTGCGCTCAAGGCGCGAAATCACCCCGTCCCAGCTGGAATTATCGGCGAACGCACCGTGCACCAGAACCACCGTGGGTTTCGCGCCGGAAATATCACCGTCCGCGGCAGCCGGGACTGCCGTCGTCGTGCATAGGACCAGGGCACATCCGGCCACGATGACGTGCGCGCGCGATATGCCGGAGATCGCCAATGAGGTCATGCTGTTCTCGCCTTCCTCGATGCCAACAGCACCTCAGCGTTCACTCAGTGGCGCCGCCGGGGCCCGGCAGTAACCCCCAACCGGGTGAAAGGCGCGTGCATCGGAGTGATTGGCCGGCCTCGCCCGGCGTGGCAGTACTCGCTTCCGGGTGCGGAGCCCGGGTTGTCGGTCACCTCCGCACCCAGGAAGCGCTCGGATCATCGCCCGACGCGCTCGCCACCTGGTCGGCATCGGCGATCTCGTCGCCGTCCGTCGGCATACGCGGCACGGGAAGCGAAGACCGGTGAACTCGCCCGGCAGACCTGCAGCCGGGCCACACCGCCCCTGCGGGTCTCCGCGCGGACCTCGACCCGGTGCGGAGGGGCCCGGTACGACCCGATGACGCGGTTGCGCCGGAACACCTCGAAGATTGCGTGGTCGACCCGCATGTGCACGGTGTTGTGCTCGAAGACCACCGGTTCCACGTCAGACCACCGACCGGTCGGCGAGCCGGGCCACCTCGGTGAAGTAGGCGCGGAACAACGGCTCGTCGCCGGGCGGCACCTGGAACGCGGGCGAGGTCGAGTGCCGGAAGGCGAGCCGGTCGGTGTTGTAAAGGGCGGCCTGCGGATCACGGACCACGCCGAAGTACAGTGTGCCGGGCCGGTCCGGCTTCTTGTAGTGCAGCGACACCCCGAGCCAGCGCAGCGGGACACGGAACGTGTGCGCCGAACTGTCCAGGTTGAACAGCTCGAACACCCCCCGGTCCACACGCGCATGCAGGTTCTCGTAGTCGAACGTGAACGGTTCCATGGGGGAGAAGGTACCCACCTGGTCCAGAGCCCCTTCATGGGCCTCAGAGGAACACCGCTCCCGCCACGGCCGTCGCCACGAGCACGGCGATCGCCAGGACGTGGAACGTCACGTCCCGCTCCTCCGAGCGGTGTTCGGCCGCGCGGTCCAGCGTGAATTCGGCCGGGTCGGCGGGCGTGTAATGGACCGTCACGGCACGGCCGTACGCGCCGGCGAGGTCCGGAAGGTTCGACGTGCAGTGGGCCGTGACGGCCGTGCCCTCGCGGGTGGTGAACGACACGACCGGGGTGATGGTGGTCGAGGTGTGGCCGTCGTCGTCGACGCTGACGTCCTTGAGGACCGCGACGACCCGTCCCTGCGCGGTGTCCATCGCAGCCAGCCTCTCGATGCGGCGGTTCTTGGCGCGTACCGCCCCGGGCAGATGAACGGCGCCGGAGACCGCCCATGGCCCGCCGAAGCCGATCAGCGCCCACGGCCACCCCCACTCGAGCGCGGCGAGGACCACCAGCCCGACGTAGACCAGGAAGACCGCGAAACTCGGCCAGCCCAGCCCACGACTGGGCTCCTCCGGAGTGTTGGAGAACCGGTAGGCGTGCGGTCTGCCCCGCGGGTGGCTGACCCCGATCTCCCGGCCCTCCCACGCAGGGGTGATCATCTCGCCGCGCTCACCGTCGTTCGTCACGGTGACCTCCTGACCCGAGGCCGGGTCACGGTAGGAGACGACCACCGATATCCCGCCCGTCCGGGACCCGCCGTGCCGCGGCTCCCGCACCCGCTCGATCCGCCCCGTGAGCCGGACCGTCCGCTGCGCCTTGGTCACCCCGGCCAGCGACATCCCGTACCCGACCACCGCCATCACACCCCACACCGCACACCACAGCACCAGAAACTCGTCCCACCCCATACGCCCCTCCTCCTGCCGATCCGGTCAACTGCCGCTGCGCCGCAGCACTTTGCCCTGCCCGTCCGCCTCCATTGTTCCCGTGCCCCCCGTCGCCGGTCACCATGACCCGGAGCGTGAGCGAGCCGGTGACGCCGTCGGCGGTCAGCTGCCAGCCCTGCGGGGACTCGACGCCGAGGGTGGTCCTGGCCTCCTCGACCAGCGCGGAGACGCGCTCGTAGGGCAGGGAACGCGGGTCGAACCCGGCGGTCTTCACGCCGGTGGGGGAGAAGACGACCGTCAGCAGGCAGTCCTGCACGACCACGGTGAGCGCCTGACGCCTGTCCCCGCCCTGCGTCAACGACTCGACGGCCTTGCGCAGTTCGTCCTCGTCGAGCATCGACTGGCCCGGACCGAGGGTGACCGTGTCGGTCGCCGACGTCACGGTGGTCGTGGACGACGAGAAGGAGACGGCCGGCCCTGGGGAGGCGCTGCTCTCGTCGGCGCCGAACAGATCGGCGCGGAAGAGCAGGAGCACGGCGACCGCGCCGAGCAGCAGGCCGAAGAGCGTGAAGAGACCGCCGGCGCAGCCCGCCGGGGGATCGCTCTTCATGGCCGGACCCGGCGCCGAGTCCAGGCGCGCCCCGGCCGCCCGCTCCTCCCACTGCGGCGTAGGCCGTTTCACGATCCGCACCTTCCACGGCCGGTCCGGCGGATACTCGACCACCACGACCCCGCGCGGCCGGTAGTCGGCAAGCTCGACGATGTTGACGTCCTGCCGGAACTCGACGCGGTAGGCGGACGCGTCGTCCGGCGCGACGGTCAGCTCGAACCGCATCGGTACGTCGCTGGCCTCACCCACGTCGGGGTGGTTCCAGTTGAGGTCGGGCTGCTCGGGGGCGAACAGGTGCAGGTACCAGTCGCCGTCGGGCAGCCGGGTCCAGGCCGGGCCGCCGAATTCGGAGACCCAGTTGTTGGGCGGCTGGGTGCCGTCGGGGCCGCGGCCGGGCCGGAAGATGTATCGCTCCCGCTCCGGGCTGCCGGGGCCCGAGGCCAGGGCTGCCTGGAACCAGGCGTGCTGGTCGGAGGTGTGGTTCGGGACGATGTCGGGGATGACGCGGATCCCGTGCCGGTGTGCCTCCGCGATGAGCTGCTCGGCCTCGGCCACGGTGCCGAACAGTTTCATCGATCGCGCGGTAGTCGGCTACGTCGTAACCGTGTTCGGCCGTCGGCGACTTGTACCAGGGGTTGATCCAGATGGCGTCCACGCCGAGCGACTTGAGATACGGCAGGCGGGAGCGGATGCCGACGATGTCGCCGACGCCGCTGCAGTCGGCGAAACTGCGGATGCAGACCTGGTAGATGACGGCGCTGCGCCACCACGGTGGGGTACCGGGAACGGACATGCGGCTGATTGCTCCTTGGACGCGGGGGTGCTGGGCGGCTGCTTCGCCGCGCCGGCGGTCAGTCCGGCGACGATGCGGCGCTGGAAGAGCAGCACCATGATCACCAGGGGGATGGTGACCAGGACCCCTGCCGTCATCCGGCTGCCGGAGGGGGTCTCGAACCGGGTGGCGCCGGCGAACGTGGAGATGGCGGCCGGCGCTGTCTGCATGCCGGGCTGGTTCGTCATCGACAGAGCGATGAGGAACTCGTTCCAGGCCGCGGTGAAGGTGATGATCGCGGTGGTGAAGATGCCCGGTGCGGCGAGCGGGATGATCACCTTGCGGAACGCCTCCCGGACGGTCCGGGCGGCTGCAACGGCCGGTCGCTGGGTTGTCCGCCGGGCCTCCGCCGGTGGCAGCCCGCCAGCGTATTGGCGCCGGGCCTGGCCAGTGGTGTCAGGCCGTAGAAGATACGTGGTGAGCCGTCGAGCGTGAGTGTCACCTGGCCCCGGGCCGATGACAGCTGACAGCTACGGCCGATGGCGTCCAGCTGGCGTACGGCGTTGCCGGCAGTGACCGTGAGGAGGGTCTTGGTCGGCCAGGGGTCGATCCAGACCTCGGGGGCGGGGAAGTGCCAGTCGGTGCGCTGGCCGGAGGTGTTCAGCAAGTAGCCGTCGGCCCGGTTCCACAGGACGACCGCCGGGCCGTCGGGTGTGTCGAACCACAGGCCGAAGGTCTGCGGGTCGGGGAAGGTCAGCCAGCCCTGGAAGGTGGCCTGATCGAGTACGCGGGCCGCGGTCGCGTACGCCAGGAGCGACGGCTTCGGGCTGAGGTCGCGGTTCATCAGGCCGTAGTGGTACTCGACGTTGTCCGGGTCGGCGACCTGCGGCATGCCGAGCACACTGTCGTGGAACTGGTACCAGCACACGCCCCGGATCCCCTCGGCCTTAGCCAGTGCCAAGGTGAGCAGCACGTTCTCCGCGGCGTGTCGGTAGGTGTCGTGCCACCAGCTGTTGGGCTTGGTCGGCGCATAGGCCTCGGTCAGCCAGATCTCCTTCTCGCCGTGCTCGGCCATCAGCGCCTTCAGCTGGCGCAGGCCACCGTAGAAGTTCCAGTAGGTGCCGTCGCCGCCGGTGTTCCAGTCATCGCCCGCCGGTATGTAGTCCGGCGTGAAGTTGCCGCGTCCCGGGTGGTAGGCGAAGGCGTCGATCAGGTCCCAGCCGCCTCCCGCGATGAAGTTCTCCACCCACGGCTTGTCCATGCCTGCCAGCCCGTTGTTCATCAGCTTGACGACGTCGCCGGTGGCCGCTCGCCGGTCGAAGACGGGACGTAGCGCCTTGTCCAGGTACGCCTGCGCGGCGTCGCCGGTGTTGAACGGCCTGTTCAGCTCGTTGCCGACCTCGAAGTAGCCGGCGCCGGCACCCACTGCTACCGCCAGTTTGTCCGCGGCCCAGGTGGCCGCCTCGGCGTCGGTCACATCCAGCGACGGCTGAAGTTCGATGTTGTGCCGCATGCAGCGGGCGTCGAAGGCGGCAGGCGGCAGCCCAGGGCCACCGTCGTATGCGATCCGGACCAGACCGATGCCGACTCGCTGCCACAGGTCCAGCACGGCGTCGGCGCTCGGCCGCTGGAGCCACGGGTAGTTGGCGATGGCGAACATGCTGTCCGCGCCGGCCTGGTAGTCGTACGACGGCAGTACCGCGAGATTGGTCCGGGCGAACGCCTCGTCGTCACCCGATCGGACCACCACTTCGGCCAGGGCGATCCCACCGGCAGGTGCGGTCAGGGTGAAGGTGTGCTGCCAGGTGCCGGCTGCGGCGACGCTGCCGGTCGCGGTCGTGGAGGCCAGCAGTGCGCCGTCGAAGCTGCGCGCCCACAGTTCCAGGTCGACCGATTTGGCTGCGCCGCCGTTGGCCACCAGGGCGGTGAGCTCCATCTGATCACCGGCCGACTCATACAGGTTGAAGTCGCGGTTGGTGGTGAGTTCGAGGCCGAGCTCACGGCCCCGGCCGATGGTGGCGGTGGCTGACGGACGGGTCTCGGAGAAGAAGAAGTCGGCCCGGCTGGTCCAGCCGCCGGCCGGGTCGGCCACGCCCGGCGCGTGCACCCAGGTCGAGTTCGTCCAGGCCTGGCGGGACCGGTCCAGCAGGAACAAGCCGTGCAGACTGGTTCCCCAGGTAGATGTGTGTGCGACGCCGAGAGTGTCCTCGTACGGGATGCCTCCGCCTGCGTCGCGGACCCATTCGGCGATCGCGACGTAGTCGTCGGGCGCTGTCGGCGCCTGGATCGCCCGGCTGAACAGGAAGCCGTCCGCGACCAGCGTGTCCGCCCCGGTGATTCGCCACTCCAGCCCGGCATGGGAGGTGCCGACGCTGAACCAGCCGGTGACGCTGGTCGAGCCGGCGGCGGCGTCGAATGTGTAGTCCATCCGGATCGCCGGCGTCCCGTCCGGGAGCGCGCTCAGGGTCGGGGTGCCGCCGGTGGACACGTGGATGCCGGTGACACTGTCTTTGACCTGGAACTTCGACCCGGCTGACCGTGTGACGCCACCAGCGTCACGGATAGTGAGCCTGCCGCCCGGACTGGCCAGCAGGTTGATACCACCGGCACCCAGGGTGACGTCGCCGGCCGCGGCGTGCGCTGCGATCGGCGTCGACTCGGCGACCAGTACGACACCGGCTGCAAGGGCCGCGCCGAGGAAGCCTCGGCGATTGAGGGTGGGTCGGGAGAAGGCCTCGTGGGTCATCGTCTGCTCCTGTCCAGCGCTCGGAGGCGCACCCTGATAATGCCTATCTTCAGCTCCGTGAACGATACGTTTCCAGGCCACTACATTGGTGTCAACGGGTGCTTGCCCAGACGGGCCCCTTGTAATAGGTTCATCGCCTGCAAGTGAAGATAGGCATTATCACGATGGAGGATCGATGTCGCCGAGACCTCGCCGCGTCACCCAACGCGAGATCGCCGAGCTGGCGGGCGTCAGTCAGACCACTGTGTCGGTGGTGCTGAACGACCGCGACGGCTCGAACGTGCGGGTCCCCGAGGCCACCCGCGCGCGGGTCAAGCAGGCCATCGAGCAACTCACCTACGTCGCCGACCCCGCGGCTCGCCGGCTCGCCGGTCTGGACAACCAGATCATCGGCGTCTTCACCTACGAGGCCGCGTTGTCTCCCGAGAGCATGGACTTCTACGGTCCGCTGCTGAACGGGATCGAGCGAGCCGCCGAGCAAATCGGCTGGGACCTGCTGTTCTTCACCTCCTCACCGGTCGAGAACGGCACGCGGAGCCTCTTCCACCGCAAGACGCGGCTACGGCTGACCGACGGTTGTGTCCTACTCGGTCAGCAGATGGTCGCGTCCGAGCTGGAACGGCTGGTCGCCGAGCAGTTCCCGTTCGTCGCGATCGGCCGCCGGGACGAGACCGCTGCCGCAGTGCCGTACGTGGCCATCGACTACGTCACCCCGACCACCGCACTGATCGATCAGGCTGCGGCCGACGGGCACCAGCAGGCGCTGTACGTCCACCGCGGCCGCGATACGCCGACCGCGCGGGACCGGCGCGGCGCCGTCGAAGCCGCCTCGGCGGAAGGCAGGCTGGCTTTCCTGCTGGTCGGTGAGGAGAGAATCGCCGACCTGCCCCGGTTGGCCCGGGCGACCGGGGCCACCTTGATCATCGCGGAAGACGCGTTCCTGGCCGAGGACGTCGCGCACGCGCTGTTCGGCGCCGGAGTCGCCGTACCGGACGAGACCTCGCTCGCCGCCCTCGGCGAGGTGCGCGGCCATCGCGTAGAGGGCCGGATACTGGCCGGCTTCCACGTCCCCAGGCAACAGCTGGCGGCCGAGGCACTCGATCTTCTGCAGCTCCTGATCACCACGGACCCGCAGGAGTGGGCCGGTCTGGACACGGGGCGGCTTCTGGTCGCCGAGGTCGAGCTGGGGAACACGATCGTCGCGCGGACGGACGCGCCGTCATGACCGGCAGGATCACAGCCGAGGTGGCGATCATCGGCGGTGGACTCGGTTCCGTCGCCGCGGCGCTGGCGTTGCTGCAGCGCGGCCGCCGCGTGGTGATGACCGAAGAGTACGCCTGGCTCGGCGGGCAACTCACCTCACAGGCCGTTCCGCCCGACGAGCACATCTGGGTGGAACAGTTCGGCGTCACCGCGCGCTACCGCGCGTTGCGGGAGGACATTCGTCGCTACTATCGCGATCACTACCCGCTGACGGCAGCCGCTCGCGCCGACCGGGAACTCAACCCGGGCCGTGGCCGGGTGAGCAGGCTGTGCCACGAACCGAGGGTGGCCAACGCGGTGATCACCGCCCTGCTCGCGCCGTACCGGTCGACCGGGCGGCTCACCGTCCTGCAACCCGCGGTGCCCGTCGCGGCCGAGGTCGGCGACGCGACGGTCCGCACCGTCACCGTCGTGGACCCGCGGACCGGAGCCGAGACCGTGATCACCGCCGAGTACGTCCTGGACGGGACCGAGACCGGCGACCTGCTGCCACTGACCGGAACCGAGTACGTCGTCGGGGCCGAGGGGCGGTCCGACACCGGTGAGCCGAGCGCTCCCGAGGTCGCCGATCCGGGCAACGTGCAGTCGATCGCGTGGTGCTTCGTCTTCGATCACGTCGCCGGCGATCACACCATCGCCCGGCCGGACGACTACGACTTCTGGCGCTCATTCGAACTGCCGTTCTGGGGTGCGCCGATGCTGTCCTTCATCGCGCCGAACCCACGGACCCTCCTGCCGGAGGAACGGACCATGAACGTCAACCCGGCCGGCGACGCCACCGGGGACCCCCGATTCGATGCTGGCGACCAGGATCTGTGGCAGTTCCGGCGCATCGCCGCCCGGCAGAACTTCGCCGGCGGCTTCTACGACAGTGACATCGTGCTGGCCAACTGGCCGCAACTGGACTACGTCAGTGGCTCGATCATCGACACCGACGACCGACAGCACCACCTGAACGCAGCGAAGGCGCAGTCCCGCGCCTATGTGTACTGGCTGCAGACCGAGGCGCCTCGCCCGGACGGTGGCCGCGGCTGGCCCGGACTGCGACTGCGTGGCGACCTGGTCGGCACCGCCGACGGGTTCGCACAGGCGCCGTACATCCGCGAATCCCGGCGGATCAAAGCACTCACCACCGTGCGCGAGCAGGACATCTCGATCAAAGCCCGCGGGGACGCCGGACCGGCTCGGTTCGACGGCTCGGTCGGGGTGGGGATGTACCGGATCGATCTGCATCCCTCCACCGGTGGCGACAACTACATCGACGTCGAGTGCGCGCCGTTCGAGATACCGCTCGGAGCGCTGGTCCCGGCGGCCACAAAGAACCTGGTACCGGCCGCCAAGAACATCGGCACCACCCACATCACCAACGGCGCCTATCGGCTGCATCCGGTCGAGTGGAACGTCGGCGAATCGGCCGGCGAGCTCGTCGCGTACTGCCTCGACCTCGGCCTGAGCCCGCAGCAGGTAGCGACCGACGAGCACCTCGTCGACCGACTCCAGGGCAGGTTGACCGCGGCCGGGATCGAACTCCACTGGCCGCGCATCGCCGGCTACTAGCCAACCCGAGGCGCAGCGCGCGCCGAGAGCACGAAGGACCCACACCATGAACAGAGCGAGAAAGCTGTTCGGCGCGGTCGCGCTGACGACGGCGCTGGCGCTGACAGCCGCCTGCGGCGCATCCACCGACGGATCCGGGGCGAACAACGCCACGGACGTCAAGCTGCGAATGACCGTCTGGACCTCGAATCAGGACCAGCTCAAACTGTTCGACACGATTGCCGCCGCGTACCGCGCCAAGCACCCCGAGGTCTCCTCGATCACGTTCGAGAGCCTGCCCTTCGACGACTACAACACCACCCTGACCACCCAGATCGCCGGCGGCAACGCTCCCGACCTGGCCTGGATGGGTGACCTGTCGAAGGACCTGATCGCCTCCGGCGCGCTGGTCGGCCTGACCGACAAGCTGAAGGCGACCGACGGCTGGCAGTACGACGACCTGGAGGACAGCGCGACCAAGGAGTTCAGCCAGGGCGGCACGCTGTACGCCTACCCCTTCTCGACCTCGCCGTTCGCGCTGTATGTGAACACCGACCTGCTGGCGAAGGCCGGGCAGAAGGTCGACCCGAAGACCCTGACCTGGGACCAGGTCGCCGCCGCTGGCGCGGCAGTCCACTCGGCCACCGGTAAGGCCGGTTTCGTCGTCCGGGACTTCGACTACAAGTCGTGGAACATGCTGGCCACGGTATGGACCGGCTTCGGCGCCGCCGCGTGGAGCCCGGACGGCAAGACCTGCACGTTCACCAGCCCCGAGATGCAGCAGGCCTTTACCTTCCTGCACGACGCCGCGTTCAAGACCAAGGCCATGCCCGGGCCCGGTACGACGGCCGACTTCTTCGCCGGTGACGCCGCCTTCACCGTGGCTCAGGTCTCCCGCGCCTCGCTGCTCACCGACAAGTTCAAGTACGCGCTGTACCCCCTGCCGGCGGGCCCGGCCGGCAGGTACTCCGTCATCGGCCAGGCCGGCGTGGGTGTCCTGTCGGCCAGCAAGCACAAGACTCAGGCCACGGACTTCCTCGCCTACCTGACGAATCCGGTGAACTCGGCGAAGCTGGGGCAGTTCTTCCCGCCGCCGCGGAAGTCGCTGCTCACCGGCGCGAAGCTCGCCGCCGACAACAAGGTGCTGACCGCCGCGCAACTGCAGGAGGCCGTGGTCGACCAGCTGCCGAACGCCGTCACCCTGCCCAACCACACCGGTCCGGCCGAGACCGCCCAGAAGGGCAAGACCGCACTGGACGCGATGTGGAAGGCAGACGCCGACGTCCCCGCCGTGCTGAAGTCGGTCTGCACCGCGATCGAACCGATCCTGGCCAAGTGACCATGGCCGGCCTCACGAAGACCCTCACGAGGACACCGGACGCTTCCCGGGCGCCAGCAGGAGCCCGGGACACCTCAGGACCACCGTTCTGGACGACCCGGCGCAGAGATGTGCTCGCCGGCTATCTGTTCATCGCGCCGCAGCTCGTCGGGGTCGTGCTGTTCGTGCTGATCCCGGTCGGGCTGGCGATCTGGTACAGCCTGAACGACTGGAACGTCTTCACCGGCGAGCAGACCTTCGTCGGAGCCGACAACTACGCAGCCCTGGCTTCCGACCCGCAACTGCCGTCCGTGCTGTGGGCCACCGCCGTCTTCTGCGGCGGGGTCGTGATCCTGAACATTGGCCTGGGCCTGCTGCTCGCCGTACTCCTGAACCGGCGGTTCCGCGGAGCGACGTTCTTCCGCACCTTGTTCTTCTCCCCGGTCGTCGTCTCCGTGGTGGCGTGGACCCTGGTCTGGGGCTTTCTGCTACAGGACAACGGTGGTGTCAACGGTCTTCTCGGCACGATCGGCATCGCGGGGCCGAACTGGCTGCAGCACGGCGACACCGCGATGCTGTCGGTGATCATCACGCAGGTGATCCGCAGCGTCGGCGTCAATATGGTGCTCTTCCTGGCCGCCTTGCAGGGCGTGCCGACGCACCTGTACGAAGCCGCCCGGATCGACGGCGCGGGGAGCAGGGTGATTTTCACCCGGATCACGCTGCCGCTCATCTCACCCACGGTGCTGCTGACCGCGATCATCACCGTCGTCGGGGCGTTGCAGTCGTTCGCGCAGATCGCCGTACTGACCAGTGGTGGCCCGGAGTTGAGCACCACGGTGCTCGTGTACTACGTCTTCCAGCAAGCCTTCGAGTTCAACCACATCGGCTACGGCTCGACGCTGGCCCTGATGCTGCTGTCCTTCGTCATGCTGCTGACCCTGTTGCAGTGGCAGCTGCGCCGGAAGTGGGTTTTCCATGAGCAGTAAGTCGACATCCGTCTTCCGGCGAGCGTTCCTGGTGGTGGCCCTCGGTGTCCTGGCGATCCCGTTCGTGGTGCCGACCATCTGGATGGTGGCGGCTTCGGTGAAGCCGCTGCCCGAGATCTTCAAGTCCCCGCCGTCACTGTGGACCGATGACCCCACGCTGTCCGCGTACAGCGAGGCGTTCAGCTTCCAGCCGTTCGCCCGGCAGTACGCGAACAGCGTGTATATCGCCGTCCTGGTCACCCTGATCACCCTGCTGGTCTCCAGCCTCGCCGGGTACGCCTTCGCCCGGATCCGCTTCCCCGGCGCGAACGCCCTCTTCCTGGTGGTGCTGGCCGGCCTCCTGGTGCCCAGCGAGGTGACGATCGTGCCTTTGTTCCAGATGTTCAAACGAGCCGGGATGATCAACACGCACTGGCCGCTGATCCTGGGCACGGCGCTGGCCGGACCGTGCGTCCTGGCCACCTTCATCATGAGGCAGTTCTTCATCGCCCTTCCGGCCGAGTTGGAGGAGGCGGGTCGGCTGGACGGCCTTGGCCGCCCCGCGATCTGGTGGCGGATCTTCCTGCCGCTGGCCAAGCCGGCGTTGTCCGCGGTCGCGATCCTGACCTTCCTCACGTCGTGGAACCTCTACCTGGAACCCACCGTGTACCTCACCTCGCCGGAGCTGTTCACGCTGCCGCAGGCACTCACCAGATTCACCGACGCCTACGGGGGCGACATGTGGAACACCCAACTGGCGGCCGCCACCATGACCGTCCTGCCAGTCCTGATCGTCTTCGTCATCGCCCAGCGCCAGTTCGTCGAGGGCCTGGCCCACTCGGGCCTCAAATGAGGCCGGAACCACACGACCACATCCCACTGACGAACTACGTGTCCCAGAACCCGCGGACGTGACATCCGCGTCGGACCGGCGATGTCCGGGACGCGTACGCGAAGAGGCTTTCACCACACCAGGAACAAGGAGGGGCGGTCCCTGCCAAGCACCAGGCTCGGACATCCGGTGCGGGCCGCCCATGCCCCCGCACGGGGTCGATCCTGGCAACCCCGGAGGCAGACGCTTGAAGATCCACCAACCGTCATCCGAGACCGGCACAATCACCCGTATGACGATCACCACGGGCGCGCCGCCCTTGCGCAACACCCCCGTCGCCCTCGCCCTGGGCTTCCTCACGGGCGGTGTGATCGGGGTGTCGCTGGCCGCTTTCGTCGTCGGCTGTGTCATCGAGAGTGTGCCGTTGTGTGTCGCGGGTGTGGGACTGCCCGTGGTCTACGGTCTGCTCTTCTTCCTCGCCGGTGTGCCGAGGCGTGCCCGGGAGGCGGCGGTCGCGCCGCGCACCGCGCTCGCGGTGGTCGAGAGCCTGGAGGCCGTCGGGGGTGAGGCGACGAGCGACGTGGCGGTGCGGTTCGACCTGACGGTCGCGCCGGACGACGTACCGGCGTACCGCGTCGCGTTCACGCAGGACATCAACCTCGCGGACCTGCCCGATTACCGGCCGGGCGGCGTCGTGGTGGTCCAGTACCCGCCGGACCGGCCGTGGCGGGTGAGGATCGTGAAGCGGCCGACGCCGGAGTGGGAGGAGCGGGTGGCCGGCGCTCGCCTCGACTCGGCGCCGGGGCCGGTCTTGGTGAGCGAGCCCTCCGACGGCTGTGCCGTCGGTTTCGTCACGCTGCTCGCCCTGCTGCTCGCCGCGGCCGGTGTGGTCCTGCTGTTCCGCGCCGACCTGTTCGACGAGGGCGCCTCAGGCAGGCCGTCGGCCTCTTCCTCTTCCTCTCCCTCTTCCTCTTCCTCTTCGTCGACCACGGTGGTGTCGTCGGCCTCCGGCACGGTCACCCTCGGCCCGAACCAGTCGTTCCTCGACAAGGGCGAGCTGCGCAAGGCCGTCGGCTCGCTCACCAAGGGCACGGACGCGCGCGCGGCGCTCACCGTCGTCGTACAGGATCGGCTGCTGTCGGTCGTGTACGCGCCCACTGGCTCGCAGGCCCCGACGTTCGACCCGGATTCCCTGCCGTACGACCGCTTCCCCGCCCTGGTCGAGGAGGCGAGGAGCGGCCGGGGTGTCGGTTCCCCGCAGACCTGGCAGCTCACCGTCGAACGCCTCACCGGCTCCCTCACCATCAGGGTCGGTGTGACGGGTGCCGAGGGAGCGGCCTTGCTGGAGGCGGACGGGCAGGGCAAGGTGGTGCGGCGCACCCCGGCGCACTGACGGCCGCCGCGTCGGCCGCATCTCGCTGATCGCCGGTACCGCTGTTCCCCAAGGCCGGTCTCGGTGTGTGCGCCCCGGCGACGCCGGTACTGCCCGCGTCGCCGGGAACCGCTGCCGGGCTACGCCTCGCAGCTCAGGTCGTGCGCGGGGAGCCGTCCCGTGCGCAGGTAGGCGTTGACGCGCCCGTCGACGCAGGCGTTGCCGTACTCGCCGTACAGGCCGTGCTGGCGGGCGCCCTCCACGGTGAGCAGCCGGGAGCTCGGCCACTGCTCGCGCATGGCCTCGGCGCCGGCGTAGAGGGTGCGGGGGTCGCCGGTGGCGTTGACGAGCAGGGCCGGGACGTCGTTGTCGAGCACGGTCGGCGCCTCGGCGGGCCGGTCCCAGAACTCGCAGGGGGTGATGTTGTTGGCCAGCGGCCCGGCGAGGGGGAACCGCTCGCGGGACTCCTCGACCGCGCGCCAGTAGCTGCCGACGCCGCGCCGCTCGGCCACGTCGCCGCAGATGATCGCGGTCATCTGACTGGAGGAGGCCGAGCCTGCCCCGGTCAGCAGGAACTCCAGCTGCCCGGCGAGTGCTTCGGACGGTTCGACCGGCTCCCGGTCCGCAGCGCGCGCCAGGAGACGTACGGTCCCGGCCAGGTCGGCGCGCCTCTCGTCGAGGTCGCTGCCGAGGCCGCCGATGAAGACGGAGGGGAGTACGTGCTCGTCCAGCAGGTACGCCTTTCCGATCCGCAGCGGTTCCTCCGCAGCGGCACCGAGGATGTGCTCCACCGTCGCCAGGACCTCGCCGCGCGTGGCGCCCAGCCCGTAGGTGCCGCGCGCGGCGGCCCACGACGCCCACGCGCGCAGGGCCGCCTCGTTGGCCGCCTCGGCGCCACGCAGCAGGGTCTGGCTGTAGTGCTCCGGGGAATTGACGCCGTCGAGCACCATGCGGTCGGTGCGGCCGGGGAAGAGCTGTGTGTAGACCTCGCCGAGGTAACTGCCGTAGGAGTAGCCGAGGTAGGAGAGGGCGTTTTCGCCGAGGGCGGCGCGGATGACGTCCATGTCGCGGGCGGTGTTGCGGGTGGTGACGTACGGCAGCACGTCACCGTGGGCGCGCTCGCACCGCCCGGCCAGTTCGCGCGCGACGGCGACCTCCTCGCGGTACGCCGTCAGGTCGGCGCCCGCGGAGCGGACGAGGGCGGAGCCGAGGTCCCAGCCGCAGTCCAGCGGGGTGCTCCGGCCGACGAAGCGCGGGTCCATGCCGATCAGGTCGTAGCGGTCGGCGACCTCTCCCATGACCTCCGACTTGGTCAGTGGCATGTGGAGGCTGGGGCCGGCCGGCCCTCCGTCGTTGAGCAGCAGCGAGCCGACACGGTGGGCGGTGCCGGTGGCCTTCAGACGGGATATGGCGACGGTGATGGTGCGACCGCCGGGGTCGGCGTAGTCGAGCGGCACGGTGATGTCGGCGCAGTCGGCGCAGTCGGCGCCGGCGGCGTCCAGCTTCCGGCCGAGCTCGTCGCCGGCGCCGAGGGCGCAGGCGTGCCAGTCGACGTGCTGGCCGTGGAAGCGGGCCAACGGGTCCGGGTCGGCGGCGGTGGCGGTGGTCGTCGCGGTGGCGGCGAGCACCGCCACGCACGCCGCGAAGGCCTTGATGTGTCGGGAAGTTGACATGCCCGCACGCTAGGGCGGCGGACACCTCAGCACACTCCGGGAAAGCCCCGAAATCAGGTGGGGTTGTCCCCCTGAAAGAACTCAGCCCACATGGGGTGTGAGTAGTTGCGGCGCTCTCCGTACCGCAACTACTCAGAGGGCAGTAAGTAACGTGCTGCCCGTTTCGCGCTTGCAGCTGGAGTTGTCGGGCTGGTGGTGGCCTCTCCGGGTGGCTATGGCCGCGGCTGGGTGAACAATCCCTGCTCGGGCTCGATCAG
>NZ_JBHVWT010000049.1:0-39747 GCF_042882135.1 Streptomyces sp. NPDC058240
GCGTTCACGCAGTTCGTCGGGGTACTTACGGGGAGCAGCCATGATTGGCATCCTTCCGGGTCTTGATGATCTCCATCAAACCCGGGGCGGTTCACTGCATCGCCCTGAACCCCGACGCGCGAGCCCACTCCAGGGTGTACTCGCACAGAGCCCGCCCGACACCCTGCCCCGAATGCTTGGGGTCGACCATGTAACTGGCGCTGGCGATGTGCGAGCCATTGCCCATGTGGTTGTTGTTCATCTTGGCCGTGCCGAGGATCGTCCCGTCGCCGTCGACCGCGACGACCGTACGGTTGGGTGACTTGAGGAGCCACCAGGAGCGGGCATCTTGCTCGCCGAGATCGAGTGGGTACGTGAAGGTCTCGCCCGCGGCAACGATTTCGTGGAAGAACGGCCAGATGGCGGGCCAGTCCTCGGTGGTTGCTTCCCTGATCAGCATGGGAGCCAGGATGCCGGTGCCGTTCTTCCTCCGCGAGTCCTTTATCCGTCCGGCAGTTGCGCATCGGTCGCAGCCGGCGGCATCCGCCGTGTCATGCGCCGGACGGCGCGCGCCCCGGCCCGGAATGCCCCCGCCTCTCAGCCCTGGATGCGCGCCTGCGCAGACCGATCCGGGCAAGCAGCCCGAGTGCGGGTTCCACCACGTCTGTCGGCACATGGTCAGGGCCGGGCGCCGCACCGGGACATGGTGGGACATCGGGAACGGACGCCGGGGCCGGAGCGGGAGTGGGCGCCGGAACGGGGGCGGATGACGGGGTGGTAGCGGGCGCCGGAACGGGTCCGGCATCAGCCCGGGAGTCCGGCCCGGGTGCGTGCCCGTTCTCGGCGCGCGGTGCGTGCCCGTTCCCCGGGCGCGGGAAGTCGCGCCATTCGCCGCGCGGGCTCGGAGCCGGTCGGGTCTCCCGGGCGTTGTCCAACTCCATGATCAGGGTCACCCGCCGCCACAGCATCTCGTCCGGTTCGTCGGCCTGCATCAGGTGCGCCATGGAGTCTCGCGCCAGTGCCGGACCAGTCGGCCCGAAGGCCGGTTCGGGCCGGAGCCTGGCGAGGTACGCGCGTTCGTACGGATCGTCGACCACCTCCGCCAACTGCACCGGGTCCAGCGTGTCCGCGAGCACGGCCGCGCGGGCCCAGGGGTCCTCCGTCAGGCTCAGCAGCCGTTCGACCCGGCGTGAGCGCCAGTTGCGCGCCCGGCAGTCGGCGCCTCCCTCCAACCGGCCAAGCAGCCAGGCCGGGCTCCTGCCCGCCAGGAGCCGGGATTCGCGGGCGGCGAACCCTGCGAGCTCGTCGGCGAGATAGAGCCAGACAATCGCCCGGTACCGATTGAGGTAGAACGTGATCGGCGTGAAGCATCCCGCACGGGCGAGCTTGGTGAAGCGGTCCGGACTGATCCCGAGCTGCTGAGCCCCCTCTGCCGTCCCGACCGTGCGCACCTTCTCACGCAGCGCCTCCGGGAACCCGTCCTGCGACCGGAGCCGGTCGATCTCGCCGCAGCCGACCCTCGGCCTTCCGCCGTCCGGTCGCGCCGTCAGGCGGATCAGCCCCAGATGCACGGCAATCGCGAACTCGCCCCGCTTCATCCGGAGTTCCTGGGCCGCTGTACTCACTGCCAGCGTGCCTTCGGTGGCCATGCTCGCCGCCTTCGCGCCGGCGGGCTCCGTGCACACGTCTTCAGCAACAGCCATGACGCTCTCCCCCGTGAGACTCGGTTACTCTCTGTGAGCACCGTAACCCGGAAGAGAACCTGTCCGCCCGCCCTGTGGAAAACTCCCGCGGTCGGACCAGACGCGGACGGATCAGACACCACCTTAATCAGACAACGCCTGATCAGACGGGGTCGGTCCCTTCGCCCGCTGCCTGCCGCGCGGCGACGCCCAGATGCTCACCGACCCTGTTGACGAGCAGTGTCATCTCGTAGGCGACCTGGCCGACATCGGCCTCGGCCTCGCTCAGCACGCACAGACAGCTGCCGTCCCCGGCCGCCGTCACGAGGAGCAGTGCCTCGTCGAACTCCACCATGGTCTGCCGGGCCTTCCCGGCCCGGAAGTGGCGCCCCGACCCACGGGCCAGGCTGTGCAACCCGGACGAGACCGCGGCGAGATGCTCGGCGTCCTCGCGGGCCAACCCCGTACTCGCCCCCGTCACCAGTCCGTCGTTCGACAGCACCAACGCGTGCCGTATGTGCTCGACCCTGCTCGTGAGGTCGTCAAGGAGCCAGTCGAGTCCCCTGTCCAGCGCCATTTCCCCGCTCCTCCCCGCTCATACGTTCCCCGTGCCCCGTTGCCGTAAGCCTTGCGCACTGGTCACGCGGGGGCAAGCACTACTCCGTCATGTGGCTTGGTCCGGACCCGTGGGAAGAAGGCGGCGGAGCGCCCGGGAGGGTCAGCTCACCGCGTCGAGGAGCCGGGCGGTGTGCATCCGGCCGACGTACTCGACCATGCGGATCAGGACTTCCTCGCCGGAGTCCCGGTCGCGCGCGTCGCACAGGACGACGGGTGTGCCGAGGTCGAGGGCGCGGGACACCTCGCGTTCGCCATACGCGCGCGCCGGCAAAGCAGTTGACCGCGACGGCAAAGGGTATGCGGCGATGCTCGAAATAGTCGACCGCCGGAAAGCAGTCCTCCATCCGACGGGTGTCGGCGAGTACGTCGGCCCCGAGCGCGCCCTGGGAGAGTTCGTCCCACAGGAACCAGAAGCGGTCCTGCCCCGGCGTGCCGAACAGATGGAGCGAGAGGCCGGAGCGGATGGTGATCCGTCCGAAGTCCATGGCGACGGTGGTGGTCTTCTGATCAACCCCGAAGCCTCCGGCGACCAATACCTTCGGTGCGGGAGCATCGGTCTCCGCGGCCTCTCCGGCCGTCTCTCCGTATGTGTCGTCAGTGTGCTCGGAAGGCATCGACCACTTCTCTCACCAGTGAGTCCCTGAACATCGAATGCGCAGGTCAAAGCTGTCGTGAGAGCTCTGATCCCGTGAACGATCAGCAAGCACACACCGTCTTCCCGCCTGCGCAGGCCGACAGCATGGCAAACAAGAACCTGAGCCGCGGGGCGAGATCGCTACCGCGGCTGCCCGAGCAGCCTGCGGACAGCGGACGTCCGGCGCCTACACTGAATACTTCGGGTGCGAGGAATCGGGCCACGCGGACAGGGAGAGCAAGAGTGTCGACAGCTGCCGACGGCGGTTTCGAGGATCCGCCCGCGGAGGTACTGGTGGAGGCCGCAGCGGCCTTCGGTCTGCTGGCGACGCCTGCGCGGCTGCACATCGTGTGGGCCCTGTCCCAGGGCGAGAGCGATGTGACCGGACTCGCGGACCGGGTGGGCGGCACCCTTCCTTCGGTGAGCCAGCATCTGACGAAACTCAAACTGGCAGGTCTCGTACGGTCCCGGCGCGAAGGACGCCGACAGGTGTACCTGGTCGACGATCCCGATGTGGTGACCGTCGTCCGGCTGATGGTCGGCCAGCTCGCGGAACGCGCCGGTCACGCGCCCGCGCAAGCCTCACGTCTCCGTGGGCTCGGTGCCTGAGAGCAGTGCCGCCGCAGGTCCCGGCAGCACCGATCCCGATGGCCCGTTCGCCGTCGTCGTGCCGATGGCGGGCCCGAAAGCCGGCCGGGGCGCCGCCCCGGATGTCGCACCTGTCGCCGCCCCGACCTCTCTTCAGGTTCTCCGCTCGCTCGACAGCGGACCACGGGGGCTGCTGGAGGAACAGGCCGGGGAACGGCTGACACGGTTCGGCGAGAACACGCTGCCGGCCTGGCGTCCGGTCTCCTGGCCCCGTCGCTTCCTGCGCAGTCTGCGTGATCCCTTCACCTCGGTGCTCCTGTGTCTGGGCCTGGTCTCGGCGGCGGTGGCCTCCTGGGGCACGGCGTCCGTGACGCTGGTGCTCGTGGTCGTCAGCTGTCTGTTGCGCTCCGCGGAGGAGCACCGGGCGGACCGGTCCACGGCCGCACTGCGGGAGCTGGTGGCGACCACCGCGACCGTACTGCGCCGGGCAGGACCGGACGCCGCGCCGCGGGCCCGTGAACTGCCGGTCGGGGAACTGGTGCCGGGCGATGTGATCCGGCTCGGCCCGGGGGATCTCGTACCCGCCGATGTGCGGCTGTTGCGTGCGAGTGGCCTGACCGTTCATCAGTCGGCGCTCACCGGGGAGTCGGTGCCGGTCGCCAAGCACCCCGTCGACACGCCGTCACGGCCCCGCGCCGCCGACACCGGGGGCCGCGACCAGGAAGGACTGTTCGCTCGGCCGGAGCTGTGTTTCCAAGGCAGCAGCGTGGCGTCCGGCAGCGGTACGGCCGTGGTGACGGTGACGGGTGCGGAAACCCGGTTCGCCGCCGCGTACGACGGTTCGGCGCGCCGCCGCGGCGCGGGCGCCTTCGACCGTTCGGTGCACGGGATCTCCTGGACGCTGATCCGTTTCATGCTGCTCACCCCGCCACTGGTGCTCATGGCCAACGCGGCGCTCCGCGGCCGAGGCCTCGAAACGCTGCCGTTCGCCGTCGCGGTGGCGGTCGGGCTGACTCCGGAAATGCTGCCGGTGATCGTCACGACGGCGCTGGCCAGGGGCGCTTCGCTGCTCGCCAAGGACCATGGGGTCATCGTCAAGCGACTGCCCGCGCTGCACGACCTCGGTGCGATCGATGTGCTGTGCGTGGACAAGACCGGAACCCTCACTCAGGACCGGCCTGTCGTCGAACGTTCGCTGAACGCGTCGGGCCACTCCGGTCCCGAGGCGCTCCACTGGGCCGCCGTCAACGCGCTGTGGACCCTGCAGCTCGCCGATCTACCGGCCCCCGACGCACTCGACGAGGCGGTGCTGGACGCGGCCGAGGAGCGGGAGGAGACGCTGTCCGCGTACGACGGCGTCGCCGCGCTGCCGTTCGATCCGGAGCGCCGCCTCGCCACCGCGGTCGTCCGCCGCCCCGGACGGCTCGGCGTGCATACGCTCGTGACCAAGGGAGCGGTCGAGGCGGTGCTCGAACGGTGCGCGCTGGACGAGACCGAACGGAACCGGCTGAGCGAACTCGCCGCCCGGGAGACCGCGAACGGTCTGCGACTGCTCGCCGTGGCCCGTACCGATCGTCCGGCCCGGCCGCGTGCGTACACCGCGGCCGACGAAAGGGGACTGACGTTCCTCGGCTTCGTCGCTCTGCGGGACGCACTCACACCGAGCGCGGCCGATGCGCTGGACGCGCTGAAGGACCGGGGCATCGCCGTGAAGGTCCTCACGGGTGACGATCCGGGCACCGTCGCCCGTGCCTGCCGGGATCTCGGCCTCGATCCGGGCGAGGTCATGACGGCGGAGCGGATCGACGCGCTGTCGGAAGGGGCACTCGCGGAGGCCGCCGACCGGGTCACGGTCTTCGCCCGCTGCACACCGGAGCACAAGGCACGGATCGTCTCCGCGCTGCGCACCGCCGGGCGGACCACCGGGTTCCTCGGTGACGGCGTCAATGATCTGCCCGCGATGCACGCGGCGGACGTCGGTATCTGCCCGCGCAACGCGGTCGATGTGGCGCGGGAGACCGCGGACGTGGTGCTGGCCGAGAAGAACCTGGCGGCCATCGATGACGCGATCACCGCGGGCCGGCGCTGCAGCGGCAACATCGCCACCTATCTGCGCATCACGCTCTCGTCGAACCTCGGCAACGTCATCGCGATGCTCGCGGCGGGTCTCATGCTGCCGTTCCTGCCGATGCTTCCGGCGCAGGTCCTGGTGCAGAACCTGTGCTTCGACGTGGCGCAGCTCGCCTTCGCCTTCGACCGGCCCGCGTCCGAGGTGCTGCGGTGGCCAACGGTGCTGCGTCCGCGCGACTTCCTCCGCTTCATCACGGGGTTCGGCCTGCTGAACGCCACCGCCGACCTGGCGACGTTCGCCGTGCTGGCCTTCGCGCTGCACGGTTCCGCGACATCGGGCGGTCAGGAGGCCTTCCACTCGGGATGGTTCACCGAGAACCTGCTCACCCAGGCCCTGGTGATGCTGCTGCTCCGTACGGGTGGACGCGTTGCCGGCGGTCGCAGCGGCGGCCCGTTGCGGCTGGCCGCGTGCGGTCTCGCGGTGGTCGGCCTGTTGCTGCCGCCCACCCCGCTCGGTGGGTTGCTGGGCATGAGCGCGCTGCCACCGCTCTATTACCTGTTGCTGGCGACGGTGCTGGCCCTGTACGCCTACGGGTTGCGGGCGGCCCGCACCCGCTACGAGCGGAAGTGGAGCCACTCATGATCCCGTCGCGCACCGACCGCCCCGAGTCCGACCCGAATACCGGCCCCGGTGGCGGGCAGGTGGTGCGTGCCCGCCGTGCCACGCTCGACGACGTACCCGCCCTGATACGGCTGCGCGGGCTGATGCTGGCCCAGATGGGGGGAGACGGGCGGCCCCGACGCGCCGTGGCGGACGGCCTCCGCCGAGCGACTGCGCCATCCCGGCGTGTTCGCCGCGTTCCTGGTCGATGATCCCGCGCTCGGAGTCGTCTCCAGTGCGGTCGGGACGTGCGACAGGCATGCCCCCGGCCCGGCGAACCTGAGCGGTTTGCAGGGGCACGTCTCCAATGTGAGCACCGATCCCCGCCGGCGCCGCCTCGGTCATGCCCGGGTCTGCCTCCAAGCCCTGCTCGGCTGGTTCCGCGAGGAGGCCGGAGTCACGGTGGTCGGTCTGAACGCCACCGAGGACGGGGCCGCGCTGTACGAGTCGTACGGCTTCGCGGCGCCCCGTCACCCGGCGCTGCAGCTCCGGACTGCCGGGACACCGTGCTGAGGGTTGTGTCCCCGCTCCTGGTGGCCGGTCAGCCGTAGGAAAGGTCCGCGCACGGGTCGTCGTCGGCCGACCGGGCCTCGTCGGCGACGGTGGACGGAACGGTGGACGGCGACGGTGCTCCGGGTGCGGCCGATGGGTTCTGGGCGTAGGAACTGCCCAGGATCACCTGGATTCCGGCCGTGCCGGACGCGGTCGTCCGTGCTCCGGCGAAGAGCCGTGCGGTGGTCTCCGCCTCCTCCCTCAACCCCGGCCCGTACTCGATGACGGTCGAGGTGTGGTCCTGGCTGCTCGCCGTGGCCGTGGTCGTGACGGTGAAGTCCCGGGAACGCAGGAGTTCGGCTGCCTGGGCGGCGAGCCCCCTGACCGTGGTTCCGTTGTAGACGGCGACGGTGATTCCCTTGCCGGAGACCGGGACGTCCGCCGCGGGCGACGCCGGGCCGCTGTCCTTCCCGTCGCCCTTGTCCGACGACTTGCCCGACCCCTTGCCGCTGGCATCCTTGCCGTCGACCGTACGGTCGGCTTTCAGCGCGGCCCAGAGCGCGTCGGCGTCCGGTTCGACGATCGCGACGCGTGCGCCTTCGTATCGCCAGGGGACGGTGACGAACTTGGTGTTGTGCAGGTCGATCTTCTTCATCGACATGGCGAACGACAACAGACGGTCGGCCGATCCGAGTCCGGGGTCGACGGTCATCGCGTCGGTGGCCGCATTGGCCAGGGGCAGCAGAGTGGTGGGGTTCAGTCCCTGGGACTTGACCTTCTTGATGAGCGCGGCGACGAACGCCTGCTGTCGCTTGATTCGCCCTATGTCCGAGCCGTCACCGATGCCGTGCCGCAGCCGGACGTAGTCGAGTGCCCGCTGCCCTGAGACGGTCTGCGGGCCCTTTGCGAAGATCCTGGCCCCTCGGGTGGGCCGCTTCGGGCTGAGGTCGCGCTGGTAGATGTCCTGGGGCAGGCACACCGGTACGCCGCCGACGGCCGAGGTCAGCGCGGAGAATCCGGCGAAGTCGATGACGACGGTGTGGTCCACGCGCAGGCCGGTGAGATGCTCCACGGTGTTCTGGGTGCAGGCCGGGTTTCCCTCGGCGGTCTCCCCCACCGAGAACGCCCCGTTGAACATCACGTTGTGCTGCGGCGCGGTCCACCGGCCGTCGGGCCCTTTGCACGCCGGGATGTCGACCAGCGCATCACGTGGAATGGATACGGCGACCGCATGCCTCTGGTCGCCGTACACATGGAGGAGGAACGCGGTGTCGGAGCGCCCCACCGCGCCCGTGCCGCCGCCGAGTTTGCCGTTGTCGCCCGAGCGCGAGTCCGATCCGATGACCAGGACGTTCTGTCCCTGCGAGGAACCGGGCGGCCGATCGCCGGAGATCCCGTCCGCGCTGAAGGTGTCGATGCTGCCGCCGAGTTTGAGGTAGCCCCACCCGACGCCGGCGACCAGCAGTACGAGGAACGACAGCCCGAACATGGCTGTCCGCCGCAGGCGGACTCCCCTTCCCCTGCCCGCTCCCGCTTTGCGACTACCCGTCATCGGCCACCCCGTCCGTCCGCTGTCCATGAGGTAAGACGTGTTCCGCCACCCCATGGTTGTACAGTTGCGCAATGTAGCAAGCATTGATGTTCGAGTAGATCATCCGACCTGCTCATAGTCAGCTTGAAGCACTGTCGGCGGACGCCGAGCGGAAACACCGGCCAAAGCACCGAAAGGAAGGGCGGGACGCACATGTTGCGCAACGGCCTCGAACCCTGGCACCTGTTGATCGTGGCAATCGTGGTGATCGCGCTGTTCGGCTCGAAGAAACTGCCGGACACGGCCCGAGCCCTGGGCAAATCCATGCGGATCCTGAAGAGTGAGGCGAAGGCCATGAAGGAGACCGATGCACAGGAGTCCCGCACCGACCCGCGCGCCTAGTGCCCCGGCCCACCAACGTACGGCACGCCTCGCAGACGTTCACTTCAGGGCTTGCGCAAGCATGGGAACCATGGTCACGACGCCGTCGTTGACCTGGTGACGGCCGAACAGCGCCGTTCACCACATCGCTGGACCACTGGATCAATGGAGGATGTTTCATGGGTGTGACCCTGGCCAAGGGCGGCAACGTCTCCTTGTCGAAGGAGGCACCCGGCCTGACCGCAGTGACGGTCGGCCTGGGCTGGGACGTACGGACGACGACGGGCGCGGACCACGACCTGGACGCGAGTGCGCTGCTGTGCTCGGACGCGGGCAAGGTCCTCTCCGACCTGCACTTCGTCTTCTACAACAACCTCACGAGCCCGGATGGTTCGGTCCAGCACACCGGCGACAACCTGACCGGCGAGGGCGAGGGCGACGACGAGTCCATCAATGTGGACCTGTCGACGGTCCCCGCGGATGTGGCCAAGATCGTCTTTCCGGTCTCCATCCACGACGCGCAGAGCCGCGGGCAGAGCTTCGGCCAGGTTCGCAACGCGTTCATCCGCGTGGTGAACCGGGCGAACGGCGTCGAGCTGGCCCGTTACGACCTCAGCGAGGACGCCTCGACGGAGACCGCCATGGTCTTCGGCGAGCTGTACCGGCACGGCGCGGAGTGGAAGTTCCGTGCGGTCGGCCAGGGTTACGCCTCGGGTCTGGCGGGAATCGCATCCGACTACGGCGTCAACGTCTGACCGGGAAGAACCTCACGTACAACGGGCGCGGGCCCTTTCATCCCCTCCATTCCGTCGGAGCGGGGAGGCGGGGCCCGCACGGGCGGGCCGGAGCGGCCCGACCAACGATCACCCGGCGCTCGAACACCTACCGCGTTTCACTCCGTTTCGCCCCGTCGGCAACTACGCGATCATGTCCGTATGGCCGACGACCACACACACGTCCAGGATTTCTTCACAGCGCGCGCAGCGGACTGGGACACCCGCTTCCCCGACGACGGGCCCGCCTACGCTGCCGCCGCCGACTCCCTCTCGCTGCGCCCGGGGGACGCGGTGCTCGACGCCGGCTGCGGTACGGGACGGGCGCTTACCGCCCTGCGTGCGGCCGTCGGGCCGCAAGGCACGGTCCTGGGCGTGGACCTGACACCGGCGATGCTGGAGTCGGCGGGACGGGCGGGGCGCGACCGCGAAGGGACGCTGCTCCTCGCCGACGTCGCCCGCCTGCCCCTGAGATCGCGGGCGCTCGACGCGGTGTTCGCGGCCGGACTGATCTCCCATCTGTCGCACCCCGGTCCCGACCTGGCGGAGCTGGCACGGGTGGTACGACCGGGCGGACGGCTGGCACTCTTCCACCCCATCGGGCGAGCCGCCCTCGCGGCACGCCACGGCCGCCCGATCACCGACGACGATCTGCGTGCCGAGCCCAACCTGCGCCCGTTGCTGGCACGTTCGGGCTGGCGGCTCGATGCGTACACCGATGAGGACGACCGATTCCTCGCCCTTGCCGTACGGACGTCCTGACCTGCCCGCCCCGTGCCCTCGTGCTCACTCCACGGGCGCCTCGGGACGCCGGTTGTGCGGGACCGGACAGCCGCCGACGCCCGGGAGCGGGAACGTCCCCAGCCCGGAGACCTCGTAGCCGTCCGGGTATCCCTTGATCTCCGGGTTCTGCCGGGCGTAGTGCGGTGTGGAACGCGGCGGCAGGAGTCGTACCGCCCGCGCCCTCAGCCGCAGAGTCCCATGCGTGAGATTTCGGGCCGCGGAACCGGGGCGTTCGTACCGGAATGCCCGCAGCAAGGAATCGTCGAGCAGCGTGAGGGCGACCTTGCGCGCGACGGGGGCCAGGGGGCGCGGATACCAGGAACCCATCAGGTCCAGGGTGGCGTCGGAGACGCGGCGTCCCCCTTCGTCCCATCCGAAGTGTTCGGCCTCATAGGTATCGAGGGTGCGCTCGAAGTCCTCGTACGTCCTCGGCAGTTCCTTGATTCCCATGTGCGCGCCCAGGGTCCGGTAGTAGGCGGCGCACGCCCGCAGTTCGTGGTCGGAGAGCCGGCGCCAGCCGTAGCTGTCGAGCCAACGCTTCGGGGTGACAACGAAGGTGCACAGCACATAGCGCATGTCGTCATTGCTGATGTCGTAACTGCGGTGCATCTGGTTGATCCGGCGGAGGGCCGTACGCCCCGAGTCACTGTCGAAGCCGTGCTCCAGGACCGCGTCGAGGAGCAGCGCGGTGTCGTCGTAGCGCTTCTGTGAACGGTCCGTCAGTTCGGCGGTCTGCGCGAGGAGTCGGCCGATGCTCGGCACAGCATAGGTGCGGTAGAGGGCCAGTTCCAGAGCGCGTGCGATGTCCCAGGGGAACTCATAGGTAGCCATGATCCGGTAGATTCGAAGGAAGTCCCCCTCCGGATCGAGACGCTGAATCTCCTTCAGCCGGTCGTACCGCTTCACCGCTCTGCCCCCCTTGTATCGGCCGAAGGTCCAACTCTACGTCGGCGGGGAACACCGCATGCAGTCATGTAGTTACGGGCAAGCCACAGACGCGCAGCTCCTCGGGAAGGCGGTCCCCATGATCGACATAATCGGAAGTCTGCGGAAGGTTGTCACCCCCGGCCGCAAGGGGGATCAGTCCGCGGCACCTTCCAAAGAGGACCGGCGCAAGCAGCACAATCTCTTCGAGGCGGCCGCCACCTTCGTCTCGGCATCCGTGGAGGAGGATCAGGCACGGATCGATGAGGCGAGCGGCTGGGTGTCGCCCGAGGCACTCTCCTTCGGTGTCAGCGAACTGGCCTGCCGGGCCGTCATCGCGCTGGCGCGCGAGCGCGGCGAGTCGCCGCAGACAGTGGCCCGTACGCTGCTCGGTCTCCCCGCCGAATGAGGAGTGCCGTCCGCCGTAACACGGAACTGACGTCTTCGCTTGTCAGGGCCTCGACGAGTGGGTTACTCACTCGTTAGGGTGCGCCGACGGACAACGACGACGGACGAGGAGGGTGCCGTGGCCGCGCCGAACGACACGGTCGCCGACGACGACGCGCTGTATGTGCTGACCGCGGTGCTGCTGACACCGGCACAGTTCCCGAGCGTCCTCGGTGACGACTACCCGGCCGCCTGTGCGGCGCTCGCCGTCGAGCCGTACGCCGAGGGATACGGGTTGGTCCTCGGCCAGGACGGCAGCGGTGCGCGGTGGACCGTCGTCGTCGAGGACGTGTCGCTGGTCGCCGTCGCGATCGCGGCCTGGGACTGCGGCATGGAGTACGACCTGTCGCCCGACGACCGGTCGGTGGTCTGCGCGCTGCCCGGCTGGCCCCTCCCGGTGGCGGTCGCCGCTCCGGGCGTGGCCGCGCCGCACGACCCGCTGCCGGACCTGGAGGCCGAGGGCACCGCCCCGGAGGCGCTGTCTCCGCCCGACACGGAGTCGTGGGGACCGGCCCAGCGACGCATGGGAGCGGACGAGATAGCGCACCAGTGGACCACTTGGCGCGAGCAGATCGACGATGAGACGGCCTTCAGCACTCCGGTGGGCACGGACAGTACCGGGGCCGAGCCCATCGCCGAGCCGGAGGTCGAGCCCGTCGCCGAATCCGGGCCTGAACCTGAGGTAGAGGGTGAGGTCGAGGTGGACGTCGAGACCGGGCCTGAAGCCGTCGACGGGTCCGAAGCCGCCGCCGAGAAGCAATCCGGGAGGGCGGCCACGGACGCGTCTTCCGGAGTGCACCCCGGTGTACGGCGGGCGCTTGCACAGGCTCAGGACTACATCGACGCCCCGCCGCCGCCCGGCCGTGTCCGGTCCTCCTTCGCCACGGGCGACGCCCGGATGCTGCGCGCCGACGGCCCCGGCTGGTCACTGGTCGCCCGGACCGACGACATCGCCTTCATCCTGTTGGACGAGGAGCCGGGCGAGGTGCTGCCGGTCGGGCGCGGCACCGAACTGCCCGGCCTCCTGGAGGCTCTGGACGCACTCGCGGTACGGCCGGCCTGAGCCCGGTTCCGGGGACTCGGCAGACGCGCTCTCCGTCGGGCCCCCGATGCCGTCCGCCCTGCGGGCCTCCGCGCGCTCCAGTGCGTGAGGGGGG
Organism: Streptomyces sp. NPDC058240; assembly: GCF_042882135.1. Classification (NCBI taxonomy): domain Bacteria; kingdom Bacillati; phylum Actinomycetota; class Actinomycetes; order Kitasatosporales; family Streptomycetaceae; genus Streptomyces; species Streptomyces sp. NPDC058240. Next base: position 12,721 of record NZ_JBHVWT010000049.1, read on the forward strand.
TTCGGCTCGGTGAACGAATATGTCTCGTTCCCGATCACCGCGGTCACTGCCCCGCGAGCCCCGCGCGACGCGGAGTCGTCCCTCTCAGCGGCCTATCTCCTTGCGGGTGATCCTGCGGAGCCTGCGCCGCTGGCCGGGATCCAGCAGCAGATACGCGATCGCCGGAACTCCGACCAGAACCAGCAACGACAGCCAGAAACCGATGAACGGCATCAGGATGACCGCTACGACCACTCCCCCGATGGCGATCTTCGCGCTGTTCGACATCGTCCATGCCTCCTTCGCGGCCCGAAGCCGCATCTGCTGTGAGAACGCGTGTGCGCGCCCATCGGTTCCAGCAGGCCGAGGACTCACCTCAGGGGCTCGCCGACCTCGTGCATGTGCTGCAGTGCCTGCCGGTAGGACTCGATCAGGCCGGTCTCCGCGTACGGCATGCCCAGTGCCTCGCAGTGGGCGCGCACCATGGGCTGCGCCAGGCGCAGGTGCGGGCGGGGCATGCTCGGGAAGAGGTGGTGCTCGATCTGGTAGTTGAGCCCGCCGAGGAACCAGTCGGTGAGGATGCCGCCGCGTACGTTGCGCGAGGTGAGGACCTGACGCTGGAGGTGGCCCCAGCGTTCGCCGTCGGGGTCGGGCATCTCCATGCCCTTGTGGTTCGGCGCGAAGGCCATGCCCAGGTGGAGCCCGAACAGCGCGTGGTGGACGAGCGCGAAGACGATGGCCTTGCCCGGGGACAGCACGGTGAGCAGCAGCGTTGCGTAGAGGCCCAGGTGGGCGACCAGGAGCAGTGCCGAGAGCGCTCGTTCCCGGGCGGGCTGCTGTCGCAGGTACTGGAAGCCGGAGATCTTCAGCGCGATGCCTTCGAGGAGCAGCATCGGGAAGAAGAGGCGGGCCTGGTTGCGGGTGAGCCAGCGGGCGAAGCCCTCGCGCTGGGCCGCTTGCTTCTGCGTCCAGACGAGGGCGCCCACGCCGACGTCCGGGTCCTTGTCGATGTGGTTGGGATTGGCGTGGTGGCGGACGTGTTTGTCGTTCCACCATGCCTCGTTCATGCCGAGCAGCAGGTTGGCGTGCACGAGGCCGATGGCCCGGCCCGTCCTGCGTTCGCCGGTTATCTGGGCGTGTCCGGCGTCGTGCCCGACGAACGCGGTGCGCGACCAGAAGATCGCCAGTGGCAGTGCGAGCAACAGGGTCCACCAGGTGTTGCCGAGGAGGAACATGCCGGTGATCACCGCGCCCAGTGCGACCAGGTTGGCGGTGATGCCGGCCGCGTACCACCCGGTCCGCCGCTCCAGGAGGCCCTGTCCCTTCACGGCTCGCAGCAGGGGCGCGAAGTCGCTTCCCGGAGCCTGAGCGGCTCCGGCGGCACCTGTCGCACTTCCCGGTGCAGCACTTCCCGCACCGTCGCGGGTGCCTTCCGCTGCGGTGGCTATGGCCTGGGGCATGACGTCTCCGGTCTCTGAAAAGCTGCGCCGACCTGTAGGAACGTACGGTAACCGGATGTGCTGCAACCATGGCGCCACCACCCGGGATCCCCGGGGGTAAACCCCCTCCCCCGAGGGGGGTGCTGCCTCCACCCCCGAGGTACGGAACGCCGTCCCGGCCGACGAGCGGTCCGCCGCCCCGGCGGTTCAGGATGTGGCACGGATCACGGCGAATCCGCTCACGGGCGAGGCCGTCCGTGGGGTACCTTCGGCGACCCGACCCCCACTAGTCAAATTTGAGGAATTCGGCATCACTGTGCACAGACTCCCTGCGGCAACGCTCTCCGAGATCTCCGCACTCTCCGCCTGCTCCGTGGTCTTCCTGCCCGGCGATCCCTCCCGCACCGGCCGAGTCGCCTTCTGGCACCCGGACGGCAGCAGCCCGCCCGATGGTCCCGGATCCGTGGCGGAGCTGGTCGTCGTCGGCGCCGACGCACGGGCGTACGCCGTACCGGCACGGTTGCTTCCGGTCCGCGACGCGCTGCCGGTACTGACGCGTGCGCGGGCCTCGGCGCATGCCTCCGACGCGGCCGCGTTCTGGGGTGCGGCCGCTCTCCTCGCTCTCCAACTCGCCGCCCGCGGCCTGCTGCTGCCGGGGCTGAGCGCCACGGATCACGATGCCTGGCGGGCCGGTCCGCTGACCGCCGACGACCAGTCTCGGATCCGGACACTGGCGGCCTCGATGCCGCCCCTGGCCCACGCGGTGCCGCTCGACGAGGCCGCGCAGCCCGTTCTGCTGCCCGAGCCCGAGCGGCTGCTGCGCGCGTTCCTCGACGCCGTGGCGGACGGTCTGCCCCGCACCCCCGCTGCGGCGTTCGCCGGCGGCGGCCCGGCCTTCACCGCGGACGAACCACAGCAGCTCCCCGGCCAACGGGCCTGGGCCACCGATGTCGCGGCCGGGCACGACGCGGGCGTCCGGCTCTCGCTCCGGGTGGAGGTGTCCGGGCTCACCGCGCCGGACGAGGACGACGAGCGGTCCGCCGGCCCTGCCTTCCGGGCCGTCCTGCAGATCCACAGTGTCAGCGATCCGACACTGGTCGCCGATGCCGCCGAGGTCTGGGCGGGCGGCGCCCGCACCGCTGCGGCTTTCGGACCGCGCGCCCGGATGGACGCCCTGCCGGCACTGCGCCGGGCCGCCCGTGCCTGGCCTCCGCTGTCTCCACTGCTGTCCGCCGCGGTGCCCGACTCCGTGGAGCCGGCCGACGACGAGCTCGCCGAACTCCTCGGCCCCGCCGGACGGGCACTGGCCGCGACCGGGGTCCAGGTGCACTGGCCCAGGGAGCTGGCCCGCAAGCTCACGGCACGCGCCGTGATCGGGCCGCCCGACGACGAGGCGAGCGAGGAACGCGACGGGGCCGCGGGCATCGGCTCCGAGGCGCCGCCGCTGCTGTCCGCCGACGCCCTGCTGGCGTTCAACTGGTGGTTCGCGCTGGGTGATCAGAAGCTCAGCCGCGCCGAGCTGGACCGCCTCGCCGAGGCCAACCGGCCGGTCGTGCGGCTGCGGGACCAGTGGGTGCTGATCGACCCCGAGGAGGCCCGGCGAGCCCGCGAGACCCAGGACCGCAAGGTTACGCCGATCGATGCGCTGGGTGCGGTCCTGACCGGTTCCACCGAGGTCGACGGCCACCGGGTCGAGGTCGGGGCCACCGGCTGGCCGGAGCGGTTGCGCCGCCGGGTGGCCGACCCGGAGGCGGCCGGGCAGCAGCCGGTCGGCCCGCCCGAGGCCCTCGCCGCCACCTTGCGCGACTATCAGCTGCGCGGTCTGAACTGGCTGCACACCATGACCTCGCTCGGCCTCGGCGGCTGTCTCGCCGACGACATGGGTCTCGGCAAGACCATCACACTGATCGCTCTGCATCTGCACCGCCAGAGCATCGAATCGGCCGCCGGTCCGACGCTGGTGGTCTGCCCCACGTCGCTCATGGGGAACTGGCAGCGGGAGATCGAGAAGTTCGCGCCGGGTACGCCGGTACGCCGCTTCCACGGCGGATCGCGCAGCCTTGCCGACCTGTCGGACGGCGAGTTCGTCCTCACCACGTACGGCACCATGCGGCTCGACGCGGCCAAGCTCGGGGAGATCCGGTGGGGCATGGTGGTCGCCGACGAGGCACAGCACGTGAAGAACCCGTACTCGGCGACGGCCAAACAGCTGCGGACGATCGGCGCACAGGCCCGGGTGGCGCTCACCGGAACTCCCGTGGAGAACAACCTCTCCGAGCTGTGGGCGATCCTCGACTGGACGACGCCCGGTCTGCTGGGACGGCTCGGCACCTTCCGTACCCGCTACGCACGGACCGCGGAGGGCGGTGCCCCGGCGGCTGCCGAGCGGCTCGCCGCGCTGGTGCGGCCGTTCCTGCTGCGGCGGCGCAAGTCCGACCCGGGCATCGCGCCGGAGCTGCCGCCGAAGACCGAGACGGACCGCACGGTGTCGCTGACGCCGGAACAGACGGGTCTGTACGAAGCGGTGGTGCGCGAGACGCTGGCCGCGATCTCCGACGCCGACGGCTTTGCCCGGCGGGGCCTCGTCGTCAAGCTGCTGACGGCGCTGAAGCAGATCTGCAACCACCCGGCGCAGTACCTGAAGGAGAACGAGCCACGGATCGCGGACCGTTCGGGAAAGGTGGAACTGCTGGACGAGCTGCTCGACACGATCCTGGCAGAGGAGGCCGGCGTGCTGGTGTTCACCCAATACGTGCAGATGGCCAGGCTGCTCGAACAGCATCTGGCGGCGCGCGGGGTGCGTACGCAGTTCCTGCACGGCGGTACGCCCGTCGCGGAGCGCGAGGCGATGGTCAACCGCTTCCAGGCGGGCGAGGCCCCGGTCTTCCTGTTGTCGTTGAAGGCGGCGGGCACCGGTCTCAACCTCACCCGGGCCGGTCATGTCGTGCACTTCGACCGCTGGTGGAACCCGGCGGTCGAAGCACAGGCCACCGACCGCGCGTACCGGATCGGACAGACCCAGCCGGTGCAGGTCCACCGGCTGATCGCCGAGGGCACCATCGAGGACCGGATCGCCGACATGCTGGCCCGCAAGCAGGGCCTCGCGGACGCGGTGCTCGGCTCCGGCGAGGCGGCACTGACCGAACTGACCGATGCGGAACTGGCCGATCTGGTGGAGCTGCGAGGGGGCACGCGATGAGTGACGGACACGAGGGCGACCGCTACGACGGTGGCGAGTACGAGGGTGAGGACAGCGACAACGCCGCCCCGGGGCAGGAACGTACCTTCGCCGCGCTGCCGCCCGCACGGGGCCGCGACTTCGCCCAGTCCTGGTGGGGTCGGGCGTGGCTGAAGGCCCTGGAGGACACCGCGCTGGACGGCCAGCAGCTCAAGAAGGGACGCAGGTTCGCCCGCGAGGGCCGGGTCGGCGCGGTCTCCGTGCGGCCCGGCCGGATCACCGCGGTGGTCCGGGACGGGGACTCGTCCGCGTACCGCAGCGATGTGCTGCTCCAGGAGCTGAGCGAGGCGGACTGGGAACGCCTCCTCGGCATGGCCGTCGAACGGGCCGGGCACATCGCGGCGCTGCTGGACCGGGAGATGCCGCCGCACCTGGTGGAGGACGCGGCAGCGGCCGGGGTGGAGCTGCTGCCCGGGATCGGCGATCTGGACCCGGAGTGCACCTGTGACGCGTGGGACCACTGCCCGCACACCGCCGCGCTGTGCTACCAGGTGGCGCGGCTGCTGGACCAGGACCCGTTCGTGCTGCTGCTGATGCGGGGGCGCGGTGAGCGGCGGCTCCTGGACGAACTGCAGGTCCGCATCGCGGCCCGAGCCGAAGGGCACGGGGCCTGCGCACCGGCCGATCCCGCCGACGGGCCCGCAGCCGCGCAGGCGAAGGCCGATGATCCGGGCCTACGGGCGGACGAGGTGTTCGCGGCGCGGGACATACTGCCCCCGTTGCCCGCTCCTCCGCCGCTGCCCGCGGAGCCCGGCTCGGCGCCGTCGCTGGACACGGAGACGGAACCGCAGGCCGGCGTCGATCCGGCGGCTCTGGAGATGCTGGCCACGGACAGTGCGGCGCGTGCCCACCGGATGCTGGCCGAGGCGCTCTCCCCCGGCCACGAGCAGCAGCCGCTGCCGACCGGCCTGACGCCGCAGGAGGATGCCGTACGGCTGGTCGCGGAGGCCCGGCCCGAGCCGTGGATCGCGAAGCGGTTGATCACCGGTTCGGGGCGGCGACGGGCCGATCTCGATGCGGCGGTGCGGGCGTGGCGGTACGGCGGGGTGGCCGCGCTCGCCGTGCTCGAAGAGGAGTGGGTACCCGATCCGGAGGCCCTGGCCAGGGCGCGGGCCCGGCTCGCCGAGGCGTGGGAGGAGGGCGAGCAGCCCCGGCTGCGGTCGGTGGGCAACCGCTGGACCGCCGTGGACGGTGGCGTGCAGCTCCGCTACGGACGGGACGGGCGCTGGTGGCCGTACCGCAAGGAAGGCGGGCGCTGGGTCCCGGCGGGTCCGGCGGACGATGATCCGGCGGCTGCGCTGGGTGGCTCGGGCATGTCGGACGACTGAGGGCCCGTTCGTACGGCCTCCGGGCGACGGGCGGTGGAGCCGGAGGAGTGCCTCCGCCCCCGCCCGTCGTCCCGTTCTGTCCGTGCGTTCAACTGGATGTCACCGCGCGTTGATGCCGAGGACGGAACCTGACGACCGTCCGAGCTGTTCGTGCCCCAGGAGGCCCCATGTCCGCGCGTGTTGTCCGTCGCTCCCTTGCAGCCGGCCTGCCGCTCGCCCTGCTCGGCACGGTGTGCGTGGCCGGAACGGCAACCGGCGCACAGGACCGGCACGAGCGTCCGGAGCGCACCGCGCGGGTCACCGGGACGGCCGTGCTCGGCGACATTCCGCTGGCCGGCTTCAGCAACGGGCTGCTGCCGGGGACGGTCGCGGACGACCGCGGGGTGAGACTCGGCGGCATCGGCAGCGACATCTATCCCGCGGGCCGCCGGGGCGAGTTCTGGACCGTCACCGACCGCGGACCCAACGGGCAGATCAAGATCGACGGGAAGAAGCGGCGTACCTTCCCCGTCCCCGGATTCGACCCGGCGATCGTCAGGATACGGGTCAGCGGGAAGCACATCCGGGTCCTGAAGGCCATTCCGATCACCACCCGGTCCGGCGCCGCGGTCACCGGCCTGCCGAACCAGCGGGACCGCGACGAGGCCCCGTACACCTACGACGCGAAGACGCCGCTGGGGTACGACCCGAACGGTCTGGACACCGAGGGCATCGTCCGCGCCGCCGACGGCAGCTTCTGGCTCGTCGACGAATACGGCCCCTCCCTGGTGCATGTCTCCGCCCGCGGCCGGGTGCTGACCCGCTACGTGCCGCAGGGTCTCGGGCTGACGGGCGCCGACTATCCGGTGGTGGAGGCGCTGCCGAGCGTGCTCCTGCACCGCAAGATCAACCGCGGTTTCGAGGGCCTGGCCCTTCTTCCGGGCGGCGAACTGGTGCTTGCGGTGCAGAGTCCGCTCTCACTGCCCGACCAGGACGCGGGCGAGTCCTCACGCAACGTGCGGCTGCTGCGCTTCTCGACGAAGAAGCGCGTGGTCACCGCGGAGTACGCCTACCGGTTCGACGCGGTGGACGTCGTGGACCCGGGCGAGGACGACACCTCCGAGCTGAAGATCTCCTCGGTCGTCGCGATCGGCCGGAACGATCTGCTGGTCGAGGAGCGCACGGACAAGGCGGCCAGGCTGCACCGGGTGACGCTCCCGCACGGCTCCGGCATCCTGGGCTCCGCGTGGGACGACCCGGCGACGTCTCCCTCGTACGAGGAACTCACCGCCCCCTCGGCGTCGGGCGTGCCGGTGCTCCGCAAGAGCCTGGTCGTCGACCTGGGCAAGGTCGCGGGAGTGCCCGGGAAGATCGAAGGGGTGGCTGTGACGGGCCGGGACACGCTCGCTCTCATCAACGACAACGACTTCGGGATGACCGACGGTGCCGAGGCCTTCGACACGAACGGCCGCCTGGTCGACAGCGGCATCGAGACGTCGGTGACGCAGCTGAGGCTGCCGCGCCCGCTGCGCGGCTGACCTACGGGCGTCGTGCCGTATCCCGGTCCTCGCCAACGAGTGTCCGCCGAGGGCCGGGATCGCCGACTCGACTGATTCGTCCGGGACTTCACCGACCACACACGGCCCACGGATGCCCATGGGCCCGACTGCCCGCTCCCGTGCCGACATCGCCGCGCATTCCGGCGTACTCCCCTCTCCACGAAGTCGTTTTCGGTTCCTGCCGTCTTCCGCCACCCGCGCGGCGCCCGTACGGTAGGGCGCGCGAGACACTCGGCCGCACATCGGACAACGCCTTCCGGTCATCGGACACAGAGGGAGTCGCGGGATGTCGGGGGATTCCAGCAGCGGACTGTTACGCGATGCCATCGGGCTGCGCGAAGTCCTCTTCCAGAGCATCACGGCGATGGCCCCCGCCGCGGCCATCGCCGCGTCGATTCCGGCCGGAGCCGCGTTCGCGGGCGGCAGTCTGCCGCTGTCCGTGGTGGTGGCCCTGGTCGCCTGCCTGTTCACCGCCTCGTGCGTCGCCGAACTGGCCCGCCAGCTGCCGGCCGCCGGTTCCGTCGCCACCTACTCCGCGCAGGGGCTGCATCCGGCCATCGGGTTCCTCGTCGGCTGGGGCTACGTCTTCGTCGAGGCGCTGGTGCCCGCGCTGCTGCTGCTCCAGCTCGGCTTCACGACAGCGCGCACGCTGCACCAGGAGTGGCCGTCCTACCCGGCGGACCTGTGGTGGCCGTGGTCGTTACTGGGCGCGGTCATCATCGCGCTCGCCGGGTATTCCGGGGTACGGGCCTCCGCCCGGTTCGGCACGGTACTCGGCATCTTCGAGGTGCTCGTATTCGTCGTCTTCGCCGTGCTGCTCATCGGGCAGGCCGGTGCGGACAACACCCTTTCGGTATTCGGCACTTCGCACACCGCCGACGGATTCGACGGCATCAGCGGGATCTTCGCCGGCTCGGTCTACACCGTGCTCGCCTTCGCGGGCTTCGAGGCCGCGGCACCGCTCGCCGAGGAGACGAAGAACCCGCGCCGCACCATGCGGCGCGCGGTACTCGGCGCGGCGCTCTCCATCGGCCTGGTCTATGTCCTGACCACCTACGCGATGTCGGTGTACTTCGGGCCCGACAGATTCGCCGGATTCGGCGGCTCGGGGGCCGCTTCCTGGGAAGGCGTGGCCCGCGCCTCGTTCGGGCTGTTCTGGGTACTGCTCTTCCTCGCCGTGGTCAACTCGACCGTGGCCAACGCCAACGCGTGTGCCAATGTGTCGACACGTACGGCGTTCGCGCTCGGCCGTATCGGCGTGTTCCCGCAGGCCTTCGCGAGGCTCCACCCGCGGCGCCGCTCCCCCGTCACCGGAGTGGCCGTGCAATTCGTGATCGCGGTCGGCGCGGCGCTCGGGCTGGGTTTCGCCTATGACCCGGTGACCGCGTTCGTGCTGCTGGCCACCGTGATCGTCACGGTGATCATCGGTGTGTACATCATCGTGAATCTGTCCTGCGCCGGTTACTTCCTGCGAAGGCGTCGCGACGCCTTCAACCCCGTACTCCACCTCCTGTTCCCGGTACTGGGCATCGCGGCGTTCGTCCCCGCGCTGCTCACGGCCGCCGGAATCCCGGCTTTCGACTTCGTCTCCGAGCTCAGCGCGCCCGTCTCGTACGCCGGTCCGGTCGTCGGTGTCTGGATGCTGATCGGGATCGTTGTACTGGCGGTGCTGCTGCGCAGACATCCGGATCGGGTGGCGCAGACCGGACGGATCCATCGTGACGACACCCCGGCGCCGGCCGGGACAGCAGAGACAGGAGCAGTGCAGCCATGAACGACCCCCGCATCCTGACCGTCCGCCCCGAGGAGGGCGAGTACGCCTGGACCTTCGGCGGAGCGGCTCCGGTCGCCCGGATCGAGCCGGGGACGTTCCTCGACGTATACACGGAGGACTGCTTCGCCGGGCGGGTCCGCTCCGAGAAGGACCTGGTCTCCGAGGTCTGCGAGTTCCCCTTCCTCAACCCGCAGACCGGCCCCTTCCATGTGGTGGGAGCGGAGCCCGGCGACACCGTCGCGGTGCATTTCGTGTCCATCGAACTGGCCAGGGACTGGGCCGCTTCGACGACCGTGCCGCTCTTCGGGGCGCTCACCTCCACCCACGCCACCGCGTCGTTGCAGGCTCCGCTGCCCGAGGTGGTGTGGATGTGGCAGCTCGACCGGGCACGCCGCACCTGCCTGTTCAGCGCCCGGGACAGCGACATCCAGGTGGAACTGCCGATGGATCCGATGCACGGCACGGTCGGGGTGGCTCCGGCGAATCTGGAGGTACGGTCCGCGCTGGTGCCCGACGCGCACGGCGGGAACATGGACACGCCCGAGATGCGGGCGGGCGTCACCTGCTATCTGGGCGTCAACGTCGAGGGTGCGCTGCTGAGTCTGGGGGACGGCCATGCCCGCCAGGGCGAGGGCGAGACCTGCGGGGTCGCCGTGGAGTGCGCGATGAACACGGTGGTGCTCGTCGAGCTGCTGAAGGGCGTCACCACTCCGTGGCCGCGCATCGAGTCCGACACCCATCTGATGTCGACCGGCTCCGCGCGCCCGCTGGAAGACGCCTTCCGGATCTCCCAGTTGGACCTGGTGCAGTGGCTGGCGCGCGACTACAGCCTGTCCGAACTCGACGCCTACCAGCTGGTCAGCCAGGCCGGTGAGGCTCCGCTGGCCAATGTGTGCGACACCAACTACACCTGTGTGACCAAGATCCGCAAGGAGTGGCTGCCCGCGGGTAACCCCCACCGCGGTCTCCACCGCCATCTGCGGGAGACTGCGACACTGCTGTCCAGCCCCTGACCCGAAAGACCTCAACCCCTCTCCCCCCACAGGAGTGTTCATGCACCGCAGAAGGCTTCTCCAGGGCGCCGCCGCCACGGCGGCCGCCGCCCTGATCCCGGCCTCCACCCGCGCCATGGCCGCCACGACCGGGGGCGACACGGACTATCCGCTCGCCCACTGGACGCCCGCGTCCACCTCCAACTACACGGTGTCGAGCCGCCCTTCGGCCTATCCGGTCCAGTACGTGATCATCCATGTCACCCAGGAGACGTATCCGAACACGATCGGGATCTTCCAGAACCCGGCGAAGCAGGTCTCCGCGCACTATGTGGTGCGCTCGGCGGACGGCTACATCGCCCAGTGCGTCCGGGAGAAGAACATCGCCTGGCACGCGGGCAATTGGGACTACAATACGCGCAGCATCGGCATCGAGCACGAGGGCTGGGTGGACCAGCCCTCGTACTTCACCGACGCCATGTACGAGAAGTCGGCGCTGCTGACCGCTTCGGTGTGCGACCGCTACGACATCCCGAAGGACCGCGCGCACATCCTCGCCCACGCCCAGGTGCCCGGGACCGACCACACCGATCCCGGCCCGCAGTGGGACTGGGTGCGATACATCCGCCTCGTCAATCTGTACTCGGCGGGCTGATACTCCTTCGCCACCCGGGCCGATCCGCCCTGTGCGCCGCGGTTGTCGCAGCGGCCGGCTGCGACGACGATGGGTGGTCATGACGCCCCTGGACGGGAGGGTGAGTTGAAGGATCCCTGGGTGGCGCTGGCGGCCGATGCGGACCCCGGTGAACGGATCGGCCAACTGCGGCACGCACACGAGGTGTTCACCACGGCGGGCCGGCTGGAGCGGCCGGTCCGGCCGGTCGTCGGTGAGTCGTGGCGGCGCTCCGCGCGGGCCAGGGTCAGCCCGGACGGTGCGGCCCTGGTCGAGCTGGGTCCGGACGATCTCGGACCGTACCGGGACGGGCATCCCCTGGCCCCCGCCATGCCGGTCATCCGTGAGCTGATGGGCGCCTACGCGACGGACGGGGAGCATCTGCTCGCAGTGTGCGACGCGCACGGCAGACTGCTCTGGGTCGAAGGACCCGCGGTGACCCGACGGGCCGCCGGCCGGATGAACTTCGTGGAGGGCGCCCGCTGGGCCGAATCGGCGGCCGGGACGAACGCACCGGGGACGGCCATCGCCGTGGACCGTCCGGTGCAGGTCTTCGCCGCCGAGCACTTCCTGCGGCCGGTCCAGCAGTGGACCTGCGCGGCGGCGCCGCTGCACGACCCGCACACGGGACGGGTCCTGGGCGCGGTGGACATCACCGGCGGGGACCGGCTCGCGCATCCGCACAGTCTCGCGTTCGTGCAGGCGGTGGCGCGCGCCGCCGAGACGCAGCTCGCACTGCTCGCGCCCGCACCGGACGGTGGGACCGTGCGGCTCAGCGCACTCGGCCGGGACGAGGCGCTGCTCGTGGCGGGAGGCCGCAGGATCCGGCTCAGCAGGCGGCACAGCGAGATCCTGGCGACGCTGGCCCGCCACCCCGAGGGCCTGGGCGGCGACGAACTCCTCGTCGAACTGTACGAGGACGAGTCGGTGATCCCGGTGACCCTGCGGGCCGAACTCTCCAGGCTGCGACGGCTGCTCGGCCCGGAACTCCTCCTCTCCCGCCCCTACCGTCTCTCCGCTCCGGTCGACGCGGATTTCGACACGGTGGCGCGCAGGCTGGCCTCGGGCGCGGTGGCTGCGGCGCTGGGCGCCTATTCGGGGCCGCTGCTGCCGGCCTCGCAGGCGCCGTCCGTCATCCGTCTTCGGCGCCGGCTCGAAGAGCAGCTGCGGGCGGCACTCATCGCGCGCGGTGACCCGGGGCTGCTGGCCGACTGGGCGTACAGCCCCTGGGGCGAGGACGACCTGCCGGTCTGGCAGGCACTCGCCGCGGCCGTTCCCGCCGGGCAGCGCCCGGCACTGCTCGCCAGGGCGCGGGCGCTGGACGTCGAGCAGCGGTAGCCGCTCCCCCGTGCAACGGGGTTGCAACGTACCACTGCCTACCCTCGCGCCGAGGGCCGTCCAATGGCGGGCGGCACCGGATCCGGGAGGCCAAAGAGATGACCCGTTACGCCGCGCCGGGAGCCGAGGGCGCCATCGTCTCGTACGAGTCCCGCTACGACCACTGGATCGGCGGCGCGTACGTACCGCCCGCCCGCGGTCGGTACTTCGAGAACCCCAGCCCCGTCAACGGCCGCCCCTTCACCGAGATCGCCCGCGGAACGGCCGAGGACGTCGAACTCGCCCTGGATGCGGCACATGCCGCGGCGCCCGCCTGGGGAGCCACGGCGGCAGGCGAGCGCGCGGGTGTCCTCAACCGGATCGCCGACCGGATGGAGGCCCATCTGGAGGAGCTCGCGGTCGCCGAGAGCTGGGACAACGGCAAGCCGGTGCGGGAGACCCTGGCTGCCGATATTCCGCTGGCCATCGACCACTTCCGTTACTTCGCCGGTGCGTTGCGCGCCCAGGAGGGCTCGCTCAGCGAGATCGACGACGACACGGTCGCGTACCACTTCCATGAACCGCTCGGCGTGGTCGCGCAGATCATCCCGTGGAACTTCCCGATCCTGATGGCGACATGGAAGCTGGCCCCGGCGCTCGCGGCGGGCAACGCGGTGGTCCTCAAGCCGGCCGAACAGACCCCGGCCTCCATCCACGTGTGGCTGAAGCTGGTCGCCGATCTGCTGCCGCCGGGCGTCGTCAACATCGTGAACGGCTTCGGGGCGGAGGCCGGCAAGCCCCTCGCCTCCAGCCCGCGCGTCGCGAAGATCGCCTTCACCGGTGAGACGACGACGGGGCGGCTGATCATGCAGTACGCATCCGAGAACATCAAGCCGGTGACCCTGGAACTCGGCGGCAAGTCGCCCAACATCTTCTTCGACGACGTTTGGAACGCGGACGACGACTTCCGCGACAAGGCCCTCGAAGGCTTCACCATGTTCGCCCTCAACCAGGGCGAGGTCTGCACCTGTCCGTCGCGCGCACTGATCCAGCGCGGGCTGTACGGCGAATTCCTGGAAGCCGGTATCGCCCGCACCGAGCGGATCGTCCCCGGACACCCGTTGGACACGGACACGATGATCGGCGCGCAGGCCTCCAACGACCAGTTGCAGAAGATCCTTTCGTACCTGGACATCGGTCAGCAGGAGGGCGCGAAGGTCCTCACGGGCGGTCAGCGGATCGAGTACGACGGAGAGCTGGCGGGCGGCTACTACGTCCAGCCCACCGTCTTCGAGGGCGACAATCGGATGCGGGTCTTCCAGGAGGAGATCTTCGGCCCGGTCGTGGCGGTCACGTCCTTCTCCGACTTCGACGACGCAATCAGGACCGCGAACGACACGCTGTACGGCCTCGGGGCCGGCGTATGGACGCGCGACATCAACACCGCGTACCGGGCGGGCCGCGCCATCCAGGCAGGCCGGGTCTGGACGAACTGCTACCACGCGTACCCGGCGCACGCGGCCTTCGGTGGGTACAAGCAGTCCGGGATCGGCCGAGAGAACCACAAGATGATGCTGGAGCACTACCAGCAGACGAAGAATCTTCTGGTGTCGTACTCACCGAAGAAGCTAGGCTTCTTCTAGAAGCACGAAGAAGGCGCCTGATCTGGGTTTTCACCCGTCAGGCGCCTTTCGCTCAGCCCACTCTCGACCGCCCGGCTTGCGCGCTAACTCCCAATTCCTCCCACAGCTGTATCCCTCCTGACCAATGCTTCGCCTGGATCACGCGGCAGCTCCGGAACGTTCTGTGTCCCGTGCGCCAAGCAAGCCGTAGTGGAACAGGGCAAGAAGCGCCGCCCATGCTACGCACGTCGGCCCGGCCAGTGGATGGCCGCCTTCATGCGCTGCCCGAGGGCCGTCTTTTCGGGCAGCACCGGGGCGTCGCCACCGATGGTCACTTCGCGGCGCAAATGACCTCGACGAAGTGACCCACCTCCTCCTCCGGCAGGCGACGTGCGAGGTCCGCCTCGCTGATCATGCCGACCAGACGATGGTTCTCAATGACCGGCAGACGCCGGATCTTGTACTTCTCCATGATCCGCAGAACGTCATCCGCGTCGGCCCCGGAGTCAATAGTGATCGGCTTGCCCTGATCGAGCATGCCCGCGGTCATCCTCTTCGGGTCTTTGCCCTTGGCCAGACACTTCACCACGATGTCGCGGTCGGTGACGATGCCGTGAAGCCTGTCATCCGGCCCGCAGACCGGGAGCGCTCCGATGTCCAGCTCACTCATCCGGCGCGCCGCGACCTCCAGTGTCTCGTTCTCCTGGATGCAGGTTGCATCGGCGTGCATGATCTCCCGTGCAATGGCCATGGCCATCTCCTTCCGGCCCGAGGATATACGCGGGCAGAGCCCACAGACCCGGGCACGTCCCCGCATAACTTCCCCTGGAACCAGTGTGGGTTCTTTGTATCCCGTACGCATGCCAACCAAAAGGAGGTGAGCCACCACGTGAGCAGTCGCGGGATAGAAGGCCCATGGCCAGGTCACCGCCGAACTGTACGGCTCAGCCGGACGCTGCTGACGGGGCCCGCCTCCGGCTCACAGTGACCAGCAAGAGGGACCAGCAGCCAGGCAGGCGTCTGGAGGCATCCAGGCAGTTCAGTGCCGAGGCCGCCGCCGAAGGCCACTGTGTGCCGGCTCAAATGTCCGGCCGCAGTGCGC
This sequence comes from Streptomyces sp. NPDC058240, assembly GCF_042882135.1. Classification (NCBI taxonomy): domain Bacteria; kingdom Bacillati; phylum Actinomycetota; class Actinomycetes; order Kitasatosporales; family Streptomycetaceae; genus Streptomyces; species Streptomyces sp. NPDC058240. The sequence continues at coordinate 27,723 of NZ_JBHVWT010000049.1, forward strand.
GGCGGTGCCGATTACCGCTGTTCACGCAGCAACATGAGGCGCCGTTTGTACTCGTCCTCGTCGATTTCCCCGCGGGCGAACCGTTCCGCGAGCAGGTCTTCGGCTCGTCGGCTTCCCCATGCTGCCTCACCGGAAGACAGGCCGGACTGGTGACCGCGGTGGGTGTTGGTGAGGTAGTGGACCAGGGCAAAGATCCCGACGATCAGCAGCGACAAGAACACAACCATGATCACGGTCATGAAGAGCCATCCACTCCAGCCCCAACCCCAACCGCCGTGATACCGCATCACGCCAATCACCTTCTCTCGGACGGTCAACCGTGGACAGTTCCAGAGTGGCGTTGCATGGCCTTGATGACGAGGGGCAACATGGTCCCTGTCAGAGACCGAATGGTCCGTACCGATCTGTACGCGGGCGGCCGCTGACCAAATCTGCTCAAGACGTTGAGCCACGGGATGCCGCAGAGCATTCAGCAGGCGCAGCGTAAGCTTGCGCCGCTCGCCCAACGGGCAGCAGCCAGGCTCTCAGGTGCCCCGTCGAGACCGACGATGACGACTGGCTCCATGAGACTGTCTCCGTCTCACAAGAAGCCCGAACGGCGGTGTGGAAGCCCCCTCCGCGCTGCTGCCGCCCCCGTCGCACGTTCCGGGGCGGGGGAGACGGCGACAGGGGATTGCAGGGGTGAGCAAGACGCGCCGAGCACGGGTTCTTCTCATTCGAGAAGAACCCCAGATGACAGCGGCACAGACAATTCACGTGTTGGTGGGTGAACTCGGTGCGTCGTCGGTCCGGTAGGACAGGTACTCGGCGACGGACACCACGCCGTCGACGCTCCTGCACAACCGTTCGATGATGGGAATCAGACTCTTGAATTCGACGGATCCTCTGAGAACCACCTCCCCCTGCCGGACCTCGACCGTCACGGCCGAGGGAGCGAGGCCCATCGTCTGCTGCAACAGATCCCGGTTGATTTCCTCACGGATAGCATCATCGCGACGCAAGAAGACCCGTAGCAGGTCTCTGCGGCTGACAATGCCCAATAGCTTGTCCGTTTCGTCGACAACGGGCAGACGTTTCACGTCCTGCACTTCCATTAGGCGAGCAGCCTCGATCACGGTCCACTCCGGACGAGCGCACACTGCCGGGGCCGACATCAATTCCTCGGCCCGGGCCCCTTCGGCCTTGGCTTGCTCCCACGCCTCCAGATGCGGAATCGGTGTCCGGCCGGTCGGGTCGGCCAGGTCTGCGGACTTGCGCAGCAGGTCGGCCTCGGACACGACACCCATGGGCCGGTTCGATTCGTCCACCACAGGCACTGCGGTGACAGCGTTCTCCGCCAACAGTTTGACGATCTCCTTGAACGGCAGGTCACGCCGCGCCCGAACGACGTCCCGGGTCATGAGCTCTGCAACGGTTCGGTGATGCATGTGACTCGCCTTTCGGGGAGTGCTGGTCAGAAAGCAGGAATCAGACGCCCACAATCGATCCGACAGGCTCGTCTTCGGGGCCGTTGGACTCCGGGGAACGGCCTACTCTTCCCCCCGGCATTGTGCTTCCCTCCTCCCGCGGCGGCACGCCGTGCGTGGCAGTTTGAGTACAGCGACACCTAGGAACGGTGACGAACATGCGAGTTCGCCTCTGCGATCGCCTTGCCATCGAAAGTCCGGCCACCGGCACCAGCAGGCGCGAAGGCGAACGCGGTGCGTCCGGCACCCCGCACGACGGTGACGGGACACGGGGCCCGCGCGGCCGCGGCCAGGCCCACCGAGCCGAGCAGAAGTCCGGTGAGCCCGCCGCGGCCTCGTTCTCCGGTGATCAGCGCCTCTGCATGGCGCGCCTCGTGCAGTAGGGCGATCCCCGCGTCCTCAGTCACCTCAGCTGGAATCTCGACATCCGGACGACGACGGGCCCGCTCAGCGGCGGATTCGACGAAGCGGCCGACGACGCCTGTTCCGACGAGACGGCCCAAAGCTGAGTGCGAGCGCGGCGCCCTCGTACCACGCACCTGGACGCGTACACCAGCCGCAGTGGCAGTCCGTGGAGAACCGCCTCATCAGCGGCCCAGTCGACCGCCCTCAGGGTGGTCTCCGATCCGTCCACGCCCAAGACCAGGGGCGACTTCATCATCCTCACCGACTTCCATCCGCCCACGGGAATGAGAACACCCGTTCCCACAGTCGCATCGGAGCAGGAAGGCCGAGGGCCGGTTCGGCCCGGATGCGGAGCTTTCGACCCCTCCGTGATTCGGTTGAACCGCCCGCACGACGAACTTCTCGGCGGCGGCACGGAGGGGGTCGGCTGTACCGGCTGCTGCCGCGATATCCGGCTGGCCCACACGGTGCAGGAGGCCGATAGTGGAGGAAAGCAGGTGGACGTAGATCCCATCCTCGGTTCGGCCGTCAGGTCAGGCAGGTCCCGCCCGTCCACCGGTTGCAGGCCACTCGGATCCGTCCGCGCGATCCCTGTCCCCTTCATGACAGCGGCGGGTTCGTCTGAGTAAGCCGTCGCGCCACCACCCAGGAGTCACGCCCGAGGAGCACCCCATGGCTGCGTCCCCGTACTCCGTCAGCGATGTCATGACCCACACGGCCGTGGCCATCGGCCGCGAGGCGTCGTACAAGGAAATCGTCGAGCTGATGCACCAGTGGAAGGTCAGCGCCGTTCCGATCCTCGAAGGCGAGGGCCGCGTCGTCGGGGTCGTGTCCGAGGCGGACCTGCTGCCGAAGGAGGAGTTCCGGCAGGACGACCCGAAGCTGCCCGGCCAGCTCGATGAGGCGTCCAAGGCCGACGCAGTACTGGCCGGGGATCTGATGTCCAGTCCGGCCGTCACCGTCCACCCCGACGCCACACTCGCCGAGGCCGCCCGCATCATGGCGCGCAAGCGCGTGAAACGACTGCCCGTCGTGAATGATCTGGGCATGCTGGAGGGTGTCGTGAGCCGCAGCGACCTGTTGAAGGTGTTCCTGCGCCCGGACGAGGAGATCGACGAGGAGATCCGATCCACTGTGCTCGTCGATATATCTCCCCCGGACCGGGTGGAATTCACCGTGCTGGACGGTGTCGTCACTGTTCAAGGACCTCTCCGGGACCGTGCTCTGGTGCCACTTCTGGCTCGGGCCATTCGCGCGGTCGAAGGCGTCGTGGACGTGCGCATGGATCTTGCCTGACGTTTCCAGGAGAGCGGTTTCAGAGACACTTCGTCATCAGGGACGACGCGGCCGTAACGTAGCGGCCCTCACTGAACGACGAAGCGCCCCGCGCCGCCTCCGGTCCGGCCGGCACGGGCTCCTGTCCGGGGTTCCTCTCCCCGGCCGGAAGCGTTCGTCACGACGGGTTTCACACGAGGGGAACCGTGATCACCGGGCAGTGCGCCCGGTGCAGCAACCCGTGGACAACGGAGCCGAGCCGCATGCCCGCGTAGCCGTCACGGCCGCGGCGGCCCACGACGACAGCCAGGGCGTGCTCCGCCGCCCCGGCAAGCTCCTCCACCGGATGTCCGGTCGGTACCTCATGGGTCACGTGCACGTCCGGGTACCGCAGTGACCAGCCCGCCGTCGTCTCGGAGAGCATGCGTCGCTGAGCCTGCACAGCGTCCTTCTCGTCGTGGATCATGAAGAGGGGCGGCTGCCACACCGAAACGGCACGGAGCGCTGCACCGCGGAGGTCGGCCTCCTCGAACGCCAGCCCCAGCGCCGCTTTCGAGGACTCACTGCCGTCGATTCCCACCACCAGGTAGGCCGGCTGCTGGGTGATGTGCTCCGCGTCGCCCACAACCACCACGGGGCAACGCGCCTGGGCCGTGACGGGGACGACGAGGGAGCCTGCGCTGAAGTACTCCGCCGTACGGCTCAGATGGCGGGACCCGAGAACGACCATGCGGGCCCGCGCGGACAGCCCGCCGATCACGGCAGCCGGGAAGCCGTCGAGCAGCTCGGTGACCGGCTGCAGTTGCGGGTGGCGCACCTGGGCCCAGTCGGCCCCCTCCCGAAGAGCGTCCGCCCCGGCTTCCGACATGGCCTTCCTGCGTGGGCGGTCATCGCCCTCACGCCATTCGCGCGCCGGAGGTACGGCTACGACGAGCCGGAGGCCCAGCCCGCGTCGACGTGCCTCGTCGGCCGCCCAGGCCAAAGCCAGGTGCCGATTCCTGGCCGGGTCGATGCCGACGACGAGCTCACGGCGTTCGTCGGTGTCCATCACGAATCACTCCCCTGTCCGGAACCGTGCCGGGGAATGAGCTGCACGGGGCAGTGCGCGTGGTGCAGAAGGCTGTGCGTCGCCCTGCCGAGGGTGGGGCCGATGTATCCGGGCGTCCGTCGCCCACCCATCACGAGCAGATCCGCATGGCACGATGCCTCCACCAGGGCCCCGGCGACGGTCAGGCTCTTCTCGGCTTCCGCCTGAACGTTCAGGTCCGGGAATTCATCGCGAATCCGGTCCGCCACGGCGGTCAGATGGTGGATGTGTTCGCCGGCGATCGCTTCGACATCGTCGAGCATGGTCACGGCGAGTCCGACGGATCCGAGAATGTGCCACACGTGCAGCAGCCGCAAGGAGGCCTCGTGGATCTCAGCTTCGCACGCCGCGTACCGAGCGCATTCGACATCGTGCTCGTCACGGACCGCGGCAAGCACCACGCCTCTCTCCGCCCCTTTGTCAGTACCCCTGACCACGACCACGGGCGTCGTGGCGCCGGCGGCGACCTTCAGGCCGACGAATCCGAGCATGAGATTCTTGAACCCGCCCTGACCGCGGTTGCCCACCACGACAGTGCCGCGCAGGCCAGCAGTCCAGCGCAGGTTGGGGACGGCCGCGCCGCCGCTGAACTCCGTGGTGACGTGCAGATCGGAATACTGTTCCGTAATGGCCGCGGCGGTTTCCCGCAGCAGTTCGTGGCCCGCTCTGCGAATGCGCTCGATGTTCTCTCCCGAGAGACGGAGAACCCGGCTGTCCGTGTCAGTCGCGTGGACGATGCGCAATGTGCTACCACGACGGGCGGCCTCGGCCGCTGCCCACAGCGCTGCCCGGCGGGCCGGCTCAGAGCCGTCGACGCCGACGATTACGGGTCCCAGTGCCGGGCTGCCGATGATGCCTTTCATGGTTGCTCCTCACCGCGGCCACTGAAGGGTCAGCTCTCACACTGGCACCGCTCGCCCCTGCGGGGAGAGGGCCGCTCAGGACCGCCCCGGGGCCGATGGACCCTGTCGGGAGAATCGCGAGGGCCCCTGGTGCCATGGCGCCCGGGGCCGGGCCCGACCGGTCCCGGTCACGCCCCGTTCGGCCCTCCTGTCCCCGTGCGGCCCGAAGGATCATGGTTCCTGAACAACCTCCGGCATCGCGTCCGGATGAATCACTGCGAGACGGCAGGAGGTACCGCCATGAAGCACATCAAGGTGGGAGACCTGATGACCGACGACGTCGTCTCGGTCGTCCCTCTCACCTCCTTCAAGGAGGTCGCGAAGCTGCTCGCCCAGCACGACATCAGCGGACTGCCCGTACTCGACGACGAGGATCGGGTTGTCGGTGTCGTCTCCGAGAGCGATCTGCTGAGCCTGCAGGCGGCGGGTCATCCTGATGCCGGTGCCACGGCCCCGTCCGGAGCGGAATTCACCGCTGCCGAAATCATGTCGACGCCGGCGGTGACCGTCCACGCGGTGGAGAGCGCGCCGGAGGCCGCCCGGCTGATGACGCGCAGTGGCGTGGAGAGGCTTCCGGTCGTGGACGACGAGAGCAGGCTTGTCGGCATTGTCACGCGCCGGGACCTGCTGCGTCTCTTCCTTCGACCCGACGCAGAGATACGACGACGCATCATCCAGGACGTACTGGTGAACGCCATGGGGCTCGGGCCCGACGCGGTCACCGTCCACGTCATGGATGGTGTTGTCACCCTGGAAGGCCGGTTGAAGAGCCGGAGCCAGATCGCGATCCTTGCCTACCTTGCCGAACAGCTCGACGGGGTGGTCGCGGTCGTGAGTCACGTGACCGCACCCGTGGACGGCCCCGTACCCGCCTCCTCCCAAGGGGCCACGCATGGCCCGTCCGCCGAGCGGTGAGGTCGCGCTGCTGCCAACGCCACCCGTCACGGTGTAGTGGCCGTCGACTCGTCCAGGCCGCGGCGGGCATGTAACCCGTCGCCGGTCGTGGGCGGCGTCCCGTATGACGTGGTTTCCCACGACCGACGCCCTGCACGAAAGGGAAATCGGACCATGATGCACCGCACTGTTGCCGAAGTCATGACCCGGGACGTGGCCACGGCCAGCCCCGAAGCATCACTCAAAACGGTCGCCTGGAGCCTTGCCTACAACGACGTCTCGGCCCTGCCCGTCGTGGACACCCACCACCACCCCATCGGCATCGTCTCGGAGGCCGACCTGCTCCGCAGACAGGCGGGCCTGCCGGAAGCAGAGGGCCGTGACCAACCAGGCGGCACGGCGGCCGTCGACCACCGCACCATGGACGCCCGCACCGCCGCTGATCTCATGTCCACCCCCCTGCTCACGGCCCGGCCCTCGTGGGGCATCGTCGAGACGGCGCGCTTCCTGAACGAGCGGGGCGTCAAACGCCTTCCGGTGATCGATGACACCGGCACGCTCGTGGGCATCGTCAGCCGCTCGGATCTGCTACGCCCCATGCTCCGCCGCGATGACGCCATACACGAAGAAATCGTCGACGAAGTACTGGGCCGGACTCTCCGGCTGACACCGGGCGGCGTGACGGTCACCGTTCAGGAAGGAGTCGTCACCCTGAGCGGCACGGTGGAGGAACGCTCAAGCATTCCGATCATCGAGCACCTGTGCGTCTCCGTCGACGGTGTCGTCAGTGTCGACCAGTCCCTCGCATACGCCGTGGACGATCTGCAGCCGAATCACGATCCTGCGCCTGACGCCGACAACACCTGAGCGTTCATGCCGGGACAAAAGAGGGCCGATCAGTCCCCGCCGGACCCCGGATGGTCCTACCGGCGGACGTCGGCGGTGGCGACGCTCGAAGGTACGGGTTCATATTCCTGGAGGAGAGCCATGAAACATCTGCGTACCGTCGACGACGTGATGACGCACGCCGTCGTCACGGTCAACCGCGGAGCGCCGTTCAAGGACATCGTGGAGGCCATGCGGCAATGGCGGATCAGTGCACTGCCCGTCGTGTCCGACGAGGGACGAGTCGTCGGTGTGGTCTCCGAAGCGGACCTTCTGCTCAAGGCACAGGGCCGAGACGAGTCCCGCGCCGTCACCGCCGGTCAGCTGATGACCGTCCCGGCCGTGACGGTGCCCCGCAGCGCGGGTATAGCGGGGGCCGCCCGGCTGATGGCGCGCGGTCACCTCAAACGGCTGCCGGTCGTCGACGACGACGGACGTCTCGTGGGAGTGGTCAGCCGGGGTGATCTACTCAAGATCTACCTCCGTCCGGACGAGGACATCGCCCAGGAACTGCGCGAGCTGATCATGAATCAGCTGATCCCCGGGGGCTCCGCGACCGTGTACGTCCGTGTGTCCGACGGCATCGTCCGTCTGAGCGGCACCGTCCCCGACCCGTCGCTCGGTGACGTGCTGGTGCGTGTCGCGCGCACGGTGCCGGGAGTCGTGGACGTCTCAGCCCGGTTCGAGTCCGAAGTTCCCGCGTGAACGGAGGGCAACGATGAGGCATCGCAGCGTCTCCGACCTCATGACGCCCGCGGCCGTCAGCGTCCAGCGCGGCACCATGCTCAAGGAGATCGCCCGGCTCCTCGACGAGTTCGGAATCACCGCCGTGCCTGTCCTGGACGAGAACGGATGCCCCGTGGGCGTCGTTTCCGAGGCCGACCTGCTGCGCCGGCACGACACCGGGAACACAGCCGTCGATCTCATGAGTCACCCGGCGATCACCGCAGCTCCCGGGTGGAGCGCGGTCCGCGCCGCTCGCGTCATGGAGAAGCACAAGGTCAAGAGGCTCCCTGTCATCGACAGCGAAGGCCGGCTGATCGGGGTCCTGAGCCGCAGCGACCTCCTGCAACTCTTTCTGCGCAGCGACCACGCCATCCAGGAGGAGATCCTCGAAGACGTCCTGACGCACACGCTGCGGCTCAGTCCCTCGTCGCTGACCGTGGAGGTCGCCGACGGTGTCGTGACCCTCAGTGGCACCGTGACCCGGCACAGCCTTGTCCCCGTCGTCCTGCGTCTGTGCCGGAGCGTCGACGGAGTCGTGGACGTGATCAACCGGCTCGACCACGAGCAGGACGATGTCCGACGATGTACGGGTGAACACGAGGCAGCAGCAGAAGAGGGTCTGACCCGCCGACGCATACGCGAGTTCTTACCGACCCGAAGCAGCCCCTGTCCGAGGAGGGCCATCATGAACCGGCGTATTGTCGTCGGCCTCGACGGATCCGTAGAAAGTGTCGCGGCAGCTCATTGGGGCGCGCGGGAAGCGCTCCTTCGCAGTGCGCCCCTCCATCTCGTCCACGCCGAAATATGGGCTTCGCCCGTCGTTGTTCCCGCGGCCGGTTCGGAAGAGCGCCGCCAGGCGGCTCGGACCCTCCTGCGTGAAGCTTCCGACGAACTGCTGGACAAGCACCCGCGACTGGAGATCAGCGCCGAATCCTTCGACGGACAACCAGCGGCCTCACTGGCCCATGCCGCAGCGGGCGCGGGCATGCTGGTGCTCGGCTCCCGAGGACTGGGTACGCTCAGGGGCTTCGTCCTTGGATCCGTCGGCATGGCCGTCATCCACTCCGTGGAGCAGCCCGTCGTCCTGGTACGCGCGGCCGAGGACGCGCTGCCGCATGCCCGGGGGCGGCACCTGGACCGCGGCGTGGTCGTGGGGGTCGACACCGGTCGGCCGTGCGATGCCCTGCTCTCCTTCGCGTTCGGCGAGGCATCACGGCGGGGTTGCACACTCCATGCGCTGCACAGCTGGATGCTGCCCCCTCTGGCCGGGTCCGGATCCGCGTACAACCCTGAAGTCAATGCCCGGATAGCCCAGATCGAGCGAACCGGCCTGGACGACATGCTGAGACCCTGGCGGGATATGTACCCGGCTGTCGACCTCGACGCGCGGGTGACAGTCGGACCCTCCTCCGAGCAACTCCTGGAGGCAGGTTCCGAGGCGGGTCTGATGGTCGTCGGCCGTCGCATCCGCCGGTCCTCGGTCGGCACGCACATCGGCCCGATCGCTCACGCGATCCTCCATCACTCCACCGCGCCCGTCGCCGTCATCGCTCACGAATGACGATGTCGTCCTGCCGGATCCTGGCCGAGGCCGACCGGTCATCAGCTCGCTGTCCGGTGCCACCGAGATCGAGTCGATGCCGGCCCTCACCAGGAATTCGGTGAAGGCGGGGTCGTCGCTGGGGCGCTGGCCGCAGAGGCCTACCGCGCGATCGGCGGAATGGGCGCGCAGTACGAGCAGCCGAATGCTCTGCGTGACTGCGGGGTCGGTCTCGTCGAAGACATGGGCGAGGGTCTCGGAGTCGCGGTCGACGCCCAGGGTGAGCTGGGTCAGGTCGTTGCTCCCGATGGAGAAGCCGTCGAAGCGCTGGGCGAAGTCGTCGGCCAGGATGATGTTGGAGGGAATCTCCGCCATGACGTAGACCTTGAGGCCGTGCTCGCCCCGGCGCAGTCCCTGCTCCGCCATGACGTCCAGAACCCGGTCGGCCTCTTCCGGAGTGCGGCAGAAGGGGATCATGACGATGACGTTCGTCAGCCCCATCTCGTCGCGGACCCGGCGCAGTGCCCGGCACTCCAGTGCGAAGCCTTCGCGGTAGCCGTCGCTGTAGTAGCGGCTGGCGCCGCGCCAGCCGATCACCGGATTCGCCTCGACCGGTTCGAATGCCTGTCCGCCGAGCAGCCGCGCGTACTCATTGGTCTTGAAGTCGCTGGTCCGTACGACGACCGGGTCGGGCCAGCGGGATGCGGCGATGCGTGCCACTCCGTGGGCCAGCCGGTCGACAAAGTACTGGCCGCGGTCGAGGTGGCCCTCGGTGAGCTGGTCGATGGCGCAGCGGTCGTGCCGGTCCAGTCGCTCGGGGTGCAGCAGTGCCATGGGGTGAGCCTTGACCTGGTGGGCGACGATGAACTCCAGGCGTGCGAGCCCGACACGGTCGGCGGGCAGGCGCCACCATCGGAAGGCGGCGGACGGGTCGGCGAGATTGAGCATCACGCGGGTCCGGGTGGCGGGTAGCTCGGTGAGATCGGTCTCGCGTTCCTCGTAGGGCAACAACCCCGCGTAGACCCGGCCGCGGGTTCCCTCGGCGCACGAGACGGTAGCGCTCTGGCCGTTGCGCAGCACCTCGGTTGCCTGTCCGGTGCCGACAACGGCCGGGACACCGAGTTCGCGGCTGACGATGGCGGCGTGCGAGGTCCGTCCGCCGTGGTCGGTGACAATCGCGGAGGCCTGCTTCATGACGGGTTCCCAGTCGGGGTCGGTGATGCCCGTGACGAGTACCCCGCCGGTCGGGAAGCGGTCGAGGTCCACGGGCGAGTCGAGGACGACGACCGGGCCCGAGCCGATGGCCTCACCGACCGCGATGCCCTCGATGAGGCTCTGCTGCGGAGTGGCGATCAGGCGGCAGCGACGCAGCGTCGTCGTGCGACGGCGGGACTGGACCGTCTCGGGGCGGGCCTGCACGATCGCCAGTTCCCCGGTCAGGCCGTCCTTGGCCCATTCCAGGTCCATGGGACGCCCGTAGTGTGCCTCTACGGTCATCGCCCATTCGGCCAGCTGCCGGACCTCCGTTTCCGTCAGAACGCATCGCGAGCGCTCCTCGCCGGTCGTATCTACGCTCCGGGTCCGTCCGTGCTGCCCGTAGACCGCCTTCTTCCGCTTCGCTCCGATCCGTACATCGATCACCGGATCCAGCGCCGGGTCCTTGAGGCTCGGCTTGAAGACCGTGTGCTCGTCGGGGTCGACCCGGCCACTGACGACGGTCTCGCCCAGGCCCCAAGCCGCGCTGACCACGATGACCTCGGGAAATCCGCTCTCGGGGTCGAGGGTGAAGATGACTCCGGCACCCGCGAGGTCGGAGCGGACCATGATCTGGACGCCGACGGAGAGTGCCACCGCGAGGTGGTCGAAGCCCATCCGTTCCCGGTAGTCGATCGCGCGGTCGGTGAACAGCGAGGCGTAGCAGCGGTGGCAGGACAGCAACAGCTGGGCAGGCCCGCGTACGTTCAGGTAGGTCTCCTGCTGGCCGGCGAAGCTCGCCTGGGGCAGGTCCTCGGCGGTGGCGCTGCTTCGCACGGCGACCTCGGGATCTTCTCGGCCCTGGTCGCGCGCGAGCTTCTGGTACGCGGAGACGATCTCGGTCCGCAGCCCGGCCGGCAGCGGCTCGGCCATGATCATCGACCGGATCCCCGCCCCCACCTCGTCCAGCGCGGCCCCGTCGTGCAACCGTGCGATCTGCTCCTCGATCCGCGCACGCAGCCCGTGGCCGTCGAGCAGTTCCCCGTACGCGTCAGCCGTCGTCGCGAAGCCCGGGGGCACCCGCACACCCGCAGCTGCCAGATGTGCTGTCATTTCCCCCAGTGAGGCGTTCTTGCCGCCGACAAGGCCGATGTCCCGCCGGCCGAATTCCTCGAACGGTGCGACGCGTCGAGTGGTTGCCATGATGTCCTCCGCCGTAAGTGCGGTGACTGCGGGCTTCAGTAGGGCATGGGCCCGCCGGAGGTGGTACGCAGTCCTGTTCCGCATGGCCGCGTGGCCGCCCCGGCCAGATCCTGATCCGGATGCGTTGCATCGTGGTCACCTCTTCGGGTGCGGGGTCCGGACAAGGCATCCGACATCCACGATCGCTCCCCAAGGGGCATCGCCGCAGTGCCGAGGGGGCCACTGGCTGGGCCGAGTGGCCGTGCCGAAGAGGGACCGAACGGCCCATGGCCGGGGCCGGGCCGGAACCGGCTGTCATCGGGGACGAGAGCGTGGGTCGCTGCGGGACGAGGATGGCGGCCCAGTCGGAACGAGGGTCAGCCGGGCACGAGGACGGCGGCGCCGCTGACCCGGTCGGCGGCCAGGTCCCTCAGCGCCCGGTCGGCACGGCTCAGCGGATACGGGCTGA
>NZ_JBHVWT010000050.1:0-39034 GCF_042882135.1 Streptomyces sp. NPDC058240
CAGACTCTTTCGTGTCCGATTCCCGGTCGAAGCGGGTTGCGCTTTCCAGTTCTTCGCTTTCGCGCTTCCCTTTCCGGCGAGTCCGACTCTATCAGTCCTTTTCGCTTTCCCTGACCAGTCCCTGCAGGCATGCAGGTGCCAAGTCCGGGTTAGAGTCAGGGCTTAAAAGTCGCTGCCGACCCCCGACTCAAAGTCGCGTTGGGGCCAGGCAGGAGTACGACAGTACAGCCCACCGGGAGTCGAGGCAAATCGTTTCCGGTGCGCCTCTAAGGCCGCGAACTGCCAAGACTCCTGCGGAACCGGGACTTCTTATGACTTACGCTGCTGAACAGCACGCCGTCGCCCGCAGGCTGTGACGGCGCCAATCAAGCTCCACCCCTGGGAGGCTCCCTATGACCACTGTGACGTCCCCTCTTGCCGGACGTGCCATCGGGCTCGCTGCGGTACCGGACCCGGTCTTCTCCGGCGCGATGGTGGGTCCCGGAACCGCCATCGATCCCGTGCGCGAACCGTCCGAGGCCGTGTCGCCGGTCGACGGCATCATCGTCTCCCTGCACCCGCACGCGTTCGTCGTGGTGGACGAGCACGGGCACGGAGTGCTCACGCACCTCGGCATCGACACCGTTCAGCTCAATGGCGAGGGTTTCGAGCTGCTCGTGAACAAGGGGGACACGGTCACGCGCGGTCAGGGCATCGTGCGCTGGAACCCCGCGGGCGTCGAGGCGGCCGGCAAGTCGCCCGTGTGCCCGGTCGTGGCGCTGGAAGCCACCGCCGAATCCCTCTCCGACGTCCGCGAGGACGGCGACGTGAAGGTCGGCGACACCTTGTTCGGTTGGCAGTGACGGGCTCGGCACGATGACAGCCGACTGGATATCCACCGCGGGGGCGCGGACCGCCGCACGACCGGAGACGGGTGAAATGGAGACAACGCTGCGAGGCGTCGGTGTGAGCCATGGAGTGGCGATCGGCGAGGTGCGTCATATGGGTACGGCGGTGCTCGAACCGCCGGCCAAGCAGATTCCCGCCGAGGAGGCCGAGCGCGAACAGGGGCGCGCTCGCCAGGCCGTGGAGGCCGTGGCTGCCGATCTGATCGCGCGCGGCAATCTGGCCGGTGGCGAGGCTCAGCACGTGCTCGAGGCCCAGGCCATGATGGCGCAGGACCCCGAGCTGATGGCGGACGTGGACCGGCGCATCGCCGTCGGCAGCACCGCCGAGCGCGGCGTCTACGACGCGTTCGCCTCCTACCGGGCGCTGCTCGCCAACGCCGGGGAGTACCTGGCGGGGCGCGTTGCCGACCTCGATGACGTGCGCAACCGGATCGTGGCCCGGCTGCTCGGTGTGCCGATGCCCGGTGTGCCGGACAGCGACGAGCCCTATGTGCTGATCGCGCGGGACCTGGCGCCTGCGGACACGGCGCTGCTCGACCCGGCTCTGGTGCTCGGCTTCGTGACCGAGGAGGGCGGCCCGACCAGCCACAGTGCGATTCTCGCCCGAGCGCTCGGGGTGCCCGCCGTGGTGGCGCTCCCCGGTGCCGGGGAGCTCGCCGAGGGCACAGTCATCGCCGTGGACGGCAGTACCGGTGAGATCTTCGTCGAGCCGAGCGCCGAGAAGCGTGCGGAGATGGAGAGTGCCGCTGCGGCGCGCAAGGCCGCGTTGTCGGCTTCGTCCGGTCCGGGTGCGACCTCCGACGGTCACAAGGTCCCGCTGCTGGCCAACGTCGGCGGGCCCGGCGATGTACCGGCGGCGGTCGAGGCCGGCGCAGAGGGCGTGGGGCTGTTCCGTACCGAGTTCCTGTTCCTGGACGACAGCAAGCAGGCGCCGTCCGAGGAGAAGCAGGTCGCGGCGTACCGGGCGGTGCTGGAGGCGTTCCCCGAGGGGCGTGTCGTCGTACGGGTGCTGGATGCCGGGGCCGACAAGCCGCTGGACTTCCTGACTCCGGCCGACGAGCCGAACCCGGCGCTGGGTGTGCGCGGACTGCGGAGTCTGCTGGATCACCCGGACGTGCTGCGTACCCAGCTGACCGCGCTGTCGAAGGCGGCCCAGGGGCTGCCTGTCCACCTTGAGGTCATGGCGCCGATGGTGGCGGACCGTGCGGATGCCAAGGCCTTCGCCGACGCCTGCCGTGAGGCCGGTCTGCAGGCGAAGTTCGGTGCGATGGTGGAGATTCCGTCCGCCGCGCTGCGGGCGCGTTCGATCCTGCGGGAGGTGGAGTTCCTTTCGCTGGGCACCAATGACCTGGCGCAGTACACCTTCGCCGCCGACCGTCAGGTCGGAGCGGTCTCGCGGTTGCAGGATCCGTGGCAGCCCGCGCTGCTCGATCTGGTGGCGCTGTCGGCGGAGGCGGCCGCGGCCGAGGGCAAGAGCTGTGGTGTCTGTGGTGAGGCCGCCTCCGATCCGCTGCTGGCCTGTGTCCTGACGGGGCTGGGTGTGACGTCGCTGTCGATGGGTGCCGCGTCCATTCCTTATGTCCGCGCCACGCTGGCGAAGTACACGCTCGCGCAGTGCGAGCGCGCCGCTTCCGCCGCTCGTGCGGCGGACTCCGCCGAGGAGGCCCGGGTCGCGGCTCAGATGGTGCTGTCGGGCGAGTAGGTCGCGCGGCGTTCTGTGGTGAAGGGGGTTCCCTGCCGATGATGGCGGGGAACCCCCTTCGGCCTGTCAGTGGTGCGATTCCGGTTCGTCCGCGCCGAGGTCGAAGCCGGCGCAGTACTCCACGTACGACTCCGGGGCCACCGGCTCGCCGGTGTCGGCGTCGGTGCAGTAGGCGTTGAAGACCTCACCGGCGCTGAGCGGGAGCAGATTGCCGCGGGTCAGCCGCCAGCCGTGCACCCGGTCCTGGGCGCCGGAACTGCTCGTACGGAGCACGACTCCCCCGGACCTTTCCAGGGCGATGGCCACGGCGAGCACCGTGACGAACTCTGCCCCTTCCCCGGATTCGAGTCGGGCGGGCCCCGTGGTGTCGCGCTCGGTGTGCAGGACGGCGAGCAGGTGCTCGTTGTCGGTGGGGGTGCTGCAGACCAGGTGGTGGGTGCCGGGGCCTGCCGTCTCCAGGATGCGGAGCAGGAGGTGCGAGGCCCGGTCGAAGGCGGCGTGGCCGATGTCCTGGCCGCACTCCGCGCATTCGCCGACGCCGGCCAGGAGCATCGTGGCGTACTCCCAGGTGGCCCGGCGGACGGCCCGGCTGACCAGGAGCGGGATCAGGGTGTCGATGGGTTGTCCGGTGTACGCGACGGTGGCGCCGGCCGATGCGACTTCGGCGGTGAAGCGGCTGCGGCTGGCCGGGTCGTCGGGGACGAGTCCCGATTCTGTGCAGAACTCCGCGTACTCCTCGGGGTCGAAGAGAGCGACCGTGGCGTGCATGCCCTGTGCGGAGAGGGTCTTCAGCAGGCCTTCGACCTGCTGGAGATAGACGGTGTGGTCGTCGAAGGCGAAGGTGCGGTAGCGCCGCATCGCCGCGAAGTCCTGCTCGTCGGCCAGGAGACCGATGGTGCTGGGTGCTTCGCGGCGCAGCGTGCGTCGCATGGATGCGCCGGACCGGCTGTACCCGGCCGTCCTGCCGTACTTGCCGTTCCCGCTGTTCCCGTTGTTCCTGATGTGCGCCATGACTCCCCCAGTGCGCCGTCGAACATTGCTCACTCAGAGTAATCAGGGGCACTGACAACGCGGACGGTCAGTGACGCTTGCGGGCGAGGTCCTCGTAGAAGTGGAGGAGTTCGAGATTGTCGATCGAGCCGGGGTTGACCGCCTTGGCCAGGGCAGTGCCCTGCAGGAGACGTTTGACCGGGACCTCGATGCGCTTGCCGGTGAGGGTGTGCGGGATGCCGGGGACTTCGATCACCTCGTCCGGGACATGACGCGGTGAGAGGTTCTCCCGGATGGTCCGCTTGATGCTGTCGCGCAGTTCGTCGTCGAGCCGGGCGCCTTCGGCGAGGTGGACGAAGAGCGGCATCCAGTAGCCGCCGTCGGGCTCTTCGAGGCCGATGACGAGGGATTCGCGGATTTCGGGGAGCCGCTCGACGGCCTCGTAGATGTCGGCGGAACCCATCCGTACACCCTGGCGGTTGAGGGTGGAGTCGGAGCGGCCGTGGATGATCACCGAGCCGTGTTCGGTGATCGTGATCCAGTCGCCGTGGCGCCAGACGCCGGGGTACATGTCGAAGTAACTGTCGTGGTAGCGACTGCCGTCGGGGTCGTTCCAGAAGCGGATGGGCATGGAGGGCATGGGCGCGGTCACGACGAGTTCGCCGACCTCGCCGATGAGTGGTCTGCCCGCGGGGTCCCAGGACCGGAGGTCCGTGCCGAGGCACGCGGCCTGGAGTTCGCCGATGTGTACGGGCAGGGTGGGGACCGCACCGGCGAAGCAGCTGCAGACGTCCGTGCCGCCGCTGACGGAGGCGATCCACAGTTCGTCGTCCACCTCGTCGTGGAGCCAGCGGAAGCCGTCGGGCGGGAGCGGGGATCCGGTGGTGGCGACGCACTGGACGCGGGAGAGGTCGAAGTCGCGGCCCGGGTGGACGCCGGCCTTGCGGCAGGCCATGACGTAGGCGGCCGAGGTGCCGAAGAGAGTGGCTCCGGTCTGTTCGGCGACGCGCCACTGGGCGCTGACGTCCGGGTAGCCGGGGCTTCCGTCGTACAGCACGAGGGTGGTTCCGGTGAGGAGGCCGGAGACGAGGAAGTTCCACATCATCCAGCCGGTGGAGGTGTACCAGAAGAAGCGGTCGTCGGGGCCGAGGTCGCAGTGCAGGCCGATCTGCTTGAAGTGCTCCAGCAGGATGCCGCCCTGGGACTGGACGATCGCCTTGGGGAGCCCGGTGGTGCCGGAGGAGTAGAGCACCCACAGCGGGTGGTCGAAGGGGACCTGCTCGAAGACGGGCTCGGTGTCCGCGGATGTGAGGGCGGACCATTCGAGGGCGCCCTCGGGGGCCTCGGTGCCCAGCAGCGGGATGTGGACGACGGCGCGCAGGGTGGGGAGTTCGCGGCGCAGCTCGGCGACCGTGTCGGCCCGGTGGTGTTCCTTGCCGCCGTAGCGGTAGCCGTCGACGGTGAAGAGGACGACGGGTTCGACCTGCTGGAAGCGGTCGAGGACGCTGCGGGCGCCGAAGTCCGGGGCGCAGGACGTCCAGACACCGCCCACGGCCGCGGTGGCGAGGAAGGCGACGACGGCCTGGGGGATGTTGGGGAGGTAGCCGCTGACGCGGTCGCCCGGTGCGACGCCGAGGGCGCGGAGTTCGGCGGCGAGCGAGCCGACCCGGCGGCGGAGTTCGGACCAGGAGACGGGGACCTGGGTGTGGGTCTCGTCGACGTGGAGCAGGGCGGGTGCGTCCGCGCGCAGGGGATCCTCGGCGGTACGCAGCGCGTGTTCGGCGTAGTTGAGGGTGGCGCCGGGGAACCACTGGGCGCCGGGCATGGTGCGGTCGGCGAGGACGGTCTCGTACGGGGTGGAGAACCGTACGTCGAACCAGTCGGCGACGGCCTGCCAGAAGGTGTCGAGCTCGTCCACGGACCACTGGTGCAGAGCCGCGTAGCCGCCCTCGGCCGGTGCCCCGTAGCGCTGGGACGCCCAGCTCTGGAAGCGGGTGACGGCGGCGGCCGCGATGCGGTCGGGGCCGGGCTGCCAGAGGGGGGCTTCGTTGGCTGCGGCGGTCATGGGGCGGCTCCCTGGCTGTACGGGTACGCGGGATGGGCGTGGGTCGCGCACACGTGCTGGGGTGTGCGCGTGAGGCGGCTTTTACGGACGATGCCATGTGATCGTCTTTCGCACCAGGGTTCCCCGCCCATGGTCGCGTGTCCGGACATGTGGTCCGGACACTGGTCCGGCCGCGGGTGAACGGAAGTTGAACGCAGCCCGCATCCGCCCCGTCGGATGGCAGGGTGAGCCGCATGGACGGTCGTGACCTGGTGCGCTCGGTGAAAATGGTCGGTTCGGTGCGGGGGCTGCGTGCGGTGCGCTCCTCCTGGCGGCGCCGGAGTACGGATGCGCGGGCGCTGCCGCCGCGTGGTGCGGAGCGGGCGCGGGTGCCCGGTCCCGTGGTGGGGGCGGAGCCGGAGCCGGGCGGGGGCGTGGTGCGGTTCGCCCGTTCGGAGTTGCGGGTGCGGGTGGCGGTGGGCGGTGCGGTGTTCTGGGGCTGGGACGGGGCGGAGCCGTTGCCGTCGTACGCGCTGCCCGGTGCGGCGCCGGAGCCGGATCCCCGGGCGGTGCTGGAGCCGGACAAGGACGGCGGCTGGCAGGTGGTCTCGGAGCGGCTGACCGTCGCGGTGTCGCGGCACGGGGCCGTGGAACTGCGTACTCCCGGCGGGGTGGTGCTCCGGCGCGAGCTGCCGCCGCGCTGGTGGGAGCCGGTGGCGGGTGGTGATGCCCGGTGGGTGCAGCGTTCCGAGGTGCCGGCGGATGCGCGATTCTTCGGGCTCGGAGGCCGGGCGTCAGGGCCGCGGCTGCGGGACGGTGTGTACGAGTTGTGGAACACCGATCCCGGTGGGCGTTTCGGGCCCGATGACGATCCGCTGTATCTGACGATGCCGGTGCAGCTCGTGGTCTGTGACGCGGGGACGCATCTGGTGTTCCACGACAACACCTGGGCGGGGCGGGTGACTCTGCGCGAGGGCGAGGAGGGTGCGGGCTCCGGCCATGACCGGCCGGGAATGTGCGAGGTGCGGATGGACGGAGGGCCGTTGCGCTGCTGGGTGGTGGCGGGTACGCCGGCCCGGGTGCTGCAGGGCTGGACGGCTCTCACGGGTGCCCCGGCGCTGCCGCCGTCCTGGGCGCTGGGTCCGCAGCACGCCCGGTGGGGGTTCGGGAGCGAGCGGGAGGTGCGGCGGATCGTCGCCGGCTACCGCGAGCGGGGGCTGCCCCTGTCCGTACTGCATCTGGACATCGACCACTACGACGCGCACCGGGTGTTCACCGTCGATCACGGGCGTTTTCCCGATCTGCCGGGCCTGGCGAAGGAGTTGCGGGAGGACGGCGTGCGGCTGGTGTCGATCGTCGATCCCGCGGTGAAGGCGGAGCCGGGGAACGCGGTGTTCGACGCGGGGACGGCGGTCGGAGTCGGCGGGGCGTTCGTCCGGGACGCGCGGGGGCGGGTGGTGCGCGGGGAGGTGTGGCCGGGTGAGTGCGTGTTTCCGGACTTCACCGATCCGCGGGTGCGGGAGTGGTGGGGCGGTCTGTACGAGGAGCGGCTGGCACAGGGGTTCTCCGGTGTGTGGCACGACATGAACGAGCCGGTGTCGTTCGCGGCGTTCGGGGATCCGACGCTGCCGCGGTCGGCGCGGCACTCCCTGGAGGGCCGCGGGGGTGATCACCGCGAGGCCCACAATGTGTACGCGCTCGCGATGGCGCGTGCCGGGTACGAGGGGCTGCGCCGGCTGCGGCCCCAGGAGCGTCCGTTCCTGTTCTCGCGTTCCGGCTGGGCGGGGATGCAGCGCTACGGGGGCACCTGGTCCGGTGATGTGGCGACCGGCTGGCCGGGGCTGCGGGCCTCGTTGGCGCTGGTGCTGGGGCTGGGGCTGTGCGGGGTGCCGTACTCGGGGCCCGATGTGGGCGGGTTCGACGGGTCGCCGTCGCCGGAGCTGTATCTGCGGTGGTTCCAGCTGGGTGCGTATCTGCCGTTGTTCCGTACCCATGCGGCGATCGACGCGGGGCGGCGCGAGCCGTGGGAATTCGGGCCGCAGGTCCTTGAGCACGCGCGGGCCGCGCTGGAGGAGCGGGAACGGCTGCACCCGTACTTCGTGACGCTGTCGCGGCTGGCCGGGCTGACCGGCGCCCCGTATGTGCGGCCGCTGTGGTGGCGTGCGCCCGGGGACCGGGCGTTGCGGGAGTGCGAGGACGCGTTCCTGCTGGGTGACGCTCTGCTGGTGGCTCCGGTGCTGGAGCCCGGCGCGGATCGCCGGGCGGTGCGGTTGCCGCGGGGACGTTGGTACGACACGGCGACCGGTGAGGTGTACGAGGGGCCGGGTCAGGTGTTGCTCGATGCGCCGTTGTCGCGGGTGCCGGTGCTGGCGCGGGCGGGTTCGGTGCTGCCGGTGCGGGGTGCGGACGGTGGGGTGGAGCTGGAGGTGTGGGCTCCGGCGGCGGGGCGCAGTGGGACCGGGCTGGTGGTCCGGGACGCGGGGGACGGCTGGGAGCGGGCGGAGGTCGAGCGGTACACGTCGCGGTGGGTGGACGGGCGGGTCCTGGTCGAACGGGAGGGTGAGGAGGGGCCGGTGGGGTACCCGGTACGGGTGCGGGGCCTGTAGGGCGGTTCGTGGTGTGCGGCGGGGCGCTCGGCGGTGGCCGATCAGTTCGTGGTGTGCGTCGGGCCGGTCAGCGGTAGCCGCCGTCGAACCAGGTGCGGACGGCGCGGGTGTGCAGGGGGAATGCGAGCGCGGTGGGTGCGCGGAGCAGTTGGAAACCGGAGGTCTCGTCGGTGGGACCGGAGGGCGGGAGGGCGGTTGCAGGGCGTTCCGGGAGGAGGCCGAAGAGCAGCAGGTGGCCGTCCGGAGCGCTGAGGGCGTCGGCGAGGCGGACCTCCCGTTCGTCGGCTCCGATGCCGGTCTCCTCGCCGAGTTCCCGTACGACCGCGTGTTTCCAGTCCTCGTCGTGGTCGATGTAGCCGCCGGGCAGGGCGAGGCCGCCGCGGTGGGGCGGGATGGTGCGGGTGATCACGACGAGGCCAGTGCCGTCCCGGTCGGTGACGGGGAGCAGGGCCACGGCGACCGGCAGCGGATTGCGATAGGCGGTGCTGCCGCAGGCGGTGCAGGTGCGCGGCCAGGTGACGGACACCGCGTAGGGCGCTCCGCAGCTGCCGCAGTGGGAGTCCTCGGCCGGCTTCTCGGGGTTGTTCTCGGGCACAGACACGCGCGGACTGTATCCGATCGTCCGGCGGACTCCCCCGTGCTGCCGGATTATGTGCTCATGACAGGTCTTGCTTCCGCTTTCCGTGTCCTGGTGGCCGCTGCCGCCACCCTGCTCGCCGTCACAGCCGCCGCCCCAGCGGCTCGGGCGAGGCCCGAGCCGAAGGCTCCCGAGGAGTTCGTCGCGCTGAGCTCGGTGGATCCGACAATCATCCAGGAGATGCGCTACCCCACCGCCCACAACTTCATGGGCGTCCCGGTGGACGGCTACCGCAGGCCGCTCTGCATCCTGACCCGGCCCGCGGCACGGGCACTGCACGACGCGCAGACCCGGCTGCTGCGCCGGGGCTACTCGTTGAAGGTGTACGACTGCTACCGGCCGCAGCGGGCGGTCGACCACTTCGTACAGTGGGCGGAGGATCTCGACGACGAGACCATGAAGGGCGAGTTCTACCCCCGGGTCGACAAGACGCGGCTGTTCGCGGACGGTTACATCGCGGAGAAGTCCGGGCACAGCCGCGGCAGCACGGTGGATCTGACGCTGGTGAAGCTGCCCGCCGCGCCGACCCCGCCGTACCGGCCCGGCAGTCCGCAGGTGCCCTGTTACGCACCCGCGGCCGAGCGGTTCCCGGACAACTCCGTGGACATGGGCACCGGATTCGACTGCTTCGACACGCTCTCCCACACCGACGATCCGCGCGTCCAGGGGGCGCAGCGCGCCAATCGGCAGTTCCTGAAGAAGACGCTCACGGACGCCGGTTTCGTGAATCTGGCCGAGGAATGGTGGCACTACACCTTCAAGCCCGAGCTGTTCCCGGACACCTACTTCGACTTCCCGGTGGCCCGGCGGTCCGTCGCGGGGCACTGACGCCGGTGCGTGGAAGCGGCCGACCGGGACCACCCCCGTGGGTTCCGGCCGCCCGCTTCTTCATTCTCGGACGCGGATCGGCCGTTTCCGGTTGCGGTCCGAGCCATTACGGTGCCCGTATGTCACAGCAGACGTTCGATTCCTACGAAGAGTTCTGGCCCTACTACGTGGCGATGCACTCGAAGGCCGCGACCCGCTGGGTCCATCTGACCGGCACACTGACCGGGCTCGCGGTCACCGCCTACGGCCTGGCACGGGGGCGCAAGAGGTACGCGGCCGCGTTGCCGCTGATCGGGTACGGGACCGCCTGGCCCGCGCACTTCCTGATCGAGAAGAACAATCCGGCCACTTTCGGGCATCCCGCCTGGTCGCTCCGGGGCGACGTGCAGATGATCCGGATGATGCTGGCGGGACGCGACCGGGAGCTGGCCGAGACCGCCGACAAGTGGCTCGCCGAGAACGGCCGCTGCCAGGAGACCTGCCAGGAGTCCTGACGGCCCGTCACGACGGGAGAAGGCTCCTTGTCCGGTGACGCGACGACGCACGGTCCGTACCCCGGTCGGCGGGGGTACGGGCCGTGCGGCCCTACGTCGTAGCGGGCTCGCGGACGCGGTCCACGCGGGCCGCCGCGTGCTCGACGACGGCCACCAGTACGTCCCGCACGGAGCCGCGGTCGCGTGCGTCGCACATGAGCACGGGCACCTCCGGGTCGAGGTCCAGTGCCGCCTGCACCGTCTCGGTGGGGAACTCGTCGGCTCCCTCGAAGCAGTTGACGGCGACGGTGAACGGAATCTTGCGGCGTTCGAAGTAGTCGACCGCCGCGAAGCAGTCCTCCAGCCGCCGGGTGTCCGCGAGCACGACGGCCCCCAGCGAGCCCTGGGCCAGTTCGTCCCACAGGAACCAGAATCGATCCTGTCCCGGGGTACCGAAGAGGTAGAGCACCAGGTCCTCGCGGAGGGTGATCCGGCCGAAGTCCATGGCCACGGTGGTGGTGGTCTTCGCCTCCACACCCGCAAGGTCGTCCACCGGGCGGCCCGCCTCGCTGAGTCTCTCCTCCGTACGCAGCGGCCTGATCTCACTGACCGCGCCGACCAGAGTCGTCTTGCCCACTCCGAAGCCGCCCGCCACCAGCATTTTCAGGGTAACGGGCTCCACGGGCCGCTTCTTGCGGCTAGAGCGCCCGAAGACCATTGATCACCTCGCGAAGAATGTTCACGTCCGGCAGCTCGGCCGGCGGAACGGGACGGGTTACGTGCACCAGCTCGTCCTCGACGAGGTCGCCGACCAGCACCCGGACCACCCCGACGGGGAGATCCAGGCCGGCCGCGAGCTCCGCGATCGACTGGGGCATGCCACTGCAGAGTTCGACGATCTCCACGTGTTCCGGGGAGAGCGTCTGGTCCCGGCCGGGGTCGTCGGCCTCGGGTTCGGGGACGACGACCGCGATCAGGTCGAGCCGATGGCGGGAGGCGCTACTGGTACGGCCCCGGGTCATCGCGTACGGACGGACCACCGGTCCCGCGTCGGCGTCGTACCAGCGCGAGGCCTGCGGGTCGGTGGGCGTTGCCGGAGATCTGGAGGACTCAGCGCTCACCGTTCACTCACCCCCCGGCGGACAGACCGGTCGTCCGGGGGGCGTTGGCCAGGTGGGCGCCGACGCGCTTGACCATCAGGGTCATCTCGTACGCCACCTGGCCGACGTCCGAGTCGGCGTCGGCCAGCACCGCGAGACAGCTGCCGTCACCGGCCGCCGTGACGAACAGGAACGCCTCGTCGAGTTCGACCACGGTCTGGCGGACCCGGCCCGCGTCGAAGTGCCGCCCGACGCCCTTGGCGAGACTGTGGAACCCGGAGGCGACGGCCGCCAGGTGTTCACTGTCCTCGCGGGTCAGGTCCTTCGACGTGCCGGTGGCGAGACCGTCGCTGGAGAGCACCAGCGCCTTGTGGATGCTGGAGACGCGTTCGACGAGTTCGTCGAGGAGCCAGTTGAGCTGGCCGGAGCCCTGGCGTGCGGCGTTGGTTGCTGCGACGTTCGGTGCGGTCATCGACCGTCCCCTCCCGGAGTGGTTCCTTGTGCTGTGTCACCGGGGCCGGTCACGTCCTCGGCGTTCTGCCGGCGGCCGCGCTGCCAGCCGCGCTGGAGCGAAGCCATGCGGCTGCGCACCTCCTCCGCATCACGCTCGAAGTCCCGATCCGGTTCCGTTCGGGCCGGCTCGGCATCGCGGACGCCCGATTCCTCGCGCAGTTGCGGAGCGAGACTGGCCTGCCGGATGCGGCGGGGCAGGCCGCCCACGGTCTCCCGGGCGCTCGGGGCTCCGGGGGACGTGGACTCCTCGGGTGTGGCGGGCTCGGTGGGCTTCCGGAAGCCGGTGGGCTGCCGGGGTTCGGCGGGCGCCTCGGGACGCGTTCCGCCGGCGTCGGGAGGCGTGCTGTCGGTGGGGGGCCCGCCCACGTCGGCGGGGCCCGGCGGGATGTCGTGCTCGGCGGTCGGGGGATGGGCGCGGCCCGCCTCGTCGACCCGGCGGCCGTTGTCGGTGATCAGGGTCGGCGGCTTGCGGCGGGGCAGCGGCACCGGGCCGCCGGGGCGCATCGGCCGTACGCCGGCCGTCGGCTCGGCCGCCTGATCGGTGGCCTGCTGGTGCTGTTCGCGGTCGGCGTCGCGCCGGAGGTCGCGGGCGCGGAAGATGCCGCCGCGTTCGCTCTCGGTGTCGTCGATGTCGGCGGAGCCGCCCAGCAGGGGGTCGAGCAGCGGATCGAGCACGGGGTCGCTCTCGAAGCCCAGCGGCCCGACAGGTCCTTCGAGCTCGACGGGCCCGTCGAGGAGGGCCGGGTCCACCAGGCCGGTCGGCACGGGTGCGAGGCCCGGGGACCTGCCGGTGGCCCGGCGGTCCGGTGGGCCGTCCCTGCGGTCCCGGTCGCTGCCGGAGGCTTCGCCGGCCGCCCTGCCGCTGCCGATCGCCCGCTCGGCCCGGCGGTCGAGGCGGAACCCAGTGCCGTGCGTGTCCGGGGCGTCGGTGAGCAGCGCCGCCGGGATGAAGACGACGGCGGTCGTGCCACCGTACGGAGAGGTCTGCAGCGATACGCGGACGTTCTGGCGCTGGGCGAGACGGCTGACGACGAACAGGCCGAGCCGGTCGGTGTCGGAGAGTTCGAACTCGGGAGTCTCGGCGAGTCTGAGGTTGGCGTCCAGGAGGACGTCGGGCGGCATGCCGAGGCCGCGGTCGTGGATTTCGAGCGTGAAGCCGTTGGCGACACGTTCGCCGTGCACCTGGACCGCGGTGTGCGGGGGCGAGAACACGGTCGCGTTCTCCAGAAGTTCGGCGATCAGGTGGGTGAGGTCGGCGACGGCGGGGCCGCCCACGCCGATACGGGCGAGCCGGCGGACCTCGATCCGCTCGTAGTCCTCGACCTCGGCGACCGCCGCCCGCACCACGTCCATCAGCTGGATCGGCTTGCGCCACTGGCGGGACGGGGCCGCGCCGGAGAGGATCACCAGGCCTTCGGCATGACGTCGCATGCGAGTGGTCAGGTGGTCGAGGCGGAAGAGGTCCGCGAGTTCGTCGGTGTTCTCGGTGCGGCGCTCCATCGTGTCCAGGAGCGTCAGCTGCCGGTGCAGCAGCACCTGGTTGCGGCGGGCGAGATTGACGAAGACCTCGGACACACCGCGTCGCATGTCCGCCTGTTTGACGGCCGCCTCGACGGCCGCCCGTTGCAGGGTGTTGAGGGCCTGGCCGACCTGGCCGATCTCGTCCCGTTCGTACTGGAGGTGCGGGGCTTCCGTCTCGACGTCGATCTGTTCCCCGGCGGCGAGCCGGCGCATCACGCTGGGCAGCCGTACACCGGAGACCTCGTGGGCGTCCTTGCGGAGCCGGGAGAGGTCCCGGATCAGCTCACGGCCGATGCGTACGGAGACGAACACCGAGGCGATCAGGGCGAGGAATCCGAGGACGCCCGCGATTCCGGCCTTGATCAGGACGCTGTAGCCGGCGGGCTTGCCGCGGTCCTGAAAACGGTTGTTCATCTCCGTGGAGTCGTTGGCCAGCCGGTCCAGGACCGGTGGGGCCGCCTCCTGCCAGCGCTCGGCGTCGACGGCGCGCGGGTCCTGAGTGGGACCGCCCTCGATGAGGGTCTTCTCCGCCGTCCGCAGCGGTTCGCTGTCCGGGCTCGCCCAGTACTGCTCCACGCGCTGGCGCTCCGACGCGGGCAGCACGTCGACGTTGATCTCGTAGAGCAGCTTGCGGTTGGCCACGAGGTCGGAGATCTGGCGCAGTTCGGAGGCGGTGAGCCGTCCGGCGATCAGCGACGAGGCGACCAGGGCGTCTTCGCGGGAGAGCATTTCGCGGGCTCGTGAGATGCCGGCCAGCGCGCGGACCTGCTTGTCCATCGACACGTTCTCCATCGTGCGGAGGCCGGTCAGGAAGCGGTAGCAGGGATCTATGAGCCGTCCGTAGAACTCCATCGCCTTGGAGCGGTCGATGGTGCGCCTGTCGACCGAGTCGCGGAGCGCGCCCAGGCCCTCGACCGTGCCGAGGATCGAATTCAGCTGTGTGTCGTCCTCGGAGCTGAGCGCGTCGCGGATGTCCTCCTGCCGGGCGCTGTCCTTGACGCCGGTCAGGACGCGATCGGTGGCCGCTCGTTGCCGTTGCAGGAGCGGGAGGGCGTCGGAGGCCCTGGGGTCGGCGAGGAAGACAAGGGTCTGGTGGCGCTCGTCCTGAATGGCGCGGACGGTGTCCTCCAGAGGATGACCGACCTTCTCCACGATCGTGCTCGCGCTCAACATGTGACGGGCCTCGCGCCCCGTCAGATAGGTGGCGAATCCCCAGAGCCCGGTGAGGGAGACGAGCGGCACCAGCAGCAGCGCCACGATCTTCCTGCGGATGGACTTTCCGCGAAAGCGCATGGACTCCCCCAGCTCGACCCCGCGGGGCGGGGGTCGTGTTTCGTCAACAAACGGCGCGAGCCTACTACTGACGGGGTAGCAACTCGAAGGGTTGTCCGGACGATTTTCGGCCGTGCTATCCGGTGTTGGTCACGGGTTGTCCTGGTATTCCGGGCAATGAAATTCACGAAAGCGGCAGAAGAGACCCGCCGGGGCTTCATCCTGTTCGGTAGGGCAGTTGGCTGGAACTCTTCGCTGATCGACGGCTCGGGGGAATCTTCACGGCTGCCCACTCGTCTCTCTGTACGGGACAGGGGTAACACGGGGAGAGTCAGGGCCTGTTCGCGGGATCATGGTCGGGGTCGCACCACCTGATCCGCCGGGCGGGCGCCGTGGGACGGACGCCACGGGGCGGGAAGGTCCGATCCGCCCGCGTAGAAACGGCGCATGCCGGGCAGCAACCCTGAAGTCGGACAGCGGTGGGGAGTTGAGAGTCCTTGGAAACGGAACAGCGTCGGGGCGTGGTGTTGTCGGCACCGGTCGCGACGGCGAGCTCGGCGGTGAGCGGGGCGAAGATCCCGCGCCAGCAGCTGTGGGTGGAAGAACCCGCGATACGGCGGCGGATGCCGGACCCGGTCCGCGGCTCCGCGGTGCGTGCCGTTCTCATCATGTCGCTGACGATCATCCAGGCCATGGTGGCGTTCCTGTGCACGCTGGCCGGGTCCTGGCTGGCCTTTCCGATGGTGCTGAGCAGTGTGGGCAGCACTGTGGTCGCAACCTGGTCGGTGCTGGACGTCTGGATCACCCGGCAGGTATGGAATCAGCGCAACGGCGTGGTTTCGGTGCCGAGCAGCTCGGCACGGCAGTTGCGCCGTGAGCGACGCAGAGCGCGGCGGGCGGCGCGGGCCGCGCAGCGGGACGACGCGCGGATACGCCGCCGGGGCGCGGGAAGCCTCTCACGGGCCTGAGCGCCGTCGGGGCAACCGTGCCCGTCCTCCGGCCCCGTCCCCACGTCTGCTGCCCGCCTGCTTCCCGTCCCTGCTCGCTCCGCGTTCTCGCGCCCGCTCCGGTCGCTACTCGTCGGAGGGAACCGGAACGGGGACCTGAGCGGTGTCGGAGGGTGCCGTGGCGCGCTTGAACATGCGGGTGGCGGTGATCTCGCCGTGCACCGTCGCACCGTTCGGGTCCTGCTGCGGCAGCCCGGGGCGCAGGTGCTCCTCCACGCTGATGTACTTCAGCCCGGCACGCAGGTCCGCGTCATTGCGCAACCGGATGACCAGCGGGAATTCGGCGAGCGCCGTGGTGTCGAACAGTCCGGTCGTGTACAGCAGCTGCACGCCCAGGGCGTCCGACACCGCGCGCTGGAGCTCCAGCAGATAGGTGGCGTTGGCGCGGCCGATGGGGTTGTCCAGGAAGAGGGTGCCCGCGTGCCGGTGCTGGTGCCGGTCACGGCCCCGGTCGTTGCTGCGCAGCGCGGCCATCGTGCAGTACAGGGCGATGGCGGCGGTGAGCAGCTGACCGCCGGAGAAGACGTCGCCCATCTGCCCGACCGGGACGCGCTCGGCGCGGAGCACCGCGTCCGGCTTGAGGATCTCCACGGCGATGCCCTTGGGCTCCAGCGCCGCCTGCACACCTCGCAGCAGCAGGGACATGCCGTCCCTGCGCAGATCGGAGTTCTTCTTCAGCGCGGCGCGGGTCGCCTCGTCGACGACCTCGCCGAGCCGCTCGGTGAGCGTCGCCTGGTCGGGTTCCTCGAAGCGGATCCGGAGGAATTCCTGACCGGACCACTCCCCCAGTCCTTCGGGGAGCCGGGAGAGGCGCTGGGCGGAGCGGAGGGTGGTGAGGGCGGACTCCACGAGGCCGCGGAGCCGGTCGACGATGGAGTCGCGGTTGCGTTCCAACTGGGCCAGCTCGTCGGTGAGTACACGGAGCCGGGGCGCGAAGGCGGCGGCCCACTTCTCGGCGTGCTCGGGCAGCGCCGCGGCGGGCAGCTCGCGGATCTGCTGACGGGCGGGGGTGCGGACCTGTTCGTAGCGCGTGGAGTTGGCGTGCCGTACGAGGACGTCGCTCGCTTCCCGTACGGCGCTCTCGGCGGCGGACAGGTCGGCGGCGCAGCCGCGCAGTGAGCGGCGGGCCTCGGCGGCCGACTGCCGGGCCTCGTCGAGGCTGCCGGGGTACGGCTCGGGGGCCTCGGTGTCCTCGTCCGGGCCGTGGTCCCTGAGCAGGTCGCGCAGGAGTGCCGCTGTCTCGTCGAAGCCGCCTGCCGAGTCCTCGGCGGTGCGGTGGGCGTGCAGCAGCTCGGCGTGGGCGGCGCGGGCGGTGTCCAGGGTCGCGGTGGCGGAGGCCAGCTCGGCCGTGGCGGTACGCAGGCGGGCCTGAGCCTGGTCGGCGTCGGCGGGGACCAGCTCGTCGGGGAGTTCGGTGTGGTGGGACTCGCCGTCGACCGGGGCCAGGCGCTCGGCCTCGCCGCGGAGCCGGCCCAGCTGCTCGCTCGCCGTGGAAGCCCTGGTCTCCAGGAGCTGGACCAGGGACTCGGCACGGGCGGCGGCCGCCTGCCGAGAGGGGCCGTCCGCGCCGTCGGTGCCTTCGAGGAGCTGGGCGGCGCGGGTGCGGACCTTGTTGGTGAGCCGGTCCAGTTCGGCGAGGGCGGCGCTCTCGTCGCTCTCCGCTCGGGCCTGCTCGGCGCGCAGGTCGGCGCCGACGCCGACCTTCTCGTACAGCTGGGACGCGGCCCGGTACGCCTCACGCAGCGCGGGCAGCGCGGGGCGCGGGGTGTCGTCCCCGGGCTCCGGGAGCTGCTCGGGGGCGCCTGCGATCTCCGCTCGTTCGGCGCGCAGGGCTCGGGCGGTGCGCCGGGCGTCGTCGGCGGCGCGCTGGGCGGCCCTGCGGTCCTCGTCGGCGGCGCGGGCCCGCTCCAGGCAGACGGTGGCACGGGCTTCGGACTCGGCTGCCTCGTCGACGAGTTCGCGGAGTTTCGCCTGCCAGCCCGCTCGTTCGCGGAGCCGGTACGCGAGGCCCGCGAGGGCGTCGGCAGCGCGGCGGGCTCGCTGGGCGGCCTCCTGGCGCTCGTCCCGGACGCGGGCGGTGTCCGAGGCGGCCTCGTCCGCCTCGGCACGCACCGTACGGGCTTCGGCGAGCTCGGCCTCGGCGGTCTCCGCGGCCGTGCGGGCGGTGCGGGCGGCCTCGGCGAGTTCGGCGAGCATGCCGGGCGGGCAGTCGGTCCGCCAGGAGCCGATGCGTGCGGCGAGGGAACGGTCGGCGGTGAGGCGGCCCGCGAGGGTGCGGATGTCCTCGTCACGGGCCGTGGTCCTGCTCCTCAGGGCCTGCCGCTCCTCGTCGGCCGCGTGCTCGTCGTGCATCGCCGGGTTCGGCGGGACGAGGAAGACCCCTTCCGTGCTCGCCGCCGAGCCCGTGCCGGCGGCCGGGACGGGGGCGAGCAGCGCGGCGGCGGTGCCGACGGCGACCGCGGAGCGCGGCAGCAGCGCGGCGCCGCTCAGGACGTCGCGGGCGCGGGCGTGCGAGTCGGGGTCGGTGATGACCACGCCGTCGACGAGTTCGGGACGGGCGGCGAGGACGGCCGCGTGGTCGGCGGGGTCGACCGCCTGGGCGAGGTAGCGCCAGCCCGGCAGGGCGGGGATGCCGTGTTCGCCGAGGTACTCGACGGTGGCGAGGACGTCGGGTCCGGGCGGCAGCAGTCCGCCGTCGCCGAGTGCGCCGAGGATGCGGGAGTCGTCGGCGGCCGCGGTGCGCAGTTGGAAGAGGCGGCGTTCGGCGGAGGCGATGGACTGGTCGAGGAGCTCCCGCAGTTCGTCGGCGCTGCGGTCGAGCTCCTGGGCGGTGAGCGGCTGTTCGTGGGCGGTGGCGTGTTCGGCCGTGGCGGTGTGGGTGCCCTGCGCCGCCTGGGTGGACTGGCCCGCCTCGACCGGCCGGCCGGTCGCCTCCGCGGCGCCGGGCCGTCGGTCGGTGGGGGCCGGGCCGGTGTCGGTGCCGTCCGCGCCGTGCGGGGCGTCCGGGTCCGCGTCCGTTCCGGCCACGCCCCGGCGGGGCCGGGGCACGCCGGTGCCGTGGGAGGCGGGCAGACCCAGCAGGTCGGCCAGCCGGTGGTCGGCGGCGATCGACTCGGCGGCCCTGAGCTCGGCCTCGTAGGACTGTTCCGCGGCCTGTGCGGCATCGGAGGCGCGGGCCGCCGCCAGTTCGGCGCGGCTCTCGGCGGCCGCGGCGTCCCTGGCCACGTCGGCGGCCGAGCGGGCGTCCTCCCTGGCGGTGTCCCACGCGGCGACGGCGGACGTCTCGGCGTCACTGGCGGCGAGGGCGGCGCGCGCCGGGTCGGCGTCCGGTGCGGTGTCGTCGAGCCAGCCGGCCCGTACCGCCTGTGCCGTCTCCTGCTCGACCTCGGCGAGGCGCTGGCGCAGATGTCCGGCCTCGCTGCGGGCGCGCTGGGCCTCGGTGGCGGCGGTGGTGGCGTCCCGGTGGGCGGCCTCGCCCGCGCTCTGGAGGGTGTCGGAGCGCTCCTCCTCCTCGTTGGCGAGGGTCTCGCCGGCCTCGGCGGCGGCGTGCAGCGCCCGGACGAGGTCGGCGGCGGCCTCGGCGCGGGCGGCGAGCGCGGGCGCGGCGTCCCGCTCGGCCTCGCGGATGGCGACGGCCACCCGTGCGGAGCGGTCGGCGGCGGCGCGGTGGCGCAGTACCGCCTCGGCGGCCTGCCAGGCGGAGTGCAGGGTGCGGGCGTCGCCCAGTTCGCGGCGTTGGGCGGCGGCGCCCTTCTCGGCCGCGGTCAGGGCCAGGGAGGCGTGCCGGTAGGCCAGTTCGGCGGCGATCAGTGCGCTGCGGCTGCGCGCCTGTTCGGCCGTGGTGACGGTGTGCGCGGCGCCCGTCACCTGCTGGGCCAGCTCGGCGGTCCGGCCGCGTTCCTGCCCGGCGCGGGCGGAGAGCCTGCGGGCGAGCGTGCGGGTGCGGCGCTCGGCGCCCGCGTGGATGTCCCGGGCGCGGGAACGGGTGCCGGCTGCCTCCACGATCCGGCCGAGGAGGTCGACCGAGCCCGCGGTGAAGTCGCGCTCGGCGGTCAGTTCGGCGCGGCGGCCCAGCTTGTTCCCGAAGCCGCTCACCAGGTCGGCGAGACCGTCGGTGTCCCGGGTGTCGGTGACGGCGCGGAGCAGCAGGTCGGTGAAGTCGGAGTCCTTCTTGACCGCGAAGAGCCCCGCCGCCTCGCCCTCGTCGGCGTTCATCTCGCGCTGGTAGCGGAAGAGTTCGGGGTCGAGTCCGAGGTCTCCGAGGTGCTCGTTCCAGCGGTCGTGGATCTCTTCCCAGTGCACATCGAGGTGCTGGTAGAACTTGCCCGCCTCGGTGAGGGCGTCGCGGAATCCCTTCATCGTGCGCCGTCTGCCCTGCGCGCCGGAAACGCCTTCGACGGGCCTGCGCACGGAGGTTGCCTCGGCGACCGGCAGGGAGTCCAGGCTGAGGCCGGGTCCGGGCCGGAAGGAGTACCAGGCCTCGGCGAACTTCCGCGGGTCGTTGGAGACCTGCCGGCCACGCCATTCGCTGACCTTGCCGACGACCACGCACTCGCCGGTGAGGGTGTGCTGCCACTCCAGGGCGACGTGCCCGCAGTCGTCGGCGAGCAGGAACTTGCGCAGCACGCCCGAGCTGGCGCCGCCGAGGGTGTTGCGGTGGCCGGGCAGCATCACCGAGAAGATCAGCTTCAGCAGCACCGACTTGCCGCCGCCGTTCTCCAGGAAGAGCACACCGGCGGGGGCCGGGCGGCGCGGCGGACCGACCGGTTCCTCCTCGAAGAACTCCGCCTGGGCCGGCGCGGGGTCGGGCACGGGCTTGCCCACTCCGCGCAGGTCGAGCACGGTGTCGGCGTAGCGTGCGCCGGCAGGTCCGATGGAGTAGAGGCGGACCCGGGACAGCTCGTACATGGCGGCGGACTCTCGTCGTTCAGGCAGCGGGAGGGAGACGGCGGTGGTGGGGCGGGCCGGTCAGGCGTGGAAGGGCAGACCCGCGTCGGCGGCCAGTTCCAGGTCGTCGGGGTCGGGCGGCGGCAGCAGTGTCGCCGTGCCGTCGGTGACCGGTACGACGCCGAGTTCCAGCAGTTCGGCCATGGCGGCGCTGCCGGCCATGTCGCGGACCTGGAGCTGGTAGCGGGCGGTGGTGCGGAAGGCACCCCCGGCGTCGTCCCCGGTGCGCTGGAGGAAGCCGGAGTCGGTGAGGAAGGCGACGGCCTTGCCGACGATGCCGGTGGTGGAGCCGGCCAGTCGCCGGGCGTCCTTCGTGGCGCCGGTGGAGCTGCGCCGGGCGTAGATCCGCCAGGCCGCTTCGAGTCCGGGGGCGTCGGTGGCCGGGTCCGTGTTGTCCCCGTGCTCCTCGGCGCGCTCCTCCAGGCGGTGGCACGCCTGGCGTACGAACGAGTCGACGCCGTTGACCGTGATCCGGCCGATGTACGCGTCGTCGGCGAGGTCCTCGGGGCGGGGGAAGGCCATCGCGGCGACGGCGAGGTGCGCCAGCCCGTGCAGGAAGCGGTCGGCGGAGTCGGACGAGGCGCGGCGGGCGTAGTCGCCCATGCGGACGGCGAAGACCGAGTCCTCACCGGCGGTCACGGCCATGCCCGCGCGGGTGGACACCTCCAGGACGACCAGGCCGAGTCCGGTCGCCACGGCGTCGGCGAGTCGCGCGAAGGCGGGCTCCTCGCGGTAGCGGCGGAGCAGTTCGGCGTATTCGGCGTCGCGTGCGGGCAGCAGCTTGGGCTGGAGGCCGAAGGCGACGAGCCGGGCGGCGTCGGCCGCGTCGGCCGGGGTGACGGACGCGGTGGCCGCGGGGCCCACCGGCTCGGCGGGTCCCGCGCCCTCGGTCGCGTACGCGGCGCTCGGCTCGCCCCACGCGTCGGGGTGCTGTGCGCGGTGGTCGCTCACGACTGTCGCTCCTTGCTGCGGAAACTCTTCGGTACGGTGTGGACGGCGCCGGCTCTCGCGGTGTCCGGTCCGGGTGTCGGCGTCCGGTCCGTTCTCGCGGTGTCCGTGCCGGGCGGCGGCGTCCGGTCCGTGCCCGTGGCGCGGGTGCCGGCGGGCCGCGGACGCCCCTGGTCCGCGGGGGCCGGCCGGGTCGGTGTGCGCCGTGCCGCGCGTACCGTGCCGGTCATGACGCCTCCGTGCGGTCCGCGGCCATTCCGGCCGCGTCCAGCAGGGCCGTGCCCACGATCAGGTCGGCGCCGCCGAACTCGGGGTCGTCGAGCTGCGTACCGTCGTCGACGGAGAACAGCAGTCGCCGCTCTCCCTGCCGGTAGGCGGTGCCGACCGGCGGGCTCGCCGCGTGCACCGCGAGCAGGGCGACCAGGTAGGGCAGTTCGGGATCGCGGCGCCGGGCCTCGGTGAGGAGTCCGGACAGGCGCCGCGGGGCGTCGTGTTCCAGGTCCAGGAGCTCCATGGCGCTCGCGAGCTGCTCCTCGCTGAACCTGCTGTCGTCGGGGGTGGCGATCAGGTCGGGCTCGGGCATCTCGGCGCCCAGGTGTTCCCGCTCCAGGGGCGGGGTGAGCAGCATGTCGACGAGGTCGCCCACCCGTACCGAGGTGGGGGTGCGCAGCCCGGTGCCGTGGGCGAAGAAGGCGTCGGTGACCCGGATCGCGCGTTCGACGGGGAGCGGCAGCAGCGGGGCGACCAGCTGGCCGTACAGATCGAGGCCGGTGCGGGCCGTGGGGGTGGCGAAGGCCTGCCGGTCCTGTTCGGCGCGGAACAGCGGTCCGGCTTCCAGCAGTCGGGACTGCAGCTGGGTGTGACGGCGGATGCAGTCCTTGACGATGTCGACGAGCTCGGCGGCGCGGCGCTTGTGCTCGGGCTCCTCCGCCTCGTCGCGCGCCTTGCGGATGTTGGTGAGGATCGCGTTCTCGTGGCGGTAGCGGTCGGCGACGTGGTCCAGCGCTTCGGCGATCATGTCGGGCACCGCGTTGAGCCAGTCGACGGCGCGGACGTTGCGCCGGGTGGCCTCCAGCGTCTTGCGGAGGGTCTCCGCGTACTGCACGGTGCGGTAGCGGGCCTGCTCGGCGGCGAGCTGCGCGTCCGCGAGGCGGCCCCGGCTGATGAGGACCTCCAGCTTCACCTCGGCGGCGATCTGGGCGCTGGTGACGTCCGTGTCGAGGGCGCCCACCAGGACGTTGACCGCTTCGTCGGTGGCCCGGAGGTAGACGGTGCCGCCGTATCCCGGGACCTCTTCGATCAGCTTGAAGTCGTAGTCCCGGCGGACGTACACCCCGTCGGGGCCGAACGTGCCGTACACCGCGCGGAATCCGCGGTCCACGCTGCCGACATTGATCAGGTTCTCCAGCACCCAGCGCGCGACGCGCTCGTGCTCGGCCAGGGGGCGGCGCGGGGCCTGGGCGGCGACGCGGGGAAGCAGTCTGGTCACTATCTGGTCGTGGTCGGCACCCGTGTCGAAGTCCATGTTGAGGGTGACGAGATCGATCGCGGCGAGGGCGACCTCGGCCATCGCGTAGACGGTGTACTCACCGGCCAGATTCGCCTTGCGCACATCGAGGTCGTGCAGCGGCGCCGTGCAGGCGAGCGCGCGCAGCCGCCGCGAGAGCCCCTCGTCGGCGGCCGGGCCCGGGGCGGGCCGCGGCCCCGCGCTGAGCTGGGGCGCAGCGTTGTCCGTGTAGGCAGGCGAAGTCACGCTGCACAGATTAGGTCCTCACACAGACAACGGTCGAAACGGCGCAGAAGCGACCCCCGGCCCGGGGTCGGCCGGCAGTGGCGTCACAGCCGTTCCCCGGTGCGTTCCGTACCGTCGTCGGGGCCCTGCTCCGGGGTTCCGTAGCCCCCGCCGCCCGGTGTGCGCAGCACCAGTACGTCGCCCGGCTCCAGCTCGGCCGTGTCGCAGCCGCGCAGCGGTGTGTCCGCCCGGTCGTCCGGGTGCTCGATGTGCTGGTCGCCCAGTGCGCCGGGTTCCCCGCCCGCCATGCCGTACGGCCGGACCCGGCGGTGGCCGGAGAGCAGTGCCACGGTGACGGGTTCCAGGAAACGGATCCGCCGCTCCACCCCGCAGCCGCCGTGCCGGCGTCCGCCGCCCCCGCTGCCCTCGCGCACCCGGAAGCTCTCCAGCAGGACGGGGTAGCGCCATTCGAGGACTTCGGGGTCGGTGAGCCGGGAGTTGGTCATATGGGTCTGCACGGCGTCGGCGCCGTCGAAGCCGTCGCCCGCGCCCGAGCCGCTCGCCACCGTCTCGTAGTACTGGACCCGTTCGTTGCCGAAGGTGAGGTTGTTCATGGTGCCCGAACCCTCGGCCTGGATGCCGAGGGCCGCGTACAGGGCGCCGGTGACGGCCTGGGACGTCTCCACGTTTCCCGCGACGGTGGCCGCCGGGTGGACGGGGGCCAGCATGGAACCTTCCGGGATCCGGACCTCCAGGGGCTTGAGGCAGCCGCTGTTGAGGGGGATGTCTTCGGCGACCAGGGTCCGGAAGACGTACAGCACGGCCGCCATGACCACGGATTTCGGCGCGTTGAAATTGCCCGGCTGCTGCGGCGAGGTGCCGGTGAAGTCGACGACCGCGGAGCGGGCGGCCCGGTCCACGGTGAGGGCGACCTCGATGACCGCGCCGTTGTCGGTCTCGTAGCGGTAGGCGCCGTCGTGGAGCCCGGCGATGATCCGGCGCACGGACTCCTCGGCGTTGTCCTGCACGTGCCCCATGTACGCGGCGACGGCGTCGGGCCCGAACTGTTCGACCATGCGCCGGAGTTCGGTGATGCCCTTCTCGTTGGCGGCGATCTGTGCGCGCAGGTCGGCGAGGTTGGCCTCCGGGTCGCGGGAGGGGTACGCGGCGGTGGTGAGCAGCTCGCGCGTCTGGTCCTCGCGGAAGCTGCCGTCGCGTACCAGCAGCCAGTTGTCGAACAGCACCCCTTCCTCGTGGATGGTGCGGCTGAAGGCGGGCATGGAACCGGGAGTGATGCCGCCGATCTCGGCGTGGTGTCCGCGTGAGGCCACGAGGAAGCGCAGCTCCGGCCGTTCGCCGTCGGCCTCGTCGAACACCGGCGTCACCACGGTCACATCGGGCAGGTGGGTTCCGCCGTGGTACGGATCGTTGATGGCGTACGCGTCGCCGGGACGCATCGTGCCGCCGTTGCGCCGCAGCACCTCCTTGATGGACTCCCCCATCGAGCCGAGGTGGACGGGGATGTGCGGGGCGTTGGCGATCAGATTGCCGTCCGCGTCGAAGAGCGCGCAGGAGAAGTCGAGGCGCTCCTTGATGTTGACGGAGTGTGCCGTGTTCTCCAGGCGCACCCCCATCTGCTCGGCGATCGACATGAAGAGGTTGTTGAAGACCTCCAGCATGACGGGGTCGACCCGGGTGCCGACGGCCGTGCGGTCCGGGCGTGGGCGGACCCTGGTGAGCAGCAGGTGGCCGGTGTCGGCGAGAGCGGCCTGCCAGCCCGGGTCGACGACGGTGGTGGCGTCCGCCTCGGCGATCACGGCGGGGCCGGTCACGGTGTCCTCGGGACGCAGTTCCTCGCGGCGGTGGAGCGGGGTGTCCCGCCATCGGCCCTCGGCGAACATCCGCACGGTGTCGCGCGGTCGGGGCTTCGCGCCGGTGCGGGGCGTGCGGTCGGCCGGGCGTGGCTGGTGCCGGCCCGCCGTGCCGGTCGCCTCGACCGAGACCGCTTCGACGACCAGGGGTTTGTCCATGGTGAACGCGTAGCGTGCGCGGTGCTCGGCGGTGAACGCCTCGGCCATGGCGGGTGCGGTGTCCAGGCCGACGGGCAGGCTCGAATCCGTACCGGCGTAGCGGAGCAGCACCCGGGCGTGCGTGCTGATCGCGCTGTCGGGGACGGCGTCGGCGCGCAG
This sequence comes from Streptomyces sp. NPDC058240, assembly GCF_042882135.1. Classification (NCBI taxonomy): domain Bacteria; kingdom Bacillati; phylum Actinomycetota; class Actinomycetes; order Kitasatosporales; family Streptomycetaceae; genus Streptomyces; species Streptomyces sp. NPDC058240. The sequence continues at coordinate 25,397 of NZ_JBHVWT010000050.1, forward strand.
TTCGGCGCGGGTCCGGGCGGCCAGTTCGTCGCAGAGTTCGCCCACCGCGGTCCGGGTCGCCTCGTTCAGTTCCGCCTCCACGGACTGTTCGCGCATCGCGGTGGCGTCGGCGAGGCCGATGCCGTACGCGGACAGCACGCCCGCGAGCGGCGGTACGAGGACCGTGTCGATGCCCAGGGAGTCGGCGACGGCGCAGACGTGCTGTCCACCGGCGCCGCCGAAGCCGGTCAGGGCGTAGCGGGTGATGTCGTGCCCGCGCTGCACGGAGATCTTCTTGACCGCGTTCGCCATGTTGAGCACGGCGATCTCCAGGAACCCGGCGGCGGTCTCGGCGGCCGTGCGCCGTGTTCCGGTGGCGCGCCTCACGTTCTCGGCGAGCGCGTCGAAGCGTTCGCGGACCAGGTCCGCGTCGAGCGGGAGGTCTCCGTCCGGTCCGAAGACGGCCGGGAAGTGCGCGGGCTGGATCCGGCCGAGCATCACATTGGCGTCGGTGACGGTCAGCGGGCCGCCGCGGCGGTAGCAGGCCGGGCCGGGGATCGCGCCCGCCGAGTCGGGGCCGACGCGGTACCGCCGGCCGTCGAAGTGCAGGACGGAACCGCCGCCGGCCGCGACGGTGTGGATGCTCATCATCGGGGCGCGCATCCGCACTCCGGCGACCTGGGTGCCGAGCTCGCGCTCGAACTCGCCCGCGTAGTGGGACACGTCGGTGGACGTTCCGCCCATGTCGAAGCCGATGACCCGGCCGAATCCGGCCTGTTCGGAGGTGCGGGCCATGCCGACCACGCCACCGGCCGGGCCGGAGAGCACCGCGTCCTTGCCCCGGAAGTGGGAGGCCTCGCGCAGCCCGCCGTTGGACTGCATGAACATCAGCCGGATGCCGACGAGTTCACCGGCGATCTCGTCGACGTACCGGCGCAGGATCGGTGAGAGATAGGCGTCGACGACGGTGGTGTCGCCGCGTGGGACGAGCTTGATCAGCGGGCTCACCTCGTGCGAGCAGCTGACCTGGGTGAAGCCCGCCTCCCGGGCCGCGGCAGCCACGGCGCGCTCGTGTGCGGGGTGGCGGTAGCCGTGCATCAGGACGACGGCCGCGCTGCGCAGTCCGTCGGCGCGGGCGGCCCTCAGCCGCTCGGTGACCGCTTCCCGGTCCAGTGGTCTGACGACCCGGCCGCGGGCGTCGATCCGCTCGGGGACCTCGATCACCCGCTCGTACACGGCCTCGGGCAGCAGGATGCGGCGGTCGAAGAGCCGTGGCCGGTTCTGGTAGGCGATGCGCAGGGCGTCCCGGAAGCCTTCCGTGATGACCAGGACGGTCGGCTCGCCGCGCCGCTCCAGCAGGGCGTTGGTGGCGACGGTCGTGCCGATCCGCACCGCGGCGACCCGGTCGGCGGGGACCGGGTCGGTGGGGCCGAGGCCGAGCAGCGCCCGGATTCCGGCCACGGCGGCGTCGCGGTAGCGGTCCGGGTCGTGGGAGAGCAGCTTGCGGGTGACCAGGTGCCCGCCGGGATCCCGGCCCACGACATCGGTGAACGTCCCGCCCCGGTCGATCCAGAACTCCCAGCGTCCGGTCATCCCTCCATACTGACCCGCGGCGCGGACAACGGCCCGGACGGCACGGCCCGCTCCCCCGCTCCCGGGGCACCGGTCGGCTGTACTGCGGCCAGCGCGCTCCGCAGGGACGTCTCGGCGCGTCGGTCGAGGCGGGCGCCCGTGCCGCAGGCCCGGTGCCGCAGCTCCCCTCCGGCCAGGCACAGCAGCCGGGGCAGCAGATCGGTGCTTCTGCGGGCCAGCCAGCCGGTGCCGGCGGTGGCCAGTCGGCACCATGCGTCGAGGCGGCTCGGGGCGGCTGCCGGGGTTCGAGCCCCGGTGCGGCGCCGGGGGCCAGTCCTCGGGCGGCCAGCAGCGCGTGGAAGCCCGCCGCGACCGTCCGGTGACCGCGTTCGGCCGGATGGAGCCGGTCAGAGCTCCACAGCGAGCGGTCGCCGACCCGGGCCCGGTCCGCCATGTGCAGATGAACGGCGTCGTAGCGGTCGGACAGCGCGTGGACCACGGCGTTCACCGCGGCCTGCCGCCGGGCCAGCGGTCTGCCCAGCGGCGCGGGGAGCGCGAGCACGGCGCCGGGGTCGGGCAGACAGGCGGTCAGGAGCACGGCTCCGCCCCCGGTCAGCAGCGCGCAGACCTCGTCGAGGCGCCGCGCGAGGAGCACGATGTCGAAGGTACGGCGCAGGGTGTCGTTGACGCCGACGACGACGGAGGCGAGGCGGGGCCGGAACGCCGCCGCGGCAGCGGCCTGCCGGTCCCGGACGTCCTTGGACCGCGCACCGCTGACGGCGAAGTTGCGGAACTCCACGCCCCGCCGTCCGTCCGCGGCCCCTTCCGCGAGCAACGCCGCCCCGGACAGGCCCTGGCCCCGCAAACCACCGGGGACGGGGTCGCCGACGCCTTCGGTGAACGAGTCCCCGAGCGCGGCGAACCGCACCGGGCACGGGCCAGACGGTCGCGCGGCGCAGGGTTCCGGAGTACGTGGTCCCCCAGCGCGTGGTTCCGCGGCGCCGCACGGCTCCGACGCGCCCTTCGTAACCCGCACCCCCGTTCATGCCCGCACCCCCGTGATCCCGCCCCGGTCCGGCACCTCGTGGGCGGCCAGGAACGCGGCCACCGAGCGGTCCCAACCGAAGAGTTCCGCCCGTTGCCTGGCCGCGGCGCGGCGCTCGTCCGGCGGGCGCCCGAGCAGCTCGCGTACGGCGGCGGCAAAGGCCTCGCCGGTGTCCTCGGCCGCGACGCCGGCACCACCGATCACCTCCGGCAGCGCGGAGCTCGCGCTCGCCACCACCGGGGTGCCGCAGGCCAGTGCCTCCAGGGCCGACAGACCGAACGTCTCGGCGGGTCCGGGCGCCAGGCAGATGTCGGCCGCCGCCTGCAGATCCGCCAGGGTCTCCCGGTCGCGCACATGGCCCAGGAATTCGACCGGCAGCCGCCGTGCCCGTGCTCGGGTCTCCAGCCCCGCGCGCAGCGGTCCGTCGCCCGCGACGACCAGCGCCGCCCGCACCCCTCGACGCCGCAACTCGGCGAGGGTCTCCAGGGCCCGGCCGGGGCGTTTCTCGACCGAGAGCCGCGAGCACAGCAGGATCAGCACGTCGCGGCCGTGCAGGTGCCTGGCGCGCAGCACCGTACTGCGGCGCTGCGGGCGGCAGCGTCGCAGGTCCACGCCGAGCGGGGCCCGCACCACGTTGCGGGCGCCGATGCGCAGGAACTCCCGCTCCGCCCATTGCGTGGTGCACACGATCCGGGTGTACGCGTGGGCGCTGCGCGCGTTGAGGCGGTCGGCCGCGCGCCCGGCCGCCCCCGCCGGGAGGCCCCCGGCCGACGTACCCGACGATCCGCTCCCCGCCGGGCGCGAGCCGGCGACGCAATGCCTCGTCCCGCAGTCCGGGCCGGAACCGGGTGGTGTCGACACCCCGTGGCCACAGCCGCACCCGGGGCACGCCGTGGTCGGTGAGGTCGCGCAGGGCGGCGGTGGACGGGGCGAGGGTGCGGTCGGCGGCGCCGTGCACGGCGCGCATCCGGCGCCAGGCGGTGTTCTCGCCGGTGCCGAGGTACGTGCGTGCGTAGCCGGCCAGATCGGTCTGGTAGACGGCCACGGCCGGCAGGCCGAGCCTGGCGGCGGCTGCCATGCCCCGTGCGCCGAGCACGAACGGTCCCGCCAGATCGACGAGTTGGGCGCGGTGGGCGGTGAGGGCGGCGGTCAGCCGCCGGCTCGGCAGTGCGACCCGGACCTGGGGATAGCCGGGCAGGGGGAGGGAGGAAACGCGCACCACGGGGCAGGGGGCGTCGGCCTCGAAGGCGTCGGGGAGGTCCGGACGGGACGTGGTCGTCGCGCCGGCGGTGGCCGGGGCGATGACGAGCGGTTCGTGGCCGCGGCCGGCGAGATGCCGGGCCGTCTGGAGGGTGCAGTGGGCCACGCCGTTGACATCGGGCGGGAAGGATTCGGTGACGATGACGACACGCATATCCGTGTTGTCGCCACGCCGGGCGTGACCGGGCCGACTTGGATCTTTCCGCCCGGGGAACGTCCCGTGAGCGTTTGAGCCGGGCGCGCCGCGAGGGTCTTCCGTTCGGATGGGGCTACCCGTTTCACGCCGCGCGCCCCCCGACGCGCGTCGCGTGCGTACTCGGTCAGGCCGCCGGGGTGTCGGGCCCGATCCGGCTGCGTACCGCCGTCTGCACCTCGGCCTCCTCGGCCGGGTCCGCGGCGAGGCGGCGGAGCCGCTCGGCCACCCTGATGTCCCCGGTCTCCGCGTGGAGGGCGGCGACCTCGCGGGTGGTCTCCTCGCAGTCCCACAGGCACTCGACGGCGAATCCGGTGGCGAAGGAGGGATCGGTGGCGGCCAGTGCGCGGGCCGCCCGGCCGCGCAGATGCGACGAGGACGTCTCCCGGTAGACGTGCCGCAGCACGGGAGCGGCACAGACGATGCCCAGCCGCCCCGCGCCGTCGACGAGGGTCCACAGACGTGGTGCGTCCGGTCCGTCGCCCCGTACGGCCTCGCGGAGCGCTCCGAGGACCAGTGAGGCGTCCTGGGCGCCGCCCCGGCAGGCGAGCACACCGGCCGCGGAGGCGCCGAGCGCGTCGGGCCGTCGGGCCCAGCGCCTGGCGCGCTCCACCGCAGCGTCGCCGCACATCCGCTCGAAGGCGGCGACGGACGCGTCGGCGACGGTGCGCGAGACGCTGACCGCTCCGGTCTCGATCAGGTCGAGCACGGCCGGGTCCCTGGCCTCCGCCAGGTAGTGCAGCGCGGCACAGCGTGCGCCCTCCGGGCCGCTGCGGGCGGCCTCGATGATCGTGGGCCGGTCCTCGGGGCCCGCGACGGCGGTGAGGCAGCGGGCGGCCGGCACATGGAGGGTGCTGCCGCGTTCGAGTCCCTGCTGGGCCCAGTCGAAGACCGCCTGGACGCTCCAGCCCGGACGGGGGCCGCCGGGCCGCATCTGGCGCTGCCAGCGGTCGAAGGAGCCCTGTTCCGAGGCGGCCCTGACCCTGGCGCCGACCGTGTCGCGCGGGTCGTCCGCCCAGAGCCGCCAGGGGCGGGGTTCGTAGGCGTCCCGTACGGCGGCGGCCAGCTCGGCGGCGCCCTCCTCGGTGGCCGGGAACCGGCCGAGCACGGGTACGGCGAGGGCGCGGAGTCCCGCGTCGTCGTCGCGCAGGGCGAGCTCGTCGAGGGCCCAGGCCCAGTTGGCGCCGGTCGCGGCGTACCGCCGCAGCAGGGCCAGGGCGTCGTCGCGTCCGTACGAGGCGAGGTGGCCGAGCACGGCGAGGGCCAGCCCGGTGCGCGAGTCGTCGGTGTCGAGGTGGTCGTCGGGATCGCACAGGTGACGCTCGATCTCTTCGATGCCGCCGTCGAGGTCGAGGTACAGGCGTGCGTAGTAGAGGGAGCGGTTCTCCACCTGCCAGTCGTGACGCGGATCGCTCAGGACGCAGTGGTTGAGAGCCGCCAGGGCCTCGGGGCGTGGTGCGGCGAGCGCGTGGAGCGTGCCGTCGCCACGGCCCCTCTGCAGCAGGCCGAGCAGGGTGCCGCTCGGCGCTATGAACGGATCAAACATGGAAAAAGCCTCACATCAAGCTGTCGACGCAACCGGGACTGTGCAGTTCCAAGTGCCGGGTGGGCACTACGCCGCGCAGCAACATGATCGGCCGACCGCCGTCTTCTGCTTGGTGTAGACCATCTTCCTCTGCCTCTCGTCGGTGGCCCGGAACCGGGCCCGCGACGTCATGATGACCCAGCCATTTCGCCACCGCGACCACATTTACGGCGCACCCGGTCAGCGGGAGCCGAAGAGTTCCAGCAGGTCGGCCTTGCCGAACATGCGAGCCGTGTCGAGGGCGGAGGGTGTTCCGGCGGCCGGATCGGCGCCCGCGGAGAGCAGCGCCTCGATCACCGCGTCCTCGCCCTTGAAGACGGCTCCGGCGAGCGGCGTCTGCCCGCGGTCGTTGGCCCGGTCCGGGTCGGCGCCCCGGCCGACGAGGGCCGTGACGGCGGCGGCGTGCCCGTGGTAGGCGGCGAGCATCAGCAGCGAATCGCCCCGGTCGTTGGTGAGGTTCGCGGGGACGCCCGCGTCGACGTACGCGGCGAGCGCGTCGGTCTCACCGCGGCGGGCGAGGTCGAAGACCTTCGTCGCCAGCTCGACCACCTCGGGATCGGGGGTTTCGCTCATCGGACGGACCGCCTTCCAGTAACCGGTTTCACCACTGTCGACCTGCCGGGACGTACGCCGTGGGGGCCGTACGAGTGAACCGACAGGGTACTGCCCGACCGGGCACATGACCCGGCCCACCCGTGGCAAAGGATCACGAATGGTTCGGCGGAACAGTGCGCGACACCGAAAGTTCCGGCCCACCGGGACCACTCGGTCGGCCATTCAAGTGAAAATAACGACTTTTCACCCAAATGCAGCTTTTATCGTATAGATACTTCCGGTGAACCTGGAAGGACTCATGGTGACCGTCCCCCCAACCAGGAGAACCACTCATGATCCTGTCCATGTCAGGCGTCGTCATCCTCGGCATCATCGTCTTCCTGTTCTTCAGGAAGGACGGCCTCAAGGCCTCGCACGCCCTCGTCACCGCCCTGTTCGGCTTCTATCTGGCAGGCACCGCCATCGCACCGAGCATCACCGCGGGGGGCGCGAGTCTCGCCGGCCTCCTGGGCGGGATCAAGTTCTGACCCTCCGCGACCGCTCCCACCCCTTCAGGAGACCGACGTGGCCCGGCGACCACTCCCCCGCATTCTGAGCAGCGGCAGCGCCTCGATCACTCGCAGTCGCGAGTTCGCGCGCACGGCCGCCGACAACGCCACGGACGTCCTCCATCCGCTGATCACGATCACTCGTGGTCTGCGGCTGCTGGCCGGAGCCGGACGGCAGAAGTGGGCCGCGACGCCCAAGGACAGGCGTGGCCCCACGCTGTTCCTCGTCGCGGCCTGCGTACTCGCGTTCGCGCTCATGCCGTACGGGGGGCTGATCGCCCTCGTCACGGTGATGGGCGCCGCCGCCTGGGCGGGGCGGGAGCGGACCCCCGTGAAGACCGGTCCCGACGAGGCGGAGACCGCGCGGCTGCGGTCCCTGTACGAGGCGCTCGTGCCGTACTTCTCCGTGGCCGACGACCCCGGTCCGCTGTTCTCCCACGGCGGCGACTGGGAGAAGGCCTTCAGCGGTTACGAGTTCGACGGCGACGGGAGGCTGACCCGCCTCCAGGTGACGTACCCCGCCTATTTCACCGACAGCGAGGCCGCCTCCCGTGCCCGGATCGAACGGCTGCTGCACGCCAAGTCCGGCCGCGGCCGCGAATACCGCTTCGCCTGGGACGAGGAGGGCAACCAGCTCGTCATGAACGTCCTCGGCGCCCTGCCCACCTCGATCGGCGCCCAGCGTTTCGTCACCGCCCCCGGCGAGACCGTACTGGGCTTCACCGACGGCGACGCGGTGCAGCGCACGGTTCCGGTGCACGACGGCGACACGACCCGCGACGCCCCTCCGGTCGTCTGGCGGACCGGCGCCCGCTCCACCGAGCCGCATCTGCTGGTGGTCGGGCAGCCCGGCAGCGGCACCACGACCCTGATGCGCTCCATCGCCCTGCAGGCGCTCCAGCACGGCGACATCCTGATCGTCGAAGGCAGCGGAACCGGCGAATACGCCTGTCTGACCGGGCGGGACGGCGTACTGAGCGTGGAGTGCGGGCTGGCCGGCGCACTGGCGACCCTGGAATGGGCGGCCCACGAGACGGAACGGCGGCTGACCGCCGCGAACCGGGCCCGGCAGGTCGGCCACCCCGTGCCCGACGACATCAAGCGCCCGCTCTGGATCCTGCTGGACCGGCCGAGTGTCCTCGGCCATCTGGCCACCGCCGACGGCAGGCCCGATCCGCAGGAACTGCTCCAGGGGCCGCTGCGGCACGGCAGGGCCGCCGGCGTCACCGTGGTCCTGACCGATCAGTTCGACAGCCTGGACACCCTCGGCGAGACCGTACGGACGCACTGCAGGGCCCGGGTCGTGCTCGGCCTCTGCTCCCGCGAGCAGGTGGAGTCGGTGCTCGGTACCGAGCCGCACACCACCCCGGCCGCCGATGTCCCGCCCGGCCGCGGATACGCGCGGCTCGGCACCGGCGCGGTGCTCCGGCTCCAGGTCCCGGCCACGCCCGATCCGTACGACGAGGCGACCGGCGAGACGCAGCGGCAGGCGGTCCTCGGTCTGCTCCCCGAGCGGCAGGTGCCGGTCGTCGAGGCGGCCGTGCCGGCCGGAGCGGGCGTCCCCGAGCCGGTGCTGCCGCGCACCGTGGCCGTGGCCGTCGAGGGCATGGCCGTCACCGACTGACCGGACACAGGGGTGCGGTCAGGCGACGAACGTCCGCGGCGCCTCGACGCCCGCGCCCGCCCCCGACCCGACCAGCTGCGCCGCCGCCGCGAGCCGTGCCGCCGCCTCGTCCGCGACCGGCCCCGAGACCGTGAACGGCAGCCGTACGTACCCCTCGAAGGCGCCGTCGACCCCGAACCGGGGACCGGACGGAACGCGTACCCCGACCCGCTCCCCGGCCACCGCCAGCCGGGAGCCGGAGAGGCCGCCGGTCCGCACCCAGAGCGTCAGGCCGCCGCGCGGAACGGAGAACTCCCAGTCGGGCAGCTCCCGGCGGACCGCGGCCACGAGCGCGTCCCGGTTCTCCCGCGCCTGTTCCCGCCGGACCTGCACGGCCTCCTCCCAGCCGCCGGTGCGCATCAGCCAGTTCACGGCGAGCTGTTCGAGCACGGGCGTGCCCATGTCGGCGTAGGCGCGGGCGGCCACCAGGCTGCGGATCACGTCCGGGGCGGCGCGCACCCAGCCGATCCGCATGCCCGCCCAGAAGGCCTTGCTCGCCGATCCGACGGTGATCACGGTGGAGCCCGCCGGGTCGAAGGCGCAGACCCGGCGGGGCATCCGCACATCGGCGTCGAGGCAGAGCTCGTTCATGGTCTCGTCGACGACCAGAACCGTGCCTGCGGAGCGGGCCGCGTCCACCAGGGCGCGCCGCCGGTCCTCGTCGGCCAGCGCGCCGGTGGGGTTGTGGAAGTCGGCGACGACATAGGCGAGCCGCGGCGCCGCGTCCCGCAGCACCTGCCGCCACCGGTTCATGTCCCAGCCGCCGAGCCCCTCCTCCATCGCCACCGGCACCAGCCGGGCACCCGCCTCGCGCATCAGCTGCAGGATGTTGGCATAGCTCGGGGACTCCACCGCGATCCGCTCGCCGCGGCCCGCGAAGAGGTGGCAGATCGCGTCGATCGCACCCATCGCACCCGTGGTGACCATGATCTGTTCGGGCATGGTCGGGATGCCGCGCCCGGTGTAGCGGTCGGCGATCATCTGCCGCAGCGCGGGCAGACCGGCCGGGTAGTCGCCATGGGTGTGGGCGTACGGCGCGAGCTCCTCGATGGCGCCCTGGACCGCCCGGGTCAGCCACGGTTCGGGGGCGGGCAGCGAGGCGCAGCCCAGGTCGATCATCGAGCCGAGGGACTCCGGCGGCAGCGGCTCCAGACCGCGTGCGGGCAGCGGGTTCCCGGCGGGCACGGCGGTCCAGCTGCCGGCACCCCGGCGGGACTCCAGGAATCCCTCGGTCCGCAGCGCCTCGTACGCGGCGGCGACGGTGGTGCGGCTGACGGACAGGGCGAGCGCCAGTTCGCGTTCGGCGGGGAGCCTGGCGGCGACGGGCACCCGGCCTTCGAGGACGAGCAGCCGGATCCCGTCGGCCAGCGCACGATAGGCGGGCGGCCTGCGGGCGCCCGGTCCGGCGGGCCGGGACTGTTGGGCCTGGAGCTGCCGGGCGAGCTGCGCCGCGCCCACTGCCGAAGTCCACTGAGCCATGAAAATCAGTCCACCTTCCTCGGATTGGCCATAGTTGGCAGCCAATCCCCTGCCACAGAGTGACATGCGGCAGTCCACTACGACCACACCAGGGGGCACCTCTTGTCCACCGCCGCCGCCCCTCGCGGGGCGCACCTCACCCGTCGGCTGATCCAGCTGTACGTCGGTCTCGCGCTGTACGGGGCCAGCTCGGCGCTCCTGGTCCGCGCCGGTCTGGGGCTCGAACCCTGGGGCGTGCTGCATCAGGGGCTCGCCGAGCGCACCGGTCTGTCCATCGGAGTCGTCTCGATCGTCGTCGGCGCCGCCGTCCTGCTGCTGTGGATCCCGATCAGGCAGCGTCCGGGCCTGGGCACCGTCTCCAATGTCTTCGCCGTCGGCATCGCCATGGACGGCACGCTCGCGCTCATATCCGACGTGCACGGCCTCGCCGCGCAGATAGCCGTGATGGTCGCGGGAGTCGTCGTCAACGGCGTCGCCACCGGGCTGTACATCGCGGCGCGGTTCGGCCCGGGACCCCGTGACGGGCTCATGACCGGACTGCATCTGCGCACCGGCCGCTCCATCCGGCTGGTGCGGACGCTGATAGAGGTGGCGGTCGTGGCGACCGGCTTCCTGCTCGGCGGCACGCTCGGGGCGGGCACGGTCGTGTACGCCCTGGCCATCGGCCCGCTCGCCCAGTTCTTCCTGCGCTTCTTCGCGGTCGGCGGGAAAGCGGCCGCGGGGGCCGGAGCCGACACGAAGACCGGGCCCGACGCGGAGACCCGGGCCCACGAGGAGACCCGGGCCCATGAGGAGGGCACTGTCGCGCCCACGCCGGACAATGGCGACACCGCCGTCACCGCACGGACACCGGAGCAGGCCATACTTCCGCAGTGACCTCCGTACGCCACCCCTATCTGGACCATCCCTCGACGATCCCCTTCGCCCACCGAGGCGGTGCGGTGGACGGGATCGAGAACACCACGGCCGCGTTCCGCCGGGCCGCCGACGCCGGGTACCGCTACTTCGAGACCGATGTGCACACCACCTCGGACGGCCGCTTGGTGGCCTTCCACGACGCCACCCTGGACCGGGTGACGGACGCCCGCGGCCGGATAGCCGAGCTGCCCTGGAGCGAGGTGCGGCGGGCCAGGGTGGTGGGCCGGGAGCCGCTGCCGCTGTTCGATGAGCTGCTGGAGACGTTCCCCGAGGCCCGCTGGAACGTCGACATCAAGGCCGGGTCCGCGCTGGTCCCGCTGGTCGAACTGATCCGCCGCGCGGACGCCTGGGACCGGGTGTGCGTCGGCTCGTTCTCGGAGGCCCGGGTCGCCAGGGCCCACCGCCTGGCGGGCCCCCGGCTCGCCACCTCCTACGGCGTCCGGGGCGTGCTGGGCCTGCGGCTGCGCTCGTACGGAATACCGGCGGCGCTGCGGGCGGGCGCGGTGTGCGCACAGGTGCCGGAGAGCCAGAACGGTGTCCGGGTGGTCGACCGGCGCTTCGTGCGCGAGGCACACGCGCGCGGGCTCCAGGTGCACGTCTGGACCGTGAACGAACCGGAGCGGATGGCAGCGCTCCTCGATCTCGGCGTGGATGGCATCATGACCGATCACATCGAGACGCTGCGCACGGTGTTGAGCGAGCGGGGGGCCTGGGCCTGACGCCGGCCGTGCGAGGTCTTCACGGGGAGAGACGAGGGGGTGCGGGTTGAGCGCCGAGACCGCGGAAACCGCTGAGCCGACGGAACCGACAGCGGATTCCGCCGATGCCGCGAGCCGCAGACACGAACAACGCGGCTGGTATTTCTACGACTTCGCCTGCTCCGTCTACTCGACGAGCGTCCTGACCGTCTTCATCGGCCCCTATCTCACCTCGATAGCCAAGGCGTCCGCCGACGCCGACGGCTTCGTGCACCCGCTCGGCATTCCGGTCCGCGCCGGGTCGCTGTTCGCCTACGCGGTGTCCATGTCCGTCGTGGTCGCGGTGATCCTGATGCCGATCGTGGGCGCCGCCGCGGACCGCACGGGGCGCAAGAAACCGCTGCTCGCGGCCGCCGCCTACACCGGGGCCGCCGCGACCACCGGCATGTTCTTCCTGGACGGTCAGCGCTATCTGCTGGGCGCGTTCCTGCTGATCGTGGCGAACGCCGCAATCTCGGTGTCGATGGTGCTCTACAACGCGTATCTGCCGCAGATCGCCGGGCCGGAGGAGCGGGACGCGGTCTCCTCGCGCGGCTGGGCCTTCGGCTACACCTCGGGTGCGCTCGTCCTGGTGCTGAACCTGGTCCTGTACACGGGCCACGACTCCTTCGGCCTCTCCCAGTCCGACTCGGTACGGATCTGTCTCGCGTCGGCCGGTCTCTGGTGGGGCGCCTTCACGCTCGTGCCGCTGCGCCGGCTGCGCGACCGGCACGTGACGGCGAGCGGCGAGGGCGCGGTCGGTTCGGGCTGGCGGCAGCTGATGGCCACCCTGCGCGACATGCGCCGCCATCCCCTGACGCTCTCCTTCCTGCTGGCGTACCTCGTCTACAACGACGGCGTGCAGACGGTGATCTCCCAGGCATCGGTGTACGGCTCGGAGGAGCTGGGCCTCGACCAGACGACCCTGATCACGGCGGTGCTGCTGGTGCAGGTGCTCGCGGTGGCCGGAGCGCTGGGGATGGGCCGACTGGCACGGGTGTACGGCGCGAAGCGCACGATCCTCGGTTCGCTCGTCGTCTGGACGCTGATTCTCGTCGCCGGTTATTTCCTCCCCGCCGGAGCACCGGTCTTCTTCTATGCACTGGCGTCGGCGATCGGCCTGGTGCTGGGCGGCAGCCAGGCGCTGTCGCGCTCGCTCTTCTCCCATCTGGTGCCGCGCGGCAAGGAGGCCGAGTACTTCTCCGCGTACGAGATGAGCGACCGCGGACTGAGCTGGCTGGGACCGCTGGTGTTCGGGCTCGCATATCAGCTGACCGGCAGCTACCGGGATGCGATCATCTCGTTGGTGATCTTCTTCGTGGTCGGTTCCGTGCTGCTCGCGAGGGTGCCGGTCCGGCGGGCCGTGGCGGCCGCGGGCAATCCCGTTCCGGAACGGATTTAGACGTTGAAGTGAAAGGCCGGTAGTGTACGCCTTTGGCCTGCCCGGAGGACCGTTACTGCGAGCGGAAGAAGCCAAACTGTTGGGTTACAACTTCCGCCAGATGTGACAAACCGGGCATTGCTGGGTACTTGAAACCCTGGGAAACCTGAAAAAGCAGCGGCACGACGGGCGACGCATGACCGGCAACGGGAATCTTTACCGCCGACCGGACGTTGACCGGATGACGACGACAGCGACACCTGTCCTGTGGGCGACAAGCCCGGGAGGCACGATTCATGAGTGAGCGAGCTCTCCGCGGCACGCGACTCGTGGTTACCAGCTACGAGACGGACCGCGGCATCGATCTGGCCCCGCGCCAGGCGGTGGAGTACGCATGCCAGAACGGACATCGATTTGAGATGCCGTTCTCGGTAGAGGCGGAAATTCCGCCGGAGTGGGAGTGCAAGGCGTGCGGCGCCATGGCACTCCTGGTGGACGGGGATGGCCCCGAGGAGAAGAAGGGCAAGCCTGCGCGCACGCACTGGGACATGCTCATGGAGCGGCGCACACGCGAGGAGCTGGAGGAAGTGCTCGCCGAGAGGCTTGCGGTCCTGCGCTCCGGAGCCATGAACATCGCCGTACATCCGCGGGACAGCAGGAAGTCTGCCTGACTGACCGCGTAACACCTCGGTAACGACAGAGCCGCGGGCCGCGACACCAGCT